>DATHEQ010000458.1:0-33064 GCA_035318505.1 Polyangiaceae bacterium | reverse complement strand
AGCTTCAAGGACTGTTAAGTGGAATTTGAGCCGAATGCCGGAGTCGAAGCGGCCTTCCTTACGCTAAGCAACCGGGATCATCGGATTCCTCGAACATTCGCTCCACGAATCTCGTCAGGGCCGCAATCGTGGGCTTCGTTCAGTCGTCTGAAGTGATGGGCAAGGACCGACGGCGCTCTTTTTTGCGCCATTCACCAACTAGGCACGCACTTTACCTCCGCGGGCGCCAAAATCATGAAACGGCTCGGGACAAGAATGCTCCCGACATCGAAGGCTGGGCGTCGTAACTCGGCCAATGCCTTCGCCGCCAGCAATGAGAAAGATTCGGCAATGAAAAGGGTTCTGTCCGGCGTTGCGAAGGGCGGATTGGCCTTCGCATTCGCGGAAATCATGGCTTGTGGCGGGCATGGCGCGGGCCATGTGACGGAGGGTTCCGACGCGGGGTCCGGTGCGGGTGGCTCGGCCGGCAGCAGCGCCGCGTTCGATGGATCGGTCGTCGACCGGGCATTGCTCGACGTCGGGAACCAAGCCGAAACCGACGCGAACGGGGGGCGAGGTGGGGGCAGCATCAGCGACGGGTCGAGCCCCTCCGATGCACCCGTGCCAATCGACGGGTCCACCCCGGTCGATGCGATCATGCAAGACCACACCGCCGGTGATGTGTCGACTCCCGACGTGTCGATCCCCGATGTATCGATCCCCGACGTGTCGATCCCCGATGTGTCGATCCCCGATGTGTCAGACGGCACCAGCTGCGCGCCCGAGCACTGCTGGACCCTTCCGCACGTGGCGCCGGGCGCGCCCGTTGAGTGCTGGTCTGGCCAATGCTTCATCCCGCCGAGCTCGTGCCAATACCGGTTCGGTCATTGCACCAGCAATCCGGAAGATGGCTGCGAGACGAACCTTTCCCGACCCGAGAATTGTGGTTCGTGCACGACGCGCTGCAGTGACCAAACGGTCTGCCTGCCCCAGGGTGAGGGACACGCGTGCTTACCGCCGACCTGCCTTCCGCCCATTATCGACAGATGCGGGAATCGATGCGTGGACCTGAAGACGAACCCTGAGAATTGCGGTACGTGCAACCGCGTATGTGCCTTCGACAACGCCTCGGCCAAATGTGAAAACGCAAAGTGCGTCGTCGAACGGTGTTTTGATGACCTTACCGCCGATTGCAACGATGACCCTGGATGCGAGACGACGCTCGCCACCCGCGACAACTGCCTGAGTTGCGGCAACAAGGCATGCGACGCCATCAATACGGTGTTGACGTGCAGCGTGGATTCGAGCTGCGCGACGCCTCCCTGCACACCTGGTTATGCGAATTGTGACGCTACTGCCGGATGCGAAATGGCTTTCGCCAGCGCCACGGCCCCCTGCGTCCCCCGCTATGCCGGCACCACCGTCGAAGGGACGCGTTCCGCCGGGCGGGTGGCGGCGGCCCTGGCCGCCGATGGGGCCTTCGTGATGGGCGGTAGTTTCGACACCGTGATGGACTTCGACCCCTCCGCCGCGATGGACGTGCGTACGCCGACGCCGGGCAGCACCGACGCATTCATCACCAAGTTCAACGCCGATGGTACTTATGGCTGGACCCGCACGCTGGCCAGCGTCGCTCCCGACGGCGGCGCCAGTTCGACAATCGTCGAGGCGCTCGCCGTGCAGCAGGATGGATCCATCGTCGGCGTCGGTTCGTACCAAGGAGCGGTCGACTTCGATCCGGGCCCGCTGTCCGACATCCACGTTACCGTCGACCCGTCCGCGCGAGAGCCATTCGTCATCAAGATGTCGGCGACGGGGGCGCTGGTTTGGGCGCGCACGCTCGTCGTATCCGATTCGACTTCGAACTTCGCATCGGCGCTGGCCACGGACGAAGTCGGTGCGGTCTACGCCGGCGGGTCATTCCAAGGGACGTTGGATTTCGACCCCGGCGCGGGAGCAGACGTTCGCACCGCCAACGGGCAATCGGCCTTCGTCGTCAAGCTGGATAGCGGAGGAAACTACCTCTTTGCTCGGACGAGCGCCGGCTTGCAATGCTTCGACGAGGTGTACGCAATTGCATCGACGAGCGGCGGGGCGCTATGGGTTGGAGGCGCTGGAAACTGCGGGTTCGATCCCTCGAGCGGTGGCGGAGACGCCCACCGTGCGATTCTCACTGGGCTCAACATGGCAAGCGGTTCGGTTCGGGCTTCCTATTTCTTCGGAAAATCCAGTGAAGTGATCCAGGGCGTGGCGACCGCTCCGGATGGCTCGCTCTACGCCGTCGGGTCCTTTTACGACGTCTGCGATTTCGATCCCGGCGTCGACGTCGTCGAACGAAAGCCCCTTGGGCTGACCCCCGCAGGCTTCATACTCAACCTGGGCGCCGACGGTGCTTTTCGCTGGGTTCAGACCATGCCCCAGGCTTCTTTGGATGCCGTTGCCCTCTTGAACGACGGATCGGTGCTGGCCGTGGGCAGCGACTGGAACGAGGTTTACAGCGGCATGCCCGTCGTGCGATGGAAGGCTGACCATACTGCCGCCTGGAGCTTCGTCGCAGGAGGTGCCGGCACGTTGTCCTCGGTCGTTGCCGCCGGAGCGGCAGGTTTCATCTTGGCGGGTATCAACGGCGCTTCGGGCGATTTCGATCCCGGCGCTGGCGTCGATGTCGTTTTGGGAGGTGTATCGTTCGTATCGCGGTACACGTTTTGAGGGGCGTCGGTATCCCTCAATCACGCGGCGCGGCGGACTCTTCGCCGCGCGAAATACGCAACCGCCACTCCCAATCCAGCTATCGCTTCCCAATCCATTGCCCCCTTCGGGGTGCCGAGCGCGCAACGAAGACACCCGCGACCGGACGGCTTGACGGTCGGCAAGTTGGCCGTGCCTCCTCCGCAATCCTTGCCTTCGCAGATAGGACCGGTAGCGGCCGCGGCCACGTTTTCCTTGCATCCATCCCCTTCACACTTGGGGGCCGCGGCTTTGGCGCGGCGCGCACTCTCCTCGCAGGAGACGGGAGGCAATTCTCCCGGCATGTGCGCGAGGCGTGACGCGAGCTCGGCTTTGACCTGCACCTGATTGGGCTTGTTGATGGAGCCGCCGCTCGCCACGATGTTGTCGTATTTGTTGTACGCCGTCGTGTAATACGTCACGTCGCCTTCCTGCTTCGAGACGTCGCAGGGAAGAGTCGCTTCGTACGCACCGTCCTTGTTTGGCTTGAGCTCGATCTTGGTGGGCACCGGCACACCCGGCCCCGAAAATTCGGTCACGACCTTGACCACCGCCACGCGCTCGGGCTCGACCTTGGGTGGTGGCGGTGGCAGCTTGACGCGGACGAGGATCGGATAGCCGAGCGCTTGTCCTTTCCACGGTTCCTCCACGAGCTTGGCCGGGGGGGGCGGCGTCCTCATCCGCTTGTCGATCTCGGCCACGCGCGCTTCTTCCGCCTTGCGTGCTGCTTCGGCCTTTTTCTCCTCGGCGGCTTTGCGAGCGGCTTCCTTCTTTTCCTCGGCGGCGAGGCGGGCGTCTTCGACGGCCTTGCGAGCGGCTTCTTTCTTTTCCTCGGCAGCTTTGAGAGCCGCTTCCTTCTTTTCTTCGGCGGCCTTGCGGGCGGCTTCTTTCTTCTCCTCCGCGGCGACGCGGGCGGCTTCTTTCTTGTCCTCGGCAGCCTTGCGAGCGTCCTCCGCGGCGGCGCGGGCAGCTTCTTTCTTGTCCTCGGCGGCCTTGCGAGCGTCCTCCGCGGCGGCGCGGGCGGCTTCCTTCTTTTCCTCGGCAGCTTTGAGAGCCGCTTCCTTCTTTTCTTCGGCGGCGATGCGGGCGTCGTCCGCGGCTTGGCGCTGAGCCGCTTTCTTCTCTTCGGCGGCGCTACGGGCGGTCTCCCTGCGTTCTTCCGCTGCCGTTCGAGCGGCGTTCTGTCGCTCCTCCTTGGCAGCGCGTGCTTTTTCGGTCGCGATGCGGATTGCGTTGGCGCGCTGTTCAGCCGCCGACGGGGGGTTCTCTTCCGGTTCCTGTGCCGGAGGCGCACGGTCCGGCGTCGCGGATACTTTCAGCTGCTGTTGCGCCTTCTTCAACAAAGGTTCCATTTCCGCGGGCGCGTACTCCTTATCCAACTTTTCCCGAGGATCGAGTTGCAGCATGTACTTGAGGTACGTGACCGTCCTGTCCTTGTCCTGGTCCGCGACCCAGGAGATGACCGCCAAGTAGCCGTAGATGCCGGCATACATGCTCGGCTCGCAGGTCTTACGCCGGCAAACCGATTCGGCGCGCATGAGCTTCTCGTCCGCGCCGTCGAAGTTGTCCTTGAGAAAGTCGGTTTCCATCGCCGATGTGACGAGCTTCATTGCTTCGGCGTCGCCTGCTGCGCGCGATGGGATCGCCCACGTGGCCAAGGCCAAAACGATCAGAACAGAGCGAACACTCGGTAGGCTCATGATTGTAGAACCCTCAATTTACAAATCGCGGTGATGCACATAGCGCCCACTACTCCTGCGACGGAATACCACGTATTGTGCGGCCCGTGTCGCGGTCTGCTGTTGTTTTCGTGGCTCAGATTTCCGACTGCGCTGCTAGGAAATCCTGCCGCGAGCACCGCCGGCTGGGAACAGCCGAACTGGAGCGATCCATATCGACTGAGAGCCCACCAGTTGGCCAATGGGAGCTTTTACTTGGAAACTTCATGATCGCCTAAAAAAACCCGTGGAAAAGTCCCGTGTCGTGCGAAACCAAGGGCCGACCGATGGGAGAAGAGTTAAGCGCGCCGACCGTCGACCAGCCCCACGAGACCGCCCACGGCCGTGAGCAGAAGCGCGCAGGACCCACCGACGAGCAAGGCGTCGGACGCCTCACGGGTTCCGACGCTCACTATTTTGACCCGGATCGCAAGGTCGAGAGTGCCCATCTGCTGGAAGGCGGCATCCACTTTGCGCTGGCCGAGGCCCATTCCGAGCATGCCCCCGGCCAAGCCACCACGGCCCACGCTGCCGCGACACTCCCCGGTCTTTGCACTCGCCTGCCGACCGTCAGCGTCGCCGCAATACCGAGAATGGTCGCGAGGACCGAAAGCCAGCTGCCCGCTTCGTGGATCAATTCAAACATGGCCGTGCGCTCCCTCGCCGGGGTCGTGCCCGAGTCAGGATCAAACGCGCACCATCGCCGAGCGTGACAGCGTCGCTCGTCATCGTGTCATGGTCCCCCGTCGTCTTCGCGCGCGCAGGAGCTCCCGCTATCGAATGGTGTGGAGCATGTACTCGCTCCACGGAAGGCAATTGCACAAAACCATCTTCCGCTCTCGCATGAGCATTGATATTGGGTAACCGGCCCGCGATGGGTCGGACACGGACACATCTCGTGTGCTGCCATTGCGCAAGCGATCGAACTCGGAGCGCAAGTGCCCGCGGGTAACGCGTCGGAGGAGTAAAACCCTTCGAAAAAGTGCGGTACGGAACCGCATCGCGGAGCACATTGATTGACGCTTACATCCTTCGAACCGAGAAAGGGAAAAATGTGATCGTCAGGGTAGGTTTCGGACCTGTCGGCGCAAGACGGCGTCGGCCCGCTTCCTTCTGCAGAAGGGCCGCCCCCATCGCCAGCTACTGCAGTGCTGTCGTCAGCAGCAGCCGCGCATGCACCCAGCAACGACGTCAGCAGGCCAATCGCTAGTTCCTTGCGCTGCACAGCTCCACCATCGGTCCGGCCTGCGCATCCACTGTGCCGGCCGACCCTTCAATCCTACCACATATCGCCTGTCGCTGGCCCTCAGGCTAGCTCGGGGTTAGTGGGAATCTCAGCATTCTGCGCCAGCGGTGCGTCTGTTGCCTGACATGCTCTCGCCCGTCCTCAGATCGCGCTTGGTGAAAGTTGGGGCGCTCGGAATAGCATGGCGCGTTCATAACGGTAGAAGGGCTGGTGGCAATCGACCTACACTCGATTTAACGTCACCAAAGCGTGCTGACCCAATCCTCGAGATCTGGTCGATGCTCGCCCCCGACAAATCTCGCGAGCGCCCCCGGGTGCCATGGGGCTCACGTCGAGTGGCGAACAGGCAAACTCCCTGCCCGTCCTAAAATCAATCAGATTGTAACCGTGCGCGATGACTTGCGAGAGCGTACAACGAGAAGTCGCAGGTGGCTTTAGTTGTGCCAGCCTTACCAGTTGTGCCAGCTTTACCGCTGGCACACCCTCCTGCCTTCGAAATTCGCGATTTCGTCGACTTGTCGCTCGGCCCGGACCTTGCTCGCTACTTGCCGAGGTGACCGCCATGACATTCGCTACTCCGCTCGATCGCTGGACCGCGCTCCTTCTCGCCACGCTCGGCTGCGCGCCGGTCGTAGGTTGTGGCGGCCGTGAAGCCGACAGCGAAGACACGGGCGGGGGCGCGGGTGGATCGGACGGCAGCGACGCAGGCACCGGGACGGACGGAATGGGTGCCGCCGGAAAGGGCGGAGGGATCGTCACGGGAGGGGGCCAGCCGCCGACGCCCCAGCCGGGCCGCCCCTTTCTGGTCGACGGTACGGCTCGTCAAGCATCGGCTTGCCCGAACGACGAATGGCAGATTGCGAATACGGCGCTCCGCACGGAGCATCTCGATGCCGCGCAGCGCCTTCGGTTAGCGCACGCGTGGACGCAGGTCGCGCTGCTCGAGCACGGGTCGATCGCGGCTTTCGCTCGCTTCACGCTGCAGCTGCTCGCGCTCGGCGCGCCGGCGGCGCTCATCGAAGCCGCGAACGCCGCCATCGCCGACGAGACGACGCACGCCCAGTTGGCCTTTTCCATGGCCAGCGCCTACGCGGATCGCCCGGTGGGACCGGGTGCCCTTTGCATCGAAGGAGCGCTCGAGGCGTCGTCGCTCCGTGACGTTCTCGTCGCTACGATTCGCGAGGGGTGCCTGGGTGAAACGGTGTCCGCCATTCAAGCCACCGAGGTTCGCCAATGCGTCACCGACCCCGCGCTTCGCGCCGTGCTCACCACCATCGCCGACGACGAGACGCGTCATGCGCAGCTGTCCTGGCGGTTCGTCCAATGGGCGCTCGGGCGGGGCGATGAAGCGCTCGAACAGACAGCCCGCGACGAATTCGAGCGCCTGCGTGCCGATGTCGATCCTGCGCCGCTTCCGACCCTCGACGCGCGGGAGCTCGAGCTGCTCGCGGGGGGCGCCATGCCCGAGCGACTCGGCGCGCACATTCGCAGCGAATGCGTGAAGCACGTCATCCTCCCCTGCGCCGAAGCGTTGCTCGCTCGACCCTCCGCGAACGCCGCTCCCCGAGCGCGGGAAGCGCGCGCGAGCTAATCGCGTTGGTTTTCCGCGCCGACCCCGGTGCGGCGCGTCAACGCTCGGCCACTTCGGCCCGTAAGCAGCCTCTCTTGCGTCTATGGCACGCTGACCGGCGCCTTACACGAGACAGCGATGGAAACACTGCTGCCGCTCTCTTGCGCGAGCGGCTCGCAGGTCGCTGGGCAGAGTGTCACGGTTGTCGGCCGTTCGATGTCATCGAAGTACCAACCGTCGCTCGTCGAGTCGCAATCCGCATGGCTGGCGATCCGGATTCCAACGCGAGGCGTGCCGGTTGCCCCTATGCTCGTCGCGATCTTCGCGGCCTCGTAGTCGAGCGTCGAGAGAGCGGCGGGAACGCGATACGTACACGAAACCGACGTCGTCATTTGTGCTCGGATGCTGTTCAAGCCTTTGCTCAACTCGTCGGCGGCGGAGGAAGTGGCCATGAATGCCTTCCAAGTGCCGCCGGCGGCGGCAATCGCGTCGAGGTTTCCGGTGCTGGGACCGACGCCGAGCACGAAGGTGCGAAGCCGAGGAGTCCGTGCGAAGGCGGCCGCAGCCACCTCGGAGACCCTGTCGATGGTGCTCTGGCAGCCGGTGGGCTCACCATCCGTGACTAGGACGATGGCCACCGTACGCTCCGGATGGGCGCTCATTCTCGCGGTGGCGTACTGAACGGCGCCCTGGAGAGCCGGAAGCGCCGGGGTCGCCCCTAGGGGTTCTGACGCGCCGATGGCGTCCCTTATGGTTTGCGCATTGGCTGGCAGATCACCGATCTCGACGACCGCGCTTGCGTAGTCGGCTACCTCGCAAGACTGGAACGGCGTCAGCCCACCGTCGGCGTCTATCGGAATGAAGGGAAAAAATGCGATGCCGGCCCCGAACCAAGCGCTCGCCGGCGCCCGAAGAAATGCCTCGATCGCGGTCTGCACGGCAACCATGCGCGTGCCCGCGACGCCTGGCTCGACTGTTGCCATGGACCCTGACCGATCGAACATAAAATAAAGGTCGATCGGCAGTCGAACGAACGGTTCGTGTTGTTGGATCGCTGTGCAGACTGGGCCGCCCCCCTGGCCGTCGATGCTAGGGGGTACTGGACCCGCTGCATCCGTGGTGGGCACGCTGTCTGGCGTACTCGGGCCGCCGGTCGTCATGCCTGCACCGGCCTGCCCCTTCGGGCCCGCTCCGCCGTCGCTATCATCTCGCGTGTCCCCGAAATGCAATGTGCCGCTACAGCTGAGGGCCAAAAGGAGGCTCAGCCCCAATGGCGACATGATGTGGATGTTCATTTCGGCCTCCGGAATGGCGCTGCCTCTCTGTTCGAGAACAGCGATCGAATTCGTGAGCGGTGACTGTCGTTGGGAAACTTTCTGTCGAATTGCTCTGCGGCCCCCCGTGCGGATGGTTCATCGTTCATCCGAAGGAGCGCATCGATCCGCAAAACGGCCGCTTCGGGCTCGAGATTTCCTGGCTGAAACTCACGTGCGTGGCGCTCCAAGATACGCATGGCCTCGGCTGGGTCGCCGACGGCAAGCGCGCGCCGAGCCTCGTCGACCAGCGCAACCTCCAACCGCAGTGAGGATCGTCTCGACTGGCTCGACCCCATCCCATTCAGGTCGGCCGGGGGAATATCGGGCTGACTGCTCGCCACGAATTCGGGCGCAGTCAGCGAGACGCCCGCCGAGGGAGGCGACATCGAGCCCGATTTCATGGGGGCAACCTGGCGGCTATCGACATCTTCCGGCCTGGGCTGCGGGGCGACGGCAATGGCAGCGACTGGCGCAGGTGCCGCGCGGTCGCCGACCTCCGGTGCACCTTCGTGCTCGCTGGGGTTTGCTAGATCCGTTATCGGCAACGATTGGCGGGGAGCGCGCGGGGTTGCAAAGGGCGCCGCGGAAGCCACCGTTGCTCGGCCATCGTCCTTTTGCACATAGGAGCTCGCGCCTACGACGACCATCCCCGCCAGCGCCCCGGTGGCGACGGCTTTCGCGATCGCCATTGTCCCCACCTTCGCCGTTGCGACCAACGCCGATGAAGAAGCGGCCGACGCCGTAGCCGTTACGCCAATGCCGAGGGCCGTCAGCGTCGCGCTCTTGGAATGCGCCGGCGCGACGTCTCCACGAAAGGAGTGAAGGAGTCGTCGCGTAATATCCGCGGTCTCGGGATCTTGCTCTTGGAGAGGTGATTTCATGTTTTCGATACTGCCTTCATCGCTCTTTTCAAGTGTTCGACCCGCCGCGCCAGAGCTTCACGTCCGCGGCGAAGACGCGAGTTGACGGTGCCATCGGCGATTCCCAAGAGGTTCGCTACTTCGGTCCCGGTGAGCCCCTCTCCTTCGACGAGAATGAGCACCGTACGCAGGTCCATCGGAATGCCTTCGAGCAAGGAATCGAGAATCTCTCGTGCCCGTTTCTGATCGAGCAGTTCCTCCGGGCTCACGACAGAATGCGCCGCGCCGTCGATCGCGGACGGTTCGGAGACCTCGTGTCGACGCGACCGGGCACGCCGAGCATCGGACGCCACCCGCACCGCGGCGCCGAAAAGGAAGGCTCGCTCGCGTTCAACCGCGATCTGGGGGAGATTCTTGGCGGCGACCCAAAACACACGTTGGGTGGCGTCATCCACCGAGTCGGCAGGGACGCCCAGTCGCCGCAGTGAGCGCCAGATGAAGTCGAAATGCCTTTCGACGATCGCCCGTAGTCGCCGTTCGTCACCCCTGCACAGCATCGGATTTGCGGTGATCGGGCGCTCACCCGGTGCGTCCGGCTCCTCTGCCTCGCCGTATTCGGCGAAAGGAAACTCGCGTAGGGAGAAGTCGGTCTGGCTCATCGCGCATCCCTCGAATGGCCGGCAACAGCGAAAGCCATCACAAAATCTGCACTTGCAAACCCATCGTGCCGCGCCAGATCCACGGCCGGACTTGTCCGAGCTGGATGTTCGGGTCGAGCTGGAAATCGTAACGCAGGAGCGGCGCGCCGACCCCTAGCTGCGCATCAACAAGAAGAGGGCCCCAGAGCTTGAGGGTTGCTCGCCCGGAAAAGTCGAGCGCCCACCACGGTCCTCCGTCGGACGCTGGACGCACCACGTTGCTTCCCTTGCCTTCGATCGCCCCAGCCTCCACTCTGACGCAGGGGCTTGCGCGAGCGGGACCCGAGGTCCATGCGATCGGACACGCCAGCACGAAACCACGAATCAAGACGACATCGGCAACGGCTTGTTCTCCGTTCAAAGTCGCGGTGAAGCTCCGCTCGAACCCGATGGCCAACGAAGGTGACAGCAGCGCTGGCGACGCCCGCAATAGCTCGAAATATACAGGAACGCCGGTGAGGACCATCGAGGCGATGCCGCCAGTTACATTCAGCTGCGCTCCAGCGAGCACGTGCCAGCTCGCCTGCGGAGCAAGCGCTGGCACGGCGGCCCACGGCTGGCGAAGGTCAGGGCTGGGAGGCGGCGGGCTCACGGGAGCAGGAGCAACCGTCGTCACCTTGTCGGCGTCAGGGTCAACATCAAGAGCCGTGATGATAGCGAGCGCATCGACGATCTCGGCGCACGATTCGCCCTCCACATCGCGCGCGCTCGCGCGTCCGTCCGGGTACACGACACGCAGATGGCCTCGCAGCGGGTACACCGAAGAATCCAAGCTGATGACGAACGTTCGCGCGGGCTCGCCTGAGAGTGCCTGGCGCGCACCAGGCGCACGCGCGCGAACGCGTTCCCAGAAATCTTCGGGGCTCGAACAAGAAAGGGAGCCCTCGGCACGCACCACGATGGCATCCGAAGTCTCTGCTCGAACGATGGTGGGTACCAGCATGAACAGCACCAGTCCAAGGAGCCCAACGGCGCGATGCCCAGGGCCAGGCAGTGTTCGCGGGAGGATCGAAGCGTCGGAGATCATCCGTCCTCTCGGATGCTAGCTCAGCGGCGTGCTACCGGACGCATGTGAGCGTTACAAAGTGGTTTTCGGTGGCGATCGCTTTGCTCGCGGGGTTCGACAATTGCGGGGGGGGACGACGATACTTGAACGAGCCGACGACCCTCGTGAACCGCCCATGACGCGCACGCGCTCGTCGCCCCCTTGGATACATTACCTCGTCTTCGTCTCTCCAGTCATCTTGGCGCGCACATAGAGAAACTCGGGATCGCGCGTCGGCGCGTCGAGAATATGTCGCTTCGCACCGTCGGCTCCGGTTTTGTCCCCCACACTTTCCCGCACGACGGCCTCGCGGTATTTGCAATAGAGAAGTCGCGAGCTACATGCCGCAAAGCGTTCGACTGCGGACTCCCGATTTCCTCCGGCGAGAGCAAGCAAACCTTCGACGTAGCGGAGCGTCGACCGCGCGAGCTTCTCCTTCGTGGCCTGGAGGGCTGCGCCGTCGATGGTTTTGAGCGCCTCGGCCGCGCGTCCCTCGGCCAACTGCGTCAGCGCAGTGACCTCGTCGTTGTGAATTTCTGCGGCCGACCGTGCCGCTGCTGCCCGGGCTTTCGCAAGCGCGTCATACATTTCCTTCCAATCGCCGCGCAGGGCGCGAAGAAGGGGCAAGGCCGCCAAATCATTTGGTTGCGCAATTCAAGCGCCGCTCGCCGTGATCCGGCTCACGCGAACGGCGCATGCTTTATAGGCAGGCTGGCGCGAATGGGGATCGAAGGCGGCAAAGGTAAGCTGGTTCATGGTCTGGTCGTGCATGGGCAAAAAGACCTGACCCGGCTTGACGGCGTGGGTAACGAAGGCGCGCGCGCGCACCGTCGCGCGTTGCGAGCTGACGTCGACGAGATCGTGCGGGCGGATGCCGAGGGAGCCGGCGTCGACGGGTGAAATTTCGAGATAGAGCTCGGAAGGCGAAAGCCTGTTCAACACAGCCGAACGTTTGGTGCGCGTTTGGGTATGCCATTGGCTCGAGTTGCCGCGGCCCGTCAAAAGCAAAAGTGGATACGAGGGGCTGGGGGCTTCCGGCAAAGGACGCGGATCGGCGAAATGCAGCTTCGCGCGCCCATCGGAGGTGTAGAAGCGGCCGTCTGCAAATAGCCGTCGCTCGTCATGGGAGAGCTCCGTGCCGAGCGGCAGCGGCCACTGGATGCCGCCGCGGCGCTCGAGCATGTCGTAGTCTTCGATGCCGGAGATGTCGCAAGGGCGGCCGCGGCTCAGCTCTTTCAGGATCTGAAAAACCGCTGCCGGGCTCGACCATGCTTTAAAGAGATCGGCACACCCCCACGCTTCGGCGATCAACTTGAAGACGTAAAAATCGGCGAGCGCCTGCCCCGGAGCGCGGCAGACGCGTTTGATCACGCCCACCCGGCGCTCGGAGTTGATGAAAGTTCCTTCCTTCTCGCCCCAACCCGCAGCGGGGAGCACGATGTCCGCAAAGCGCGCCGTCTCGGTATCGTGATACATATCCTGTACGACGAGGCAATCGAGCCTCGACAGGGCTTCGTGGAAGTGTGACTGGTTGATCCACGAATGGGCGGGGTTCGTGGCTATTACCCATAGTCCTTTGATTTTACCGGCCAGAATTTGTTCGATGATCTGGTCGTAAGCGAGGCTCGGGATGCTGGGAATGCGATCGGACGGCACATCGAGGATACGCGCGACCTCGCCACGATCATTGGGATCGGCGAAATCGCGCCCGCAGAAGAGGTTGGTGGTGTTGCTGAAAATTCGCGAGCCCATGGCATTGCATTGGCCGGTGATCGAATTGGCTCCGGTGCCTTCGCGCCCGATGTTGCCGGTGAGGAGCGCCAGGGCGATGATCGCTTGGGCAGTGCGCGTACCTTGATGGCTTTGGTTGACGCCCATCGTCCACCAGAAGCTCACGCGCTTGCCCTGGTGCACGACGCGCGCAAGCTCCTCGATCTGCTCTCGTTCGATGCCGGTCTCGGCCGCGCCGCGATCCGCACCAAAACCGGCAACGTACGCGGCGAACTCGGGAAAGCCCGCCACGTGGGCGTCGACATACGCTTGGTCGACCCAGCCGTTCTGAATCATGATGTTGCAGAGTGCGTAGAAAAGAACGAGATCGCTCTTGGGAGCGAGCGCATAGTGAAGGCTGGCGGCCATCGCCGTTTCGGTCTTGCGCGGATCGATGACCACGATGGTGGGCCGGTGAGGATTTCTGCAGATCCGCTCCCACATGATGGGATGCGCGATGCACAAGTTGGAGCCGACGAGCACGATGACGTCGGACTGTTCGAAGTCGCCGTAAGTGTAAGGCGGCGCATCGAAACCAAAGGTCTGCTTGTAGGCCGTCGCCGCGGTGGCCATGCACTGACGTGTATTGCCGTCGCCGTGGACGATCCCCATTCCGAATTTTCCGAGTGCCCCCAAGAGAGCGAGCTCCTCGCTCGGCATCTGGCCCGTGCCGAGCCACGCCAGCGCGCCCGAACCATCGCGCCGTTGGATGGCCTTGAACCGGGAAGCCATTTCCGTGAGAGCTTGCTCCCACGATGTTGGAACGAGCCGACCTTTGCGACGGATGAGCGGAACGGTGGCGCGGCCGGGCGACCTGAGTGGTGAGAGCGCTTCCCAGCCTTTGGGGCACGCCATCCCGAAGTTGACGGGATGCTCGAGAGCCGGCTTGAGCCCCTGGGCGACGCCGTCGCGCATCTGGATCTCGAGCCCGCAGCCCGTCGAACAGAAACCGCAGACCATGGTGATCGCCCCATCGGAGGCGCGCGCGGGCAGAGGAGAGCTCATTTCAGCGCGCCGGGCATGCGCGATGGAGGCGCGGCGCGAAAGAAGAGATGGCGCTCGACGAACTCGCTCGCAAAAAGCACGACGAACATGACCATCGAAAGCGCGCGCGCAGCGTGCTCCGTCAGCAGCACCGTCGCCAGCGCCAACGGCATGACTACGCCGCCCAGCGCGAGGAGGCAGAACCGGGCCGTCGTTGCCAAGGCGAGCTCGCCCAGCATCACCTTGGCCATGCGCTTGTGCGCCGACGTTTGGCGATCGCGGCTACGGAGCAACGCCGCGCTCTCCAACACCATCTTCACGCCTGCGATCATGACGATGAGCCAGAGCAAAGGCCGGACAGGCGAAGGCGTCCCCGAGACAGGATACGCATGGGCAGCGATCAAAACGGCCGCCCCTCCGAGCAGCAGCGTCGTACCGAAGAACCCGATGCCGGTCCGGATCGCTGACCACTGCTCACGTCGCGTGACGACGTAGACCATTACCGAACAGAAAACACCGAGCGCACCCGCGACAACTGCCGCCAAGCGTACGGCGTGCGCGATGGCGCCCAAAGGGAGCAGGTAGCGAAAATCGGGCAGCAGCGTCGCTGCGCTGAGCGCTCCCCACCCCATGACGAGAGCGGCGAACAGTGCGAACGCGATCGCTTCCCGACTCAACCACGACGTGCGCCATCCGAGCACGCCGCGATAGGCGAGCCACGGCCGACCCAGATGAAACACGCTGGCCACCATCGCCACGATCGCTACCGCGGTCGCCAAGAGTGCTTGCGTGAGCGCAGTGCCCGCGCGCCAACCGAACGCCTGCTCGCCGAACCACGCGAGGCCGAACGCTCCAGCCGACAGCTGCGTCAGGATCAGCATCACCACCAGCGACGGATGAGAATGCTCGGCCCGCGTGGTGTAGAAGTCGGCGGGGAGCATGTTGTCCGGCATGCCGCGCCGCGTTTGGTAGCGCGTGGCGGGAATGGTGTGATCGGGAGCCGGCGCTCCGGGCAAGAATTGACGGGCGTCGCTCCTTTGCACGATCGCTGCTTGCTCGACGACACGGATGGCGATGGCGCCGCTCGGGCAAGCCTGCACGCAAGGCGGCGCTTCGCCGCGCAAAAGCCTGTCGCTGCACATATCGCATTTACGGACGATGCCGCGGGAAGCGTTGTACTTCGGCGCGTCGTAGGGGCACATGAGCGTGCAGTACTGGCACCCGAAGCATTGGTCATCGAGATGCTTGACGATGCCGGTGATGGGATCTTTCTCGTACGCGCGCGTGGGACAGCCGTGCATGCACGCCGGCTCGACGCAATGATGGCAGGCGGTCGTCACGTTTTGTTGGGCCGGCGCGTCGGAGGTGCCGCCGTGCAAGAGCCCCACGCTGCGCCACACCTCTCCCTCGTCGAGCCCGTTGAGCGTGTGGCAAGCGGTCACGCAGGCTTTGCACCCGGTGCAGCGGTCGAGATCGACTTCGAACGCATATTGCTCGCCCAGCTTCGGCCGATCGAGCGGGATTAAATCGCGATAGAAGCTCGTCGTGGCCGACGCGACCGAGGAGTCGCGCGCCTTCGAAAAGCAATCGACTGCGCTCAGCGTGCGTTGCGCCTCGAGCATCGCGTCGACGGAGAGGATCGGTAGCTTGCGTTTCTTTTCCGGCGGCGCTGGCAACGGGGCCAAGACCAGGCCATCGACGGCGGTTTCGCTGGTCACGCCTGGCACCGCTCGTTCGAGCGAAGCACCTGAATCCGCCCTGCCGCTACGCGCACGGCGTAGACATGAAGTCGCACCGAGGTGTCATCGAAACACTCGCCGGTGACGAGATTGAAGTTTTGCTTGTAGATGGGGGATGCGATTTTGGGGACACCGGCCCGATCGCCCACGATTCCGCGGGCGATCACGAAGGTTTTGCTGAAGGGGTCGAAATTGGAGACGGCATGGAGCTCGCCGTTTCGGGTCTTGACGAGCGCAATCTGCTCGCCGTCGACGATCGCGCTCACCCCAGTCCCGGCAAGAATGTCCTCGAGCGCACACACGTCGGCCCAATTCGTCCGAGGCTCGCGCAATGATACGGTTTGCAGATTCACCCGTGTCTCCTTTTCTGGCTATACCGTGGTCACTATGGGCAGGCGGATTCGCCGATCGTCGAAGAGCGCGCGTTTCTCCGGCCACGACGCCGGGCGATGCTGAGCGCGCTCTTTGACGAAGACGATGCTTGGGTCTTGATCTTCGGAATTCACGAAATTACGAAATGCCTTGAGCTTGTGGGGATCGGCGAGCGTGGCTTTCCATTCGCACTGATAAGCGCCGATCACGACCGCCATGTCCGCTTCGAGCTCGGCTCCGATGCCGAGCGCGTCCCGCACGATGACGCCTTTCAAATAATCGATGCCGCCTTCGAGATGGTTCAGCCAAGAAGCGGTGCGCTGCAGGCGGTCCGCGGTCCGGATGTAGAACATCAAAAACCGGTCGAGGTAGCGAATCAACGTGTCTTGGTCGAGGTCGGCGGCAAGCAAGACGGCGTGCTGCGGCTTCATGCCTCCGTTGCCGCAGACATAGAGGTTGTAACCCTTGTCCGTAGCGATGATGCCGAAGTCCTTGCTCTGCGCTTCGGCGCACTCCCGCGCGCAGCCGGATACGGCTCCCTTCAGCTTGTGTGGACTGCGCACACCTTTGTAGCGGTTCTCGATGCGGACCGCGAAACCCACGGAATCCTGCACGCCATAGCGGCACCAAGTCGTACCGACGCACGACTTGACGGTGCGCAGGGCTTTGCCGTAGGCGTGGCCGGACTCGAATCCGGCCGCGCCGAGATCGCGCCAGATCGCCGGCAGCTGCTCGAGCCGAGCGCCGAACATGTCCACCCGCTGACCGCCGGTGATTTTGGTGTAAAGACCGTATTTCTTGGCGACGCTTCCCAGCGCGATGAGCTGGTCGGGTGTGACTTCACCGGCCGCCACGCGGGGCACGACGGAGTAGGTGCCGTCGCGCTGAATGTTGGCGAGAAAGCGGTCGTTGGTGTCCTGCTGGCCGACGTGGTTGGCGTCGAGAACGTGCTCGTTCCACGTGGAGGCGAGGATGGACGCCACCGCCGGCTGGCAGATCTCGCAGCCTTGGCCGCGGCCGTGCTTCTGGAGGAGCGCCTCGAACGAGCGGATGCCGTGCAGCCTCGTCAGATGAAAGAGCTCTTGCCGGCTGTACGCAAAGTGTTCGCAGAGGTGGCCGGTCACGACGATGCCCGCTCGTTTGAGCTCGCGCCCGAGCAGCTCGGCGACGAGCGTCACGCACGAGCCGCAGCCGGTGCCCGCCTTGGTGCAAGCCTTGACCTCGTCGAGCGCGGTCAACTGGTGTTCGCGGATGGCGCCGCAGATAGTGCGCTTGTCGACGTTGTGGCACGAGCAGACGGCCGCCTCCTCCGGCAACATGTCCGCGCCGAAGCGGGGTGCGATGCCGCTCGCGGCGTCGGGGAGAAGCAAGTGTTCGGGGTGGTCGGGCAGCGATGATCCCGCTTGCGCGTAGCTGACGAGCGACGCGTAGCTGGACGTATCGCCCATGAGCATGCCCCCGAGAAGGCGTTTCTTGTCCGGGCTGAGGACGAGTTTCTTGTACACGCCAGTGCCGCCGTCATAGAGGCTGATGACCTTGGCGCCCGGTGCCCGCGCGAACGCGTCGCCGAAACTGCCCACCTCCACGCCGAGCAGTTTCAGCTTGGTGCTCGAGTCGAAGCTCGTCAGACGCCGTGATCCCCCGGCGAGGACATCGGCGGCGGTTTCTGCCATGCGGTAGCCGGGCGCGACGAGGCCGTAGGTGCGCCCCTCGAATGCGGCGCACTCGCCGATGGCGAAGATGTCGGGATCGCTGGTCGCGCAGGAGGCGTCGATGACGATGCCCCCACGCTCGCCGAGCGCGAGCCCCGCCGCGCGCGCCAGTTCATCGCGTGGCCGAATCCCGGCCGAAAACACCACGAGGTCCACCTCGAGCTCGCGCCCATCGGCAAAACGAAGAGCGCGCACTCTGCCGCTCCCATCAGCTACTACCTCGCGCGTCGTCGTCCCCAGGTGAACCGTGAGCCCGAGGTCTTCGACCTTGGCCCGCAACATCGCCGCTCCCGTATCGTCGAGCTGCAGCGCCATGAGGCGCGGCGCCATTTCCACGACGTGCGTTTTCAGCCCGAGCGAGCGAAGCGCGTTGGCTGCCTCGAGGCCGAGGAGCCCTCCTCCAATGACGGCGCCCGTCGTCGCCAGAAGGGCGGCCCCACGGATGGCCGCCAGATTTTCGAGCGTGCGGTAAACGAAACAACCCTCCGAGTCTCGACCGGCGATGTCGGGTACGAAGGGCGACGATCCGGTCGCCAGCACGAGCTTGTCGTAGGCAACGACGTGTCCGCCGGCGGTGCGTACGCACCGCGCTTCGCGCTCGACGGCAACGACGCCCTCGCCGCGGAACACTGTGACCCCAGCTTGCTCGTACTCACCAGGCTGAACGAGCATGAGCTCGTCCCGCTTTTGGCCATCGAACCACTTGGAGAGATTGACGCGATCGTAAGCCAGGTCGGTTTCTTCGGCGATGATGGTGATATCGAAGCGTTTGCCGAGACCTCGGGAAAGGGCCTCCTTGACGAAGTGATGGCCGACCATACCGTTGCCGACGACACAGAGACGGCGCCTGTCGTGATGTCCATTGGCGGTGGTGATCATGCGGTGGCTTCCTCCGTTGCCCTTTCCCATTGTCCTTTCCCGTTCATGCGCGCGCGTGCGCGAGGCTCGGCAAGCGCGCCGTCAAGAACGAACGCCGCAAGTAGCACCACCAAGTCGTGCCGCAGCAAGTGAGATAGAAAACGACGAAGCACGCCACGGCGAGGTAGACAGAGCCGGTCGCGCGCAGCGACGCTCCGAAGCCGCGCGGAATGAAGTATCCCCCCAGTGCTCCCACTGCCGCGACGAAGCCGACCACCGCCGCCGTTTCGCGCCGCGCTACGATGAGGGCCTCGCGCTCGGCCTCCGGCCCGCGTCCATGGGCGCCTCGTAAGTGAAAGGCCCGGAAGACGACCGGGATCATACGGAACGTCGATCCATTGCCGATACCGGCCGTGACAAAAAGCGTCAGAAACAGCGTCACGAAGAGGAAAAAGCTGGTGTGCTCGATTGACAATAGCAGCATGAGGCTCGCGGTCGTCATGGCGACGAAGTTCCAAAACGTCACCTTCGCCCCTCCCATCCGATCGGCGAGAATGCCGCCGACGGGGCGCGCCAGCGATCCCACGAGCGGGCCGATGAACGCGATGTTCGCGCTCATCGCAGGAAACTGCGTCTTCAGAAGGAGAGGAAACGCCGCTGAGAAGCCGACGAACGATCCGAAAGTCCCGATATAGAGCCAGGAAACGATCCAAGTTTGCGGGCGCCGGGCGACGACGATCTGTTCCTTGAAGCTCGAACGCGCCGAGGCGAGGTTGTCCATGAAAAAGAAGGCTCCGAGCGCGGCCACCACGATGAGGGGTATCCACATCAGCCCCGCATTTTCGAGGTGGATTGCCTTGGTCGCTCCCTCGTCGGCGAGCAGCGCCCAGCCGATGGCGATGGGTACGAGAAATTGGACGGTGCTGACGCCGATGTTTCCTCCCGCGGCATTGAGGCCAAGGGCAAACCCTTTCTCCGAGTCCGGGTAGAAGAACGAGATGTTGGCCATGCTCGACGCAAAGTTGCCGCCCCCGAGCCCCGCGGTGGCCGCTGCCAACTGCATCAACCAAAACGGCGTGTTCGGCTGGCGAACCAGGACCACCAACAAAGACGTCGGGATGAAGAGCAAGAGAGCGCTCACCACCGTCCAGTTGCGTCCTCCGAACTTCGGCACCGCAAAGGTATAAGGAAAGCGCATCAGCGCGCCGACGAGACCGGGCAGCGCGACCAGCCCAAAGAGCTGGTCCGCGGAGTAGTGAAATCCTGCTGCAGGCAGGCGCGTCGCAACGACGCTCCAAACGAGCCACACCGAGAATCCGACGTTTTCGGCGAGGATCGACCAGATCAGATTGCGGCGCGCGATGGCGCGCCCTTGCCGTTGCCAGAATTCCGGGTCTTCTGGCGTAAAATCAGCGATCCATCGCGAGCCTTCCGTCCTCATGTCGAGCTTCTCCATGCCGGGCGTCGTGTTTTCGCCGTGGTGTCTGAAGGAATCATCAGTGGGTGACAGCGGAGCGCGCGTACCCGCCGGCACCGCTGCTATCGAGATGGCGCATCAGCGCGGCTACGAGCGGCCCCATTTTCGGATGCTCGGGCACGACCCGCGGTTCGACACCGTGAGCGACGAGGACGGCGCGGCAGGTGGGTCCCACCGCGCCCACCACCACATGCTCGTTCAGCGCTTGAACCAGGGGTCGATCGAGCCCCATGTCCCGAGCGACCTGATGCAGATTTCGAAATTGAATTTGGCAAGTCACGACGAGGGCATCGATGTCGCGGGCAACGATCCGCTCGACCAAGCGCTGGAGCGGCGCAATGTCCTCCGGCATTTCCCAGCGATAGAGCCAGAATTCGTAGAGCTCGGCTCGCCGCGCGATGAGCGTTTCGAACAAGGTCTCGCAGCGCTCGCCGTAGTTCAAAAGGAGCGCACGTCGGCCGGCCACGGTAACGTCGGCCAGGGCGTCGATCACCTCCGCCGTCGTGAACGGCTCGCGCGCATTCAACGTAGGCGGTACGCCGAATCCCCGCAGGGCCGCGCTCGGTTTGGGACCGCGGCACACCGTCGTCGCGCTGCGCAAGGCCGTCACGAGCTCGGTGCGAACACCGCTGCGTACGGCCAATTCGAAGAGCCGTGAAACCGCTACGCCCGTCATGAAAATGACAATTTCGTAACGACCATTCGCGAGCTCGGCCAGCAGCGTTTGCACCGCCTCGGTCGGCAGCTCCGGCGCCTCATGCACCGCCGGCACCTTCACCGGTGTGCCGCCGTGCCTCTCCACCAAGCGCGCGAGCTCGCTGCCCATCCGCGCTTCCAAGAGCGCAATGAGGGGCCGGCCGCCACTGCCTTTACAAGGCTGCTTTGATTGCTCGGAATGAGCGTCTGCTTCGGGTGCCCGTCGTCGCGCGGTATCCATGGTTCGAGCGCTGGTATCGCAACGCGCGTGCCACCCGCACGCTTCTGCCGAAACGCGCGGCTTTGGGCATGCTCGAAACAACCCCGAAAAGGGGAGCGCTCGGCGAAGCGACAAAACCGTGTCAGAGCGTTGCCCCTTGCCCACAAAATTGTCTGATTTTTCAGGTGTTTCCGCGTCGTTTCCGATATGCGCTTCGGCTCACGTTTCGGTGTGCTTTTGTGATGTCGATGCCGTGCCATCGGCGCCGTTCATCCCCCGGAAACGACAATCTCGTCGTCTCGACGCCGCTCAGCGACGAAAGCGCGCCGGGTCGAGACCGAGCTTCGTCGCTTTGTAGCGGATCACGCGTTCCGTCGTTCCGAGCGCGCGCGCAGCGGCGGCCAGGCATCCCCCTTCGGCGCGCATCGCGTCTTCCACCATGCGACGCTCGAGCTGCTCGACCGCTTCGGCCAACGTGGGCCGCTCCAAAGGAGCGGGCGAGACGCGCAGTGCATCCGGCAGGTGACGTTCGTCAACGACGCCCCCGTCGCAGACCACGACCGCCCGCTCGATCACGTTTTCGAGCTCGCGGACGTTGCCCGGCCACTCATATCCGGCGAGCACCTCGAGCGCGCCGCTGGAGATGCGACCGATTTTGCGCCGATGACGGGCGGCGAGCGTGACCAAAAAGTATTCGGCCAGAGACGGGATGTCGGCCCGGCGATCGCGCAGGGGCGGCAAGGTGATGCTGAAGACATTGACGCGGTAGTAGAGGTCTTCGCGAAAAGCGCCACGTTGCACGGCGCGCTCGATATCGGCGTTGGTCGCCGCGATGATGCGAACGTCGGCGCGCAACGTCTGCGTGCCGCCCACCCGCTCGAACTCGCGAAATTGCAGCGCTCGCAGGAGTTTTGCCTGCGTGGTGGGAGCGAGCTCGGCGATCTCGTCGAGAAATAGGGTTCCCCCTTCGGCCAGCTCGAAGCGGCCCTTCTTGCGTGCGTGCGCTCCTGTGAATGCACCGCGTTCGTGACCGAAGAGCTCGGATTCGAAGAGCGCCTCGGGCACCGCGGCGCAGTTGAGCTTGATGAAGGGCATCGATGCGCGCTGCGAGTTGTCGTGGATCGCCCGTGCAACGAGCTCTTTTCCGGTCCCCGACTCACCTCGCAAAAGCGCGGTGGCGTCGGTACACGCTACCTGCGCAATCAACTCGTAGGTCTGACGCATGGCGGCGCTCGCGCCCACCATGTTCGCGTACTCGAATACGGCCTTCGCCGGCCCGCGGCTCCCGTCCGCCGGCCTCGTCTCCGGCTTTGCGTGCTGCGCGCGTACGCCAGCGGCACCCTCCGTTTTCGCGAGCAACGAGGCGACCACCTCGAGCACGGCCTGCAGTTCGCCGAAGCACGCTCGATCGAGGTCGCGAAAGTACGCACAGAGCGCGCCGGCCGATCGTCCTGCCACCAGCACCGGTACGGCAATGAGGCTCCAGCTCGCGTCGGACCAGCGTGCGAGATCGGCGAGCTCGGAAAGAGCCATCGGATCGTGGCGAATGACCGGTACGACGATGGGTTGCCCGCTTTCTGCCACACGACCGGCGACGCCCGCGCATGAACGCGGCCGCAGCTCGTCAGGCGCGAGCTCGTGCATGGCAGCGATGTCGAGCGCCGGCCCGGCGGGGTGGGAGAGGTACAAGACCGATCGCTCGGCACCGAGACGTCGCTCGAGTACCCGCAGCACCATGGCCAACCGCTCTTCCGGCGTTCGTTTCGCGGTCAGCTCGCATCCCACTTCGGCCACCGCCAGCAGCAGCTCCGGCCGAGGTCCGGAAAACGGCGCGCGCCCCGTCGAAAATGGCGTCGGCCCGGGCGAAGTCGGTGCTGTCATTGTGCGTAACCCTGAAGCAAGTAGCACCATTCTCTTGCGCCGATGTTTCGGCGCCGTATCGAGTTGTTTCGTGCGCGTTGCGGAGCGGAGGTCCGTTCGGACCCCGCGTGCTGCCCAGGGCATCACGGGGCCAGATCAGGGTGCTCATCGAACGCGCAATCGGAGGCACTTCTCGGTAGATTCCCGGTCGAGCCTCGTTCGTTCGAACTTTTTTGGAACCCAAATTGGCTGAACGCACGGGGTCGTGCAGGGAATCACGGCGGCCGCCATCGCCACGTCGTCTGGCCGGCTCGTGCTGTTGCAGAGTCAGTCGGAGCGCCCCTTGTCGTGGTTTTCGAAACGGCGCCCGGCGAGCTGCCCGAGGCCTCCATTTTGGTGGCGTCGGACTCGAACTGCTCGGAAATCAGAAACTGCGGGCCGAGCTACGACGGCATTTCATGCGCGGCCCCAATCGTCCTCCTGCCGACGGCAAGCGCCGTCCAGAAGAACCCGAGCTTTGACTTCAATATGCCGTACAACGGTCAGTGGCTGGTGATGACGGTGACGGACGTCACCGATTCGCCCTGAGCAGGACTTGGGCAACGGACCTGGGCAACGGTCGCCGGCTGCGGCTCTGCGATCGTGCCAATCACATTAGTGAACGCGCGATTCACTTTTAGATCCTCCCGCGTAATCAATCCTCCCGCGTCAATCCTGGAAGCGTGGTCCGTCGCGACCGGGAGGACGCGTATAGTGGGCCGTCCCGCACGACGCGCACCCACATGTCTTCGACAGCCGCCATCGAGCCGCCGAACCGAGGAACGCTCAAGCGGGCCCTCCGCCTCTCCGATCTGATCCTCTACGGCATCGTCGTGATCCAGCCGGTCGCGCCGATGTCGAGCTATGGCGTGCTCTCCAGCCGCGGCAAGGGACACGTGGTCACCGCCATCCTGATCGCCATGGTGGCGATGCTTCTCACTGCCTTGAGCTACGGGCGGATGGCGCGTGCGTATCCAAGCGCCGGTTCCGCTTTCACGTACGTCGGCAAGGAGCTTCACCCGGCGCTCGGCTACGTCACTGGATGGAGCATGGTGATGGATTACGTGCTGAACCCCACGATATGCATCGTGTGGTGCAGCAAAGGAGCGATGGAGTTCGTCCCTGAGGTGCCGTACGCGTTTTGGGCGCTGGCGTTCTTCGGTCTCTTCACTTGGCTCAACCTGCGCGGTGTCGAAGCTTCGGCGCGTTTCAACGCCATCGTCGCCGCCGCGATGGGATGTGTGATCTTGGTCTTTTTCGTCATGTCCGCGCGCTTCGTGGCTGCGCACGCTGCGGGTGGGGCAGGGGAGTTCACGACGCCCTTCTACGACGCAAGAACGTGGCACACCGGCTCGGTGCTGAACGCGACGTCCGTGGCCGTGCTCACGTTCATCGGATTCGACGGCATTTCGACGCTCTCGGAGGAGGTGGAGAATCCGCGCCGCAACGTACTCTTGGCCACGGTTCTCACCTGTTTCTTCGTCGGTGTTCTCGCCGCGCTCGAAGTCTACGCGGCGCAGCTCGTGTGGCCCGCGTCGGAGCCATATCCCTCGGAAGCGACGGCGTTCGCGCACGTTGCGGGGCGCACGGCGCCGTCGATGTTCGCCGTCATCGTGGTGACACTTCTCGTGGCGAACGCCGGCTCCGGTGTCGGCTCGCAGCTCGGCGCCGCCCGCCTTCTTTACGGAATGGGGCGAAGCGGTGCGCTCTCACCAGCCGTGTTCGGTTACATCGACCCCAAGCGACGCGTGCCGCGCAACAACGTCTGGCTCGTCGGCGCGGTGGCCTTGGCCGGTGCGTTCGGGCTCGAGCACTTCGGAGGTTACGATCTCGGTGCCCAGCTTCTCAACTTCGGAGCGCTCATCGCGTTCATGGGCGTGAACCTGGCCGCCTTCGTACACTACTTCGTGCGCAGAAGAGAGCGAACGCTGGGCAACGCTTTGCCTCCTCTCGTCGGCTTCGCGGTGTGCCTCTTGCTTTGGATCAACCTGAGCACGACCGCGCAAGTCGTCGGCGCGGCTTGGATGGCGGCGGGCGTCGCGTTCGGCGCCGTGCGCACCCGCGGCTTTCGGCGCTCGCTCGTGAATTTCGATACCCCGCCATAGAGGTCCGCCGATCGCTTTTCGATCGCCGTCCCGCGGAGATCCTTCTAAGTATCCGAGCCGGCCGCGTCGCCTGCGCTCGAATCGCCGGCGGGTACGTCGGCGGAGCCGGCATCGCCTCGGCCGGCGTCAATCGCTACATCGGGCACAGCGCTATCGGGTGTGCCGACGTCGGTCGAGACGCCGTCCGGTTCAGCGTCCGTCGAACTGGCGTCGGCGCCAGCGCCGCACATCGATCCATCGCGCGGGTTGGCGCATTCCGGATCGATGCCCCATACGAGGCCGCCGTTGTGGTAGAGCGTGACGCGCATCCAGTCGACGAACGCGGTTTTGGCGGGATCGAACGAATAGTCGTCGGCTTCGTTGTAGTTCGTATAGTTGTCGTTGTTGAATCGATTCTGAATTTCACCGCTTTGGCCATTGGCCGACAGCGTGCCCGCGCTGGCACCGAAGCCAATCTCGAGATACGAATCGGCGCCCTGCTCCGGCGTGCTCAACTTGACGAACTTTCCGGTCACGTTGCCGCAGCCTATCATCGCGTAGTCGCACGAATAGAGTTGCGGGCGATCGCCCTCGGCCGTGTACCAATAGCGAATCGTCAATTCGCGCAACGGAACGCTCGTCGTCCCCACGTTCACGATGTTGAAATGCGGTTTGATCTGGTTGTCGGTGGCATTGGTGTCAGAGGCCCGATACTGCACGCGGAGCTTGCAGCTCGTGCACGTGCCCGCGTCGATCGGGATGGGAGCGTCTGCAGTCGACGCGTCCTGGATGCCCCCGGTACCGCCCGCACCGCCGGTGGTTCCACCGGTTCCTGTCGCACCTCCCACGCCACCGGCGCCCCCCGTCGCGGTCGATCCCGAAGAACCGCCGCGGCCACTCACGCCTCCGACGCCCCCTCCGCCCGTCGTGGTTACGCCGCCGGTCCCACCCGTTCCCGGGGCTCCGCCGGAGCCTACCGACGACCCTCCGCTTCCCGCCTTCGGCCCAGAATCGCCGGCCTTTTCGAGAACCTCGCCGCCCGCGCAGGCGATCGCCATGAGCCCGGCGCAGGCGATCATCGAAAGCTGGATGCCGGTGGACATCAGACACTCGTCGCTTTCATGCTGCAGTTAGTCGCTCCCCCGGTTCGGAACGGCTCATCCATTCTCTTTCGGCGCATAGCCGACAAGAGCTGCGGGCACGACCTCTGCATGTGCGAGCCATTACGGGAAGCTCGATGACGGCATGGCTTCACGGTATCTTCGCAGACTCGCTGCGCGCCGGATTGGAAAAGGAGACATCAGAATGAAAACTTTGCTCGTGGCTTTGGACGGCAGTGCGCGCGCGCAGCACGTGCTCGAAGCCGGCGTCGCTCAGGCCAAGGTGACGGGTGCCAAGCTCGTCCTCTTCCGGGCCGTCGGGATTCCCGTCGAATTGCCGCATTCCGCGATGGCGTTGTCGCCGACGGATGTTTTGAACGGGCTCGAGGAACGCGCGCGCGCCGAGCTGAGCGAGCTCGGTCGCACGGCGGCGACGGGCGTGCCCTGGGAAATCAGAATCGAAACCGGAAGCGCGTGGCAGGCAATTTGCCAGGCAGCGCGAGCCGTGGATGCCGCGCTCATCATCATCGGCTCCCATGGTTACGGCGCTCTCGACCGCGTACTCGGCACGACGGCGGGACGCGTCGTCAACCACGCCGACCGCTCGGTGTTGGTGGTGCGTTCGGTCGAATCGGCCGTCAGCGCGGCGCCCGGTGCGAAGATCTGATCGCCGGATCGATTTGCGCGAGAGGCGCGTCAACTTCGAGGTTCATCTTATGAGCCACTTATCCCTCGGTGCTCGGCGGTACCCACATTTGCCCACTTTGTCCGGAACGCCCTTTGCTTCCGGTTGCCCTCATGTACGCCAAAATGGCTTTGATTTCCGTCGCCGTGCTGCTGGCCGCCGCGTCGGCGCGTGCGGCGGAGGAAGCAGCCCACGCGCCCACCGATTCTCGGGCGCTCGCCGCGCCGTCGCCGGAGACTTCCCCGGTTCCCTCACAGAGCCCGCCTTCCTCTCCACTACCGACCTGTGCGGACCCCGGAGCCGACGGATCGTTCCTACCGTCGAGCGGCTGTTCAGGCGTGTTCGGGATTCGTGGTAGCGCGACGAGCGTCCGCGGCGCGACGGCCAGCGAGGGAAGTGGGCTCATGGTGTCGGCCGAGGGTGAGGAATTCACTCATCGCGGCGTTTTCGGCACGCACGGTATGCACAGGCTGGCGCTCGGCGGCGGAGGAGCAGGATTCGAGGGCACACTGCTCGGCGGCGTTACGGGAGGATTTCGATTGCCCGTCGGTGAGCGACACGGCCCCGTCATTCGGGCCGGTGTGCTCGGCTATCTTCGCGGCAACGACGCCTATTATGCGTCGCTCATCGATTTGCCCCAGGTGCAAGTCGGTTATCAATATCTCTACCGTCGAACGGTGATCGAGCTGGGCGCGACGAGTGGCGCGGTGTTGACGGGCCGCTTTCGCGCGGGCGAGACGGAGACGCGCATTCTCGGCGCCGGTCTGGAGGTCGGCGCCTACGCCGCGCTCCAGATCCCGTGGTTTAGACTGGGCCTCAGCGCGATGCGGTTGCCGACCAACGACGCGCTGTCTTCGCCGGTGCGCACGGCGGAAGGTACGCTTTGCGCGATTGCAACGCCGTTTGCCATCTGCGCCGATGCACGCGCGACGGTTACCGACGTCATCAGCGTCACCGGCGGCGCTCCCGTCGAAGTGACCTCGATGGTCGCCGGTCTCGCCTTTGGATTGACGCGCGAGCGCTAGCTGTCCAACGGTCCAGCCGACGGAGGAACCCTCGAATGTCCCATCCGACTCTCTCGCAGCTCGAACTTTCCAACATCGATGCCTATTGGCGCGCCGCAAACTACCTCACGATTGGCCAGATCTATCTGAAGTCGAACCCTCTGCTTCGCGAGCCGCTCCGCCCAGAGCACATCAAGCCGCGCCTGCTTGGGCACTGGGGCACGTCGCCTGGTCTCAATCTCGTCTATGTGCATTTGAATCGATTGATCCGCGAGCGCGACGCCAACGTGATCTTTCTCGCAGGTCCCGGTCACGGTGGGCCAGCGGTCATTGCCAACGTCTATCTCGAGGGAACTTACTCCGAGATTTATCCGAAAGTTTCCGCGGACGTCACGGGTCTGACCCGACTCTTTCGGCAATTCTCGACGCCTTTCGGCGTGCCGAGTCATGTGAGCCCCCCCACGCCCGGATCCATCCACGAGGGCGGCGAGCTCGGCTATGTTCTGACCCACGCGTTTGGGGCCGCGTTCGACAATCCCGATCTCATCGTCGTCGCGGTCGTCGGCGACGGCGAGGCGGAAACGGGACCTCTCGAGGGTTCTTGGAAGGGCGTGAGCTTTCTCAATCCGACGCGCGACGGGGCCGTGCTCCCGATCCTGCATCTCAATGGCTACAAGATCTCTGGCCCCACGGTGCTGGCGCGAGCGACGGACGAGGCGATAGGGAGCTTGCTCTCGGGACATGGCTATGACGTGCACTTCGTGGAGGGTGACGATCCACTCGTCGTCCACCAGGCGTTCGCTCGGGTGCTCGATGATTGCTACAGCCGAATTCGATCCATTCAAAACGACGCCCGAGAGAAAAATGTCACCAGCAGACCGCGCTGGCCGGCGATTGTCTTGCGCACACCCAAAGGATGGACCGGGCCCAAGGTCGTCGACGGCAAGCAAATTGAGGGGACGTTCCGCTCGCATCAGGTCCCGCTCTCCGGTGTCATGAACAACGCCGAGCATCGAGCGATGCTCGAACGCTGGATGAAGAGCTACGAGCCCGAGAAGCTCTTCGACGAGCGCGGCCGGCTGGTCGCATCGCTTGCCGCGCTCGCGCCGCGAGGTGAGCGTCGCATGGGACAGAATCCACATGCCAATGGCGGGCGCATCGCCGTCGCCCTCGTGGTGCCCGATTTCACGAGCTACGCCCTTCCCGTCCACCAGCCGGGCAGCGAGCTGCACGAGTCGACGCGACAGCTCGGTCAAATGCTGCGTGATATCTTCGAGCACAATCGCGACACCAAAAACTTCCGCCTCTTCTGCCCGGACGAGACCAATTCCAATCGGCTGGGCGCGGTGTTCGAGGTCGAAAATCGGTGCCTCGTCGCCGAGCTGACCGCGGCGGACGACCACGTGGCGGCCGACGGCCGCGTGATGGAGGTGCTCAGCGAACACAATTGTCAGGGCTGGCTCGAGGGATACTTGCTCACCGGCCGACACGGTCTTTTTGCGACTTACGAGGCGTTCGCGCTCATCGTCGCCTCGATGGCCACCCAACATGCCAAATGGCTCGAGGCTTGCGAAGAACTCCCGTGGCGAGCGCCTATCGCTTCGCTCAACTACCTTCTCACCTCGACGTGCTGGCGCAACGATCACAACGGATTCAGCCATCAGGGGCCGGGGTTCATGGATACGATCATCACCAAGAAGGGCTCGGTCGCGCGCGTCTATCTGCCGCCCGACGCCAATTGTCTGCTCTCGGTCGCCGATCACTGCTTACGCAGCCGCGGATACGTCAATCTCATCATCATCGACAAGCAACCGCAGCTGCAATGGCTCGATATGGCCGCGGCCAAGGAGCATTGCAAACGCGGCGCTTCTGTCTGGCCATGGGCCGGCCACGGTGATCAGCAAGAACCGGACGTCATTCTCGCGTGCGCGGGGGACACCCCCACCTTGGAGACACTCGCGGCGGCGGCGTGGCTTCGCGAGAATGCGCCGGAGATGAAGGTACGCGTCGTCAACGTCGTCGATCTCATGGCGCTGGCTGCGCCAGGCGAGCACCCGCACGGCATGGCGGACGACCGATTCGTCCAGCTGTTTGGCCACGACGTGCACGTCATCTTCGCCTTTCACGGGTACCCTGGCGCCGTTCATCAGCTTTTGCACGGTCGCCCCTTGGCGCACCGCTTCCACGTGCGGGGTTACCGCGAAGAGGGCACGACCACGACGCCTTTCGACATGGTCGTCCTCAATCAAATCAGCCGTTACCACCTCTGCATCGAAGCGCTCAAGCGTTCGCGTCGCCCCATGGCAGCGGCCGAGTCGCTGACGAGCGCGTGCAGGGCGGCCCTCGATCGCCATCGCGCCTACATCCGCGAGCACCTCGACGACATGCCCGAGATCCGCGACTGGAAGTGGTCGGGCGGCTGATGGCAGAGAGCCCGATCGTCCTCTGCGTCAACGGCGGGTCGTCGTCGGTGAAGGTCGGTCTTTTTCGGCTGACGTCAGAAACCGAGACCCCATTAGCCGCCGAGGTCGTGGAAAGCCAAGACCCGGACGAAGGCATGCAAAAGGCGCTCGATAACCTGCAAAATCGAGGGCTGCCCGCGCCCGATGCCGTCGGTCATCGGCTCGTCCACGGAGGGCCGAACCATGCCCGCCCTCAGCGCATCGACGCGCCGCTCTTGGCCTCTCTTCGCCTCGCCGTGCCCTTCGCGCCGCTGCATCTGCCCGCGGAGATCCGCGCCATCGAAGCCGTCGCAATACGCTATCCGCGTCTTTTGCAGATTGCGTGTTTCGATACCGGTTTCCATCGCAATCTGCCGCCCGTATCGAAACATCTGCCGCTCCCTCGGGCCCTCTATGAGCAAGGCATCCGCCGTTACGGATTTCACGGGCTTTCCTACGAATATGTCGTGTCCACCCTCGGCTCCGATCTGAAGCGCCGCGCCATCATCGCCCATCTCGGAAGTGGAGCGAGCATGGTAGCGGTCGAGGGTGGAGCGGCAGTGGACACGACCATGGGGCTCACGCCGGCCGGCGGATTCATGATGAGCAGCCGCACGGGAGACCTCGATCCCGGCGTTCTCTTTCACCTTCTCGACATCGGTTACTCGCAAAACGATCTCGTTCGAATGGTGAATCACGAATCGGGGCTTCTCGGGATATCGGGCACGAGCGCGGACATGAGGACCCTCCTCGCGCGCCGCGCCAGCGACGATCGCGCGGCGCTCGCCGTCGAAATGTTCTGCTACCAGGTTCGTAAGACGATTGGCTCCCTTACCGCGGCATTGGGTGGTCTCGATACCTTGGTTTTCACGGGCGGGATCGGGGAACACGCGGCGCCCGTTCGTGGCGAGGTTTGCGAGCGACTCGGCCATCTCGGGGTGGTCATCGACTCCGCTCGGAATGCACGCTCCGAGGCCGTCATCAGCGCCGCCGAATCGGCTTGCATCGTGCGCGTCATTGCAACCGACGAGCAACGGATCATTGCTCGACACGTAGGACGCGTTCTCTTTTCCGGCTGATCGCGACGCCTCGCTTCACGCCACACGCGCGTTCCATCTTGCGTCGGCCCGCGCGAAGCGGTTACGTTCGCCGTGTCAGCTGACCGGAAAAGACCCAGCGGATCCCGGCAGCCACTGACCGCGGCTAGCGCGGCGGCGCGACCTTCAGATTGAAGACGTACTCTACCGAAACGGCTTTGCCCTGGTGCATCACCGGCGAATAACGGCGCGTCGCGAGCACGTCGAGCGCTGCCTTGTCGAGAAACGGCAGCCCTTTGATGACACGGCAGCTGCGCAGCGTCCCTTCGGTGTTGATCGTGCATTTTGCGATGATGGTACCGCTCACGCCGGCCACGATAGCTTCGCGCGGGTAAGAGAGCTCGCCGCCAGAGAGGAGGGTGGGTCGCGTCATTTCGGGGCCGAAGGCGAGTACCGCCGGCAGCGCCCCCGCGGCGGGTGCGGCAAGAGGGGTGGTCATCGGAGTCGGCGGGTCGGCATTGGCAACGGCTGCACCCGCCGCCGTTTTGGGAGCTGCCGGCGGGGCAGGTGAGGTGTCGCCGGAAACGACGGGATCGGTGGCGGGCGGCGCGACGCCGGAGGGAGGCGAGTCGGCCGCGACGGCGGCCGCCGCGAGGGCCGGCGCCGCAGCGGCGTTGGCGAGGGCAGCTTTCAATGCGTTCGCCCGGGCTGCCGCCGCGCCGCGGCCCTTGCGCGGGATCATGACGACAGTGCGCGATTCGGATTTCCCCGCCATGGCATCGGTGATGTTGAGCACGACGGTCGCCTTGAAATAGCCGTCGCGTGAAAGAACGAACGTCTGCGGACCGGGCAGCAGATCGATCAGCATCGGCGTTTGACCGATGACGTTGCCGCCCCATTCCACATAAGCCTCGAGCGGGTCGCTGCTGAGTGTCAAGTGACAGACCTGCTCGGCGTCCCCTTGCGAAGGGGCAGGGGCCGCCGCGGTGGGCGCTGTTGGCGCGGTCGTCTCCACGGCAGCGCGCATAGGCACGGGCTTGGTCAGCAGCCGGGAACGCGCCAGGAGAAAGCCGCCTGTCGCGAGAAGGGCGAGGGCTAAGGCGCTGCCCGCCATCCGCATCCAAGGAGGAAGTCCTGGCGCCACCGGCGTCATCGCGCGCACACCCGACGACGCCCCCAAGGGATCGGAGAGCGTCGGGCGCAAAGTGGTTGGAATGACGGGGTCGGACGGCATGCCTGCGTCGCTCGAGCGCGTCGCCATGTACATCTGCACCGTCCTCGCCATCGTCTCGCGCGCGTGGCCGAAGAGCTCCTGCATGCGGCCCGCGACGTCGTCGCGCCGGATGATGCTGCCCGATCGTCTCACGAAATCCGAGAGCGCCTTGTTCATCTCGAGCGCGGTGTCGTACCGATGCTCGGGCAAACGCGCCAATGACTTGAGGACGATGCGATCGAGCTCGATGGGAATGCCTCGAGCGAAAAAGGAGGGTGGCTGGATGGGCGACGACATCACCGATCGCAGCGTCTCCATGACGTCGCCCTTGAAAAGCTTTTCGCCGGTGAGCAGCTCCCAAAGGACCACCCCTGCCGAAAAGATATCGGCGCGGCGATCGACATCGCCCGCATTCACCTGTTCCGGGGCCATGTACGAAACTTTGCCTTTGAGAACTCCGCTCTGCGTATCGGTGATGTTGAGCGCCCCTTTGGCAATGCCAAAGTCGAGAAGCTTGACGGTACCGTCGTAGGTGACAAAGACATTCTGCGGGCTGACGTCGCGATGCACGATCCCCAGCGGCGCCCCGTCGTAGTCGCGTATCTCGTGCACGT
>DATHEQ010000457.1:0-61828 GCA_035318505.1 Polyangiaceae bacterium | reverse complement strand
GCCAGCACGGTCCTCGTCACCCACTGGCTCTCCGTCGACTCGCAAGACGGGCTCGCTATCGCGTTACGACGCGTCATTGCCGGGGTTGGTTCGAACACGCTGGATATCGGGTTCAACTCAGGTGATCTCTGGGGTTAGGCGGTCATCACATCGGGCGGCCCAAGGACGAAGAGGAGGGCATCCGGCTCGTACGGATGGCGATCGACCACGGCATCACGTTTCTCGATAACTGCTGGGACTACAACGAGGGTCGCAGCGAGGAGCGCATGGGCAAAGCGCTCGCCGACGGCTATCGTCAGCGGGCGTTCGTCATGACCAAGCTCGATGGCCGTACCAAGAGCGCGGCCGCGCAGCAGCTCGAGCAGAGCCTGCAGCGCCTCAAAACGGACGTCATCGATCTCGTGCAAATTCACGAGGTCATCCGCATGGACGATGCCGCGCGATGCTTCGCCGAAGGCGGCGCGATCGAAGCGCTGCTCGACGCGCGCCGCGCGGGCAAGCTGCGCTTCATAGGATTCACCGGTCACAAAGATCCCGCCATCCACCGCGCCATGCTCGACGCCGGATTCAAACGTAATTTCAAGTTCGATACCGTGCAGATGCCGCTCAACGTCATGGATCCCCACTTTCGCAGCTTCGAGAAGGAAGTGCTCCCCGTTCTGGTCGAGCATGGCATCGGCGTGCTTGGCATGAAGTCGATGGGAGACGGCATCTTGCTGAAGAGCAAAGTGGTTTCAGCAGAGGAATGTCTTCGCTATGCGTTGAGTCTTCCGACCTCGGTCGTCATCACCGGATGCGAGAGCACCCCGATCTTGCAGCAAGCCATCGATGTGGCCAGCCGGTTCGAGCCGCTGACGGCAGAGCAAAAGCAGGAGCTCTTGGCGCGCACGCTACCTCTCGGTAAGGCCGGCGAGTACGAGCTCTTCAAGACGTCGGAGCGCTTCGACGGAACCGCCAAGAATCCGAAGTGGCTCGAGTCGGCCAAGCTGTGAAGAAGCGAGCCCGGGTGGGCGCTCAGCGAAGGTAATAGAAAGCGACCGAAGCGTAGTTGATGGCCGTCTGCGGCCGATTGGCCCCGAATTCGAAGTCCAGCCGAAACGAGTCCTGGAAAGGAATCGAGTTGGCCAAGACGTTCCAGCGCAGCATGGATACCGCGCCTACGCCGGTGGCGTCGTCGGAGTTTTTGGCGATGAGTGCGCTGAAGGGGCGATCGTAGCGCCCATCGATGAAATACCAGCCGCCGTCGAAGACGTCCTCGGTACCGGTTCCCTTCGACACCACACCGTCGACGATGGTCCGGTCATCGCCTTCCAAAAAATTGTAAGGCGAGGGCGTCGATGTCTCCGGATCTTCGCGACCTTGCACGAACATCATCGTGCCCACGTATTTGCCGCGCCCTTGAAGGTCGGCGACGGCGTACCGTCCGCCGGACGCGAACGAATCGGCTTGCTCCTGCCACGACGCATGCAGGTAACCCCAATCCCCCGCGGGAACCATGGCCGATCCGACGATCTCGGCGCTCACCTGAAACGACCTGGTTCCGTGATTGGTGAGCACCACCGCCGCGCGCGAAGCGAAGGGCATGGGAAGCGCGAGCGTGAAGCCGGCGTTGGCACCGTCGACCTGTACCGTCATCGGAAGCGTGTCGAAGCTGGCCAGGGTTTGATGCGCCCCGAAGAGATCCGCCAAGGAAAGATCGATGGCCGGCGTCGATTGGTCGTCCCATTCGAGCCGGAGGGCGAGCGCGCGCAGCTCGGCTACATCCGTCGTGTCGAGCGTCAGATGAAGGAGGTCCAATGTCCCCGGCCCCGTCGCGTCGAGCAGGTGGATCTCTCCATTGACGGGCACCTCGAAGGGCTGGTTGACCCATGTCTTCTTGCCCTCGGTGCTGCGTGCGCGTTGTCGATGACCCTCGGCGATGCGCGTAACGTCGCCTCCCGCCACACCGCGCGGGCTGAAATTCGACGGTTCGGCTCCGGAGAGAAGGTCGATCCGGTGGTAATACGCGCTCGTCAGCGAAAGGTTGTCGAGCAGGATTCGTAGCTTCGACTGGTAGCTGATGGGAACGTAGCTGACGAGCGAGCCGGATGTCCACGTGGTGAGCGGCGGCACGAAGGGCGGCGCCGTGGCGTTTCTCCAGTCGGAGAGCTTTCCATCGTAAACGGGCGTCGTGAGATCATCGACGTAAATGCGGACACGCTCTTCGTCGAAAGTGACATCGGCTCCGCTCAGCGGATCGACCGTGCCCACCGCAAAAAGGCTGCGCGACACGACACCCGGCCCATTGTCGTCAGAGGCGAGGAGATATCCCTTGAGCAAAGGAGCGCAGCTCGCAGCGTCGCTCTTCTCGAGGGCGACGGGCAGATACACACCGCACACGGCAAGGAAATTATTGAAGTCCTTGTTGCCCGCGTCGATCAGCGGATAACTCGAGTTCTCGTCGCGATCGTAGCCCGCGAACATTCGATATTGACCGCGCGCCAGCACGGGCAACGCCGCCCAATCCGTGAAGACGGCAGCGCCCGCGTCCGATCCGATATCGGAGGCGTCGACGGGGCGCACGGGAAGGCCATCTCCCGCGGCCTCTGCTCTGCAGCCGACGGCGAGGATCGCCAGGGAGCCGGTCGATAAGGCGCGCAGGTTCTTCACGATCAAGCGGTAGGTATCCATGTGACGCAACGCGTAAGCACGAGCTATGCCTCGTTCGCTCGCTGTCGCGTCACATCGACGAATCGAACCTTGGTCGGCCGTGCGCTGGCGACGCGCACTGCACGAAGATCGGCTAGCCCGCGTGGCGCTCGATCAGCTTGCCCAAGCGAGGCACGGCGGCTTCCACGTTTTTCTTCGCCATTCCGCGCAGCTTGTCGTAGGTGCTTTTGACGACGCCGCTATTGGACTTTTGCGCTTTGGCATCCGTAATCGAAAGAAGCGCGTCGGCTACGCGGCCAGTATTCTTATTGAAGAAATCGCCTGCGGGGCGACTTGCGGTCACGGCTTCCGCGTAGATGGGGTCGAGCACGCGCGCAAATTCCGGCAACAGATCGCTGACGACGTGCTTGATGAAGCCCGGTTTGATCCCTTTAACGGCGCCATACCCCGCCTTGATGGCGAGGCCGGAGAGACCGCCCTTGTCGGCGACCTCTTCGTCGATGAGTCGACAGCAATCGTCCACGACTGCAGCCTTCTTCGCGTCGCTCGTCAAAACTTCCGTCAGTGTCGCCATTGCGTGGGATCCTTCCTGCCGCCGCTTTACCACATCTAAGCGGCGGCGAGCGGCCCTGAATCGCTGCGCGAGCCCACCGGTCCGGATGCAGCTCGGCGACGATTGTCGTCAGTGCGTCGAGGGGGGAGCTTCTCGGCAATGACGTCCGTCAACTCCCTTCCATCGCTTGTGCGCATCGTTGCGGTAAGTCTTGCGGTGCTTCGTGACGAACGAAGGGGGGCATAACGGCCGAGACACGCCGCGCACGAGCACGCCCGACGTTGTCGAGCTCGTCAATGACAGCATCGCGGCCAGCGATCCTGCGGCCGGCCCTCGCGAAGAGAAACGCGATGCGTATATTTTGCGTCGTCATGGCGTTCGATAGGGCACGACACGCCGAAGCGCTCGCACGCGACGGCATCACGGGACTCGAAGGTGCGTTCTCGCGTAGCTGGGTCGAACAGATGCGCGAAGAAATGATGACTGCCTTCTGGGCAGCGATTCAAAGACCAGGCGGCGCCGTCGGACGAGGGCCACGTCGCTGGTACGTCGAAGTCCACCCGCAGCAGGTCACGGGCTTCGTCGATCTCGTCACCCACCCCTGGCTCACCGGTGTGTGTGTGTCCGTCCTCGGACCTGACTACGAGATTGTCGAGGTCGGTTTCGACGTCCCGTTTCAAGGCGCCAAGTTCCAACCGTGGCACCGCGATTTTCCTTCTCCGCCGGAAACGTACAACGAGAGGCGCGTGACTTCGCTTGCGTTCAACTTGACGGGCGTCGACGTGACGCAGGAAATGGGCCCTTTCGAGATCGCGCCCGGGACGCAGTACGATGATGGCCGCTCTTGGGAGCATCAAATGTTTCCACCGACGGCCGCATGGCCGCGTTTCGCCGAACGGGGCGTACGGAAATACCCGCGCATGGGGGACATTTCTGCCCGTAGCGCGCTAACGGTTCATCGAGGTACGGCGCACCCTTCGCCCATTGCGCGCCCCGTGCTCGTGATAGGCGCCGACGCGCCCGGGGCAGGGCACGCCGCCCTTCACGATCTCATGGTCACCAAGCACTACTACGATGCGTTACCCCAATCGGTTCGCAAGCACCTGGTGTGCCGCGTCGTCGATGAGCTCGTACCCGTTACACAAAAACACAGCATCGAGGGGCTCGTGATGGGCGTCGAAGACCCCCCCCATTTTGCTGCGCGCATGGGCGATGTGCCGTAAACAACGTGAAATGAACCTCGCTTATCAAGCAAGGCTCGGTGTGAGAATGCTACGATCCACGTGGTGTGGCGGCCCGAGCTTGTCGAGCGATGGCAGATCGCGGGTGCTCAGCGCCATCATGTAAGGCCGGGGGCGCGGATGTGGTGCGCAGCACTCGTTTTGGTGCTGGCCGGTTGCAATGTCTACGACGCGACGCTCCTCGAACCGAACGAAGGACCCGACGTCGGCGTCGCTCGCGATGCTGACCGCGATGCGCGAAACAGCGATGCGCTCGGCGGAGATCGCGCCGGCACCGGCGGCGGAAATGCAGACGGTAGCGGCGGCGTCGGCGGTCGCGACGCGGGAACAGGCGGCGGCGGTCGCGACGCGGGAACAGGCGGTACGGGTGGACAGGACGGGAGCAGCGGCGGTGCGGGGGGACAAGGCGCGGGCAGCGGCGGCACTGCGGGAGACAGCGGCGGCGCAGGTGGTCGCGCCGGAAGCGACGGTGGCGGTGGTATCCCGGGCGATGCCGATGCAAGCGGCGGCGCATCCGGCGGTGGCGCATCTGGTTGCCAGCTCGACAGCGGGTGCGCGGACGGCAAGGCCGACATCGCAGACGGCATCGTCGATCAATGCCCCGGCGACCCACTGAAGACAGCGCCCGGGATCTGCGGTTGCGGGACGCCGGACACCGACTCCGACACCGACGGCACTGCCGACTGCGTCGACGGCTGTCCCAGCGATATGGGTAAGACCAAGCCCGGCATTTGCGGTTGCAACGCGGTCGACCCGAGTGATTTGGATGCCGGCCCAGCTTTCTGCATCAGGGCGTTTCTTGCGCATCGCTATAGCTTCAATGGGACCGGCACAGCCGCCACCGATTCGATTGCTGCGGCGAATGGCACGATCGTGGGTGGCACGAATGCCACCATGTCGGGCGGCTCAGTCGATCTTTCCGGCGATCGGGGCGCCCGATATACGAGCGAAGGCTACGTGAATTTGCCGTCCAATCTCGTGACCCCCCTCACGAGCGCGACGTTCGAGGTGTGGGCCACGTGGCGCGGCACGGGCAGTAGCGGCAACCAAGTTTGGCAACGCGTGTTCGACTTTGGCAACCAGGTGGCGTCGGGCTCCGAACAAGTCGGCAGTACCTATTTGTTCCTGACGCCGTACGCGACGAGCAGCGGGTTCCTCCGCGCCACCTTCAGCATCAATGGTTCCGCCAATGAAACCTTGATCAATGCAACCCGCCCCTTTCCGCTCAATGCGCAAGCCCATGTCGCGGTGGTGGTCGACGACGCCAACGACACGATGACGCTTTATCTGAACGGAGATCCGGAAGGCACCGTCGCCTGGACCGGCACCTTGGCGAGCATCAGCAACGCGCACAGCTGGTTGGGCCGGTCGAACTATGGGGTCGACCCCGAGTTCAACGGGGTGCTCTACGAATTCCGTATTTATCGCGTACCCCTCAGCGCGACGCAGGTTCGCGCGAGCTACGTGGCAGGGCCGGATCCCCCTTTCTTCTGACCGTCGCGGGCGACAGCCTTGTCCGTGGTCCGCATCGTCGTTACAGGCGTATCGACGAGTCGTTCTCCTGAGGTCAGACTTGGGTCGCACTGGCCCGAGCGGTGCGCGCGGTCTTGCCGACGCCACGGACCGCCTCTAGGGAACAGGAGATCATTCGATGATCATCAATAGCGAACCGAACGAGGCGCAACCCGGATCGGCGCCGATCCCAACGCGAGCGGCACAGCCGGCGCGAGCACGAGCGGCGCAAAAGCGCCGATCACCGTGGCTTCTGCGGTCAGCTGTGCTGTTCGTGGTCGTGTTGGTCGGCGTGCTGCTCGCCTTGGGCGCCAAGAAGAGACCGATCGCCGTCGATACGGCAACTGTCGAGCGCGGCACCGTGAAAGACGAAATTTCTTCGTCCACTGCTGGTGAAGTCATGGCCGAACGCAAGGCGACCGTGCGCGCCGAGCTTTCGGCTCGGGTTCTCGCGGTGAAGCACCAGCGCGGCGAGCGAGTCAAAGCCGAAGAGCCGGTGGCGATGCTCGATACGGCCGATCTCGACGCGCGCCTGCGACAATCGCAAGCCACGCTCGAGGCGCAGCGGGCCCAGGTGGCGCAAGCCGAGGCCCACGCCGAGGCCGGGCGGCGAACCGCCGACATCGCGAAGCGGCTCGCCGAGCGCGGCGTGCAAGCGCCCCAGAGTGCCGAGGACGCAGCCACGCAGGCACGCGAAGCCGATGCGGCGGCACGGGCTGCGCGCGCCTCGGTCGCACAGAGCGTGGCAGCTCTGCAAGTCGCCAAAGTTGCGCGTTCTCATGGTGCGCTCACCGCGCCTTTCGATGGTCTCCTCTCGGAAGTGTTCGTCGACCCCGGCGAACAGGCGCAGGCAGGAGCGCCCGTCTTCGAGATCGTCGACGACGCGCGGCTGCACGTCGAAGCGACGGTCGACGAGGCCGACATCGCTCGCGTCAAGGTGGGACAACCGGCCGCGCTTCGCCTCGACGCGTTGCCAGAACACCCCATCGCCGGCGTCGTTTCCAGGCTCGATCCGACGGTTCGTACCGATGCCAAAGGCGCGCGAACGCTGCGCCTCGAGGTGGAGGTCTCGGATCTTCCCCGTGCTCGCGAGGCCGGCGTTCGGCCCGGCATGTCGGCCAACGTCGACGTCGTCGTCGCCGATAAACAGAACGTTCTCCAGCTGCCGACCAACGTCATCATCGGGCGCGGTACCAAGCGATCGGTGTTCGTGATCGAAAATGGCGTCGCCGTCGAGCGGCCCATTCAGATCGGTATCTCCAGCTGGGAACGCACGGAGATCCTTTCCGGACTTCGCGAAGGGGATCGGGTAGTCGCCACGCTGAACGCCAAGGGCCTCGCCGATGGCGTCCGTGTCGAGGCGAGCGAGGGTGCCCGATGACGGCAGCCACCGCGAGGCAAGCCTCGGTCCAGCCGGTCATCGAAGCCCACCACCTCGAGCGCGACTTTCATCTAGGCGACACCACCGTCCACGCGCTGCGCGGCGTGAGCTTCCGCATCGACCCCGGAGAATACCTGGCCATCATCGGACCGTCGGGCTCGGGCAAGACCACGCTCATGAACCTGATTGGCTGTCTCGATACGCCGACGGCGGGTAGCTATTTTTTGGACGGTGAAGAGGTGTCCCTCCTCGACGACGATGCTCTTTCCCATGTCCGAAATGACAAAATTGGTTTCGTGTTCCAGACCTTCAATCTCCTGCCGCGTGCTACCGCGCTCGACAATGTGGCATTGCCGCTCGTCTACGCGGGGGTGAGTCGCGCCGACCGGCGCGCCGCGGCCCGGCGCGCGTTGGAGCGCGTCGAGCTCGGCGACCGAATGGATCACCGCCCGGACCAACTCTCGGGCGGACAGCGCCAGCGCGTCGCCGTTGCCCGAGCCTTGGTCAACGATCCCAAGCTGTTGCTCGCCGACGAGCCGACCGGCGCGCTCGACCAGCGCACCGGAGCTGAAATCATCACCCTGTTCGAGCAGCTCAATCGCGAGGGGACGACGATCGTGATCGTCACCCACGACCCGGCGGTGGCCAAGCGCACGCGGCGGCAGATTCGAATCGTCGACGGGGAAATCGTCGCCGACGAGGCGTTGCCATGAACTGGCTCGAGCTCTTCTTGACGGCTGTCGACACCATTCGTGCCTCCAAGCTGCGCGCCTTTCTCACCACACTCGGGGTCGTGATCGGCGTGCTCGCCGTGATCCTGCTGGTGGCCTTGGGGGAGGGTGTGCGGCAGTACATCAGCGATACCTTTGCTTCCCTCGGTTCCAACGTGATTCAAATCACGCCGGGCAAGCGCGACACCAAAGGTGGCGTGCAAGTCCCCATGAGCGGCGTTGCTCACAAGCTCACGCCGGAAGACGAACAGGCCATCGCTCGCCGGGTCAGCACGGTGGACGGCGTGAGCGGCATCGTCCAAGGAGCCGGAACGCTGCGCTATAAGAGCCGGCGCCGCGACTCGATGGCCTTCGGTGTGGGCGAGCGATTCACCGAAATGCGCAACATGCAGGTCGACTCGGGCCGCTTCTTCTCGGCCGAGGATCTCGACGCACACCGGCGCTACGCCGTCATCGGACGCGTCGTGCAGCAGGAGCTTTTCGGCGAGGAGAACCCGCTCGGCCAAACGCTCAAGATGAACGACACCGAGTTTCGTGTCATCGGAATTCTCGAGCACAAGGGCACTTCGCTCGGTTTCGACTTCGACGACCTGGCGCTCATCCCCTCCACCACGGCCCTCGATGTCTATGCGCTCGATGGCTACGGCAGCATCATGCTGCGGGCTCGTGACAAGGCCAACACCCAGGCCGCTATCGATGACGTGACGGAAGTTCTGAAACGGCGGCACAATAACCAAATCGATTTCACCGTCATCTCGCAGGATGATCTCTTGGCCACCGTCAATTCCATCATGGCCATGATGACGGGCGTTCTTCTGGCGATCGCGTCGATAGCGCTCGTCGTGGGTGGAATCGGAATTGCCAATATCATGCTCGTTTCGGTGCGCGAACGAACGCGCGAGATCGGCGTGCGGCGCGCGGTAGGTGCGACGCGCGGCACGATTTTGATGCAATTTCTCGTCGAAGCCGTGGTCATCGCTTCCCTCGGCGGTTTGATCGGGCTCGCGGCGGGCGCGGGGATCATCGCCGTCGCACGCCTGGCCCTACCGGGCCTGCCGGTGCAGCTTTCTCCCTGGCTCGTGTTTACCGCTCTTGGCTTTGCGGCGATCGTCGGAGTCATTTCCGGCGTCATGCCGGCGCGCAACGCCGCGAGGCTGGATCCGGTGGAGGCGCTTCGGTACGAATAGCGGACTGGGCGGTGCGCCGGCTCCGATCCGCACGCCCGGCCCAAGCGGACAACCGGCATATGCCGTGCATGGGTGATGCGTGGTGTTCCGGGTCGCGACATTCAACGCGGGCCTTGCGGTCGGCGTGCTTCCGTACACTACCGAACGGTTGCCTCGTGTCGTCGACGCTCTGGTGGCGCTCGACGTCGACCTCCTCTTCGTCCAGGAATTCTGGCTGGACGCGCACTGGCAGGCGCTGCGTGACGCCGCGCGCACGAAGCTTCCGTATGCCTTCCGGCCTGCTCCGGTGTCACCGCCACGACCGGGCGTGTGCACGAAGGAGCAGCTCGCTCCGCTCGTTGCGTGCGCGAGAAAGCATTGCGCCGGCCTGCGCGACGAGGCGCTTGCGCGCTGCGTGATCGAGCACTGCGCGGCGCAAGGATTCGCTCTCCCGGCGGAGTGCCTCAACTGCATCGCCAGCAGCCCCACCGGCACGCTCGATCAGATTGTCGCGCGCTGCATGGGCTCGACGGCCGTCGCGCCGGCGTCGAGCGCCGCCGCGACGTCACGCGACGGAGGCCTGATTGCGTACGGCGGTTCCTTCGGTACAGGGCTTTTGTCGCGGACACCTCTCGCCGGCGCCGACGTGCTCGTCTACTTTGCAACCGTGAATGCGCGCGGCGCGGTGTACGCTCGCATCGAGACGAGCGCTTTTGGGCCGATGGCCGTGTTCGGCACGCACTTTTCACCGGGCGGCACCGAGCAGGGGCCGCAGGTCGACGAATTCCTGGCGTGGGTCGACGCCAAGGGGCGCGACGAACCAGCCGTGCTGCTCGGCGATCTCAACACGCCGTCCGGTTCTTCGCTCTTTCAAAAAATCAAGCGCGCAGGATTCCGCGAGCCGGACGTGATCGATCCACGCGGCACGTTCGGAGGTGGCCTTGGCACCGGTCACGTGAGCACCTCCGGATGGCGCATCGACCACGTGCTCGTGCGCGATACCGATGCTCGGGTCACCTCGCAGCGAATCCTCGACGCGCCGATCTCGCTGAACGTCCGCGTGCGGAGCACGCTGTCCGACCATTTCGGTGTGCTCGCGGTCTTGGAACCGAAGAAACGCGCGACGTAGAATTCGAAAGACGCTCGGGAAGTAGCCTCTCCGCCGGCTCCGTCGCGGTCGCGGGCGGACCAACGTCGGAGGGAATATCGTGCCTGGCTACTCCCTGCCCACAGAGTCGGCCCCACTGTTGCAACCAGCCGAGCAGGTGTTGCAGACAGGAGGAATCCACATGAGGCTTACGTTGATCCATGGTGCTTGCGTGTTGGGACTGGCCACTATCGTCTCCACCGCTTGTAACAAGTCAAACGACCGACCCACCGTGTCAGCAGCCGAGCAACGGCGCATCGACGAGCGGCGGGCCGAAGAAAGGCGCCTTGAGGAGCGAAGGGCCGAGGAGCGAAAGTCTGATGCCGAAGAGCGGAAGGCCGAGCGCCGCGCCGACGAGCGAAGGGCGGAAGAACGGCTGGCGGAAGAGCGCCGCGCCGACGATCGAAATCGGCGTGAACCTCGCCTCGCCAACGCGGTCGATCCCGCCATCCGAGCCACGCCCGCTTCGGCGGTGACCAGCTTGGCCACGGAGCGCTGCGACCGCGAAGTGCGATGCAAAAACATCGGTGCCAAAGAGAAATACAAGACCCGCGCCGATTGCATCGCCGAGATGGAGCGTGACAAGCGCGACGACATCAACAGCGACGTTTGCCGCGGCGGTATTCGGCAAAAGGAGCTGGCCGATTGTGTTAACGCGATTCGCGACGAATCCTGCGGCAATCCGCTCGATGCCATCACGCGACTTGCCGCGTGCCGTACCGGCAACCTGTGCGCAAAATAGTCGAGGCTGCGTCATACTGGAGAGGCCGGACGTCGTAGCGACGCCCGGCTTCTCTTTGTGTGATGCAAACGAACGGCGAGCCCTATTTCGCTTCTTGGAAATCGCCGACGCTGGGTACGTTCGTTTTCAGGCTGGCGAACTGTGCGCTTCGGTCCTTGCACATCAGCGCTTCTTCGAGAGCGGCGGTGCTCGCGTAGTTCACCGCGGTGATGCCGAGGGTCATGTCGATGGTGCCGCAATCGAAGAGCGCGGGAAGACCGATGATGACCGCGGAATTGATGCCGCATACGCCGTCGGCTTGCGCCTCCTCGATGGCGTTACGCCCGACGGCGTTCTTTTGGCAGAGATCGGTCATCACGAGGTGGCCGCCGCCCGTGACGCCGACCAGTCGTTTGGTGACCCCGGGTGGTCCAGGCGATGCTTGGTAGGCTCCGGTATCGGAAGACGAAAACAAGGGACACACGACATTGCCGAGCAGGGGCGCGTTGTAACCAATGACCTTGTCGTCGATGCCGGCGATGTACATGAGCGATCGCAGCGAAGATGATGGCGCGACCGGCGCGCTGCCTGCCATGGGAATGACGATTCGCACGTTCGCGTTCGTGCTGAGCGTGGCCGTGATGCACGCGCCCTGGCTGTGGCCGGAAAGACCGAGACGCGTCATGTCGATGTGACCGCCGAGAAACGCGAGCTCGCCCGATGCCGTCGCGAGTGCTTGCGTCTGCGTCGCGATATCGCCAGGGACATCCTGTGCCCCGGTCGTCGGCAAGAGGCACTCGAGCGTGCCCGCCAGCGCGTCGGCCAGGAACATTCCCGGGTAGTCCGCAGCGAGGACCACGAAACCGCGGCTCGCCCATTGCGTCATCGTGCTGCCCGACGCGATGCGAAACGACGCCGTGCCGTGCACGAAGATGACGACGGGATACGGCCCGTGCCCCGTATCGAGTGGAAGATCTCGGAAGAGCTTGCCCCCGATCGGTTTGACGGCCGGCGAGTTCGCATCGGGCACTTTGCTTCGCTCACGCTCGGGAAGCCAAGCGCGAACATCGTAGGTCGTCTCGTCTTTGCCTTGTTCGCTGCCCGGTTCGGCCGGATAGAGAACTTCGACCGTGAGCCGGCCCAGGGTCACGGTGCGCACGCCGACCGACCAAGGCCCGCGGACCGACGGATCATCGGGTACGGGCAGCGTGGTCATCGCTGCGCATCCGACGCTCCCGCCGTCCCTTGCGTCCGATGCGCTGTCCGAGGCATTGCCGATGTCGGGGCTCGTATCGGTAGCGCCGGCGTCGAGCGGCGGTCGGCTATCCGTTGCGATGTCCTGGCTCGCGTCTCCAGCGTTGGGCGCGTCGGCGTTCGGCGCATCGATCGATGCGTCGGGCGGAGTGGGCGTTGCGCCGTCGATTCCGCTCGCTCCGCCCCGCGTTCCGGCGGCTCCTGCGCTGGTTTCGCCTTCGCTATCCGTTCCGGGGCGGCCACCGCCTCCCGCCATCGACGCCCCTCCTGCCCCAGCTTTGCCGCTGCTCCCGCTGCTCGCGTCGGCGTCGCCGTCAGCCGTGGTGCTCGCATCGTTCGAACAAGCGGCGAGTAAAGCCAATGCGACGACTGCGATCCTCGTCATGTTCGTGCCGGCTCCGTGGAGTTCTCGCGTCCGTGAACGTCGCAAAATCATAGAACTCGACGGGAAAATTGCCCTTGCCTTCTGCGCTCATTCGCCTGTCTTCTGCGCTCACGCCGAAGACCGCCGCCTCATGCGGCCCCTCGTCGATGAATTGATCGCTCGATCGGTTTGTGAGTAGCATCCTCTCCGATGGAGGTGTGGTGAAGTACCGCGTCATTCAATGGGCGACTGGAGGCGTGGGCCGCGCGGCCATCGCGGGCATCGTGGGGCACCCCGAGCTCGAGCTGGTGGGCTGTTGGGTGCACGACCCTGCCAAGGAGGGTCGCGACGCCGGTGAGCTTTCGGGCGTGGGGCCCATCGGCGTCTCGGCAACCCACGATGAACGCGCCCTTCTCGCCCTCGTGGCCGATTGCGTCGTCTATTGCCCACTTCTCGCCAAGACCGCGCAGCTCGAGCGTATCCTCCGCTCCGGAAAGAACGTGGTGACGCCGCTCGGGTGGTTTTATCCGGCCAAGCAGGCCGAGGACGCCAGAATCGAAACAGCCTGTCGAGAGAGCGGCGTGACGTTGCACGGAACTGGCATCCACCCCGGTGGCATCAGCGATCGCTTTCCCCTCGTGCTTTCCGCGCTCTCTCACGCGGTGACCCATGTTCGCGCCGAAGAGTTCTCGGATCTTCGGAGCTACGCCGCGCAGCACATCGTGAGCGAGGTGATGCTCTTCGGCAAATTGCCGGACGAGGCGCGAGCAAGCCCCATGCTGCGCGTTCTGGGCGCCGGTTTTCGCCAGTCGATCGACATGGTGGCCGCTGCGCTTGGCGCCGAGCTCGACGACGACAAGGCGACGCGCCACGAGATCGCCGTCGCGAGGGCGCCCATCGCATCGCCCATTGGAATCATTGCTCCCGGCCGCGTGGCTGGGCAACGCTTCACCTGGCAGGGCACCATTCGCGGCGCGCCTTTCGTCACCATCGGCGCCACCTGGCTCATGGGCGAAGAGCACCTCGACCCTCCTTGGCGGTTCGGTCCCGACGGGCAGCGCTTCGAAGTAGAAGTCACGGGGGACCCTTCCGTGCGCGCGATCTTCCGAGATCTCCATCCGTCCTCGATCGCGGAAGGACTCCAGAAAAACCGCGCCCTGGTCGCGACGGCGATGCACTGCGTGAACGCCATTCCCTACGTTTGCCGTGCCGAGCCCGGCATCAAGACGTACCTCGATTTACCCCTCGTGACCGGGCGGGCTGCTCATTCGCTACGTCGCCGCTGATGATAGCGGCTATTCGCGCGGCAGATCGCGCAGCTTGACCCGGCGAAACGAGATGGCCAGCGGTTCGCGGCAGAGCAAGGCGCGCAGGCAGATCTGTCCGCTGCGATGTCCCGCGGTCTCGATCCAGTTGGGCACTCCTGGATCGCGGTGGGCGAGCACGACGCGGAACGTGCCATCGGCGCGGGGCTCCGCCTGTGCGCTGTTGATGGCCACCTTGAGATACCGGTAATCGGGCGATTCGAGCCACCGGTTGAAGATCTGCACCGCCCAATACCGCGCCCGGGGGAGGGGGCCCTCGACGAGGACCGCCTCGTCATCGTCGAGCTCCCACCATGCGCCGGCGTACATGATGTCGGGGGTCGGCATGTGTCCGAGGATGACCTTGGGATCGATGGTCTCGGCGAGCGCTTGCGCTTTGGCGAGCCGGTCTTCGCGCACCATGCCGCCCACGACTTCGCCTTCCGAATGCTTGCCCGCGTTTTCGATGACCTGGAGGCTCGCGTAGACGCTCAAGGACGCACTGAGGTCGACCGTCTCTCGCACGTAGCGGCCGACCGCCGCGAACCGCTCGGTGAGTGCGGCTTCGTCGAAGGGAGGGAAGGGTGGGGCGGATTCGAGCGCCTCGATCTCGATCTCGGAGCGCGATTCCTTCTCGCGGTCGAGGTAATATTGGCGAACGAGCATGCAATAAGCGCGCGGCCGGAGCTCGAGCCAGTTGGCTCGGGCGGGGGGGCGCGTGGCGCTGAGGATGATCTCGAAGCTGCCGCCGGGTCCATAGGTGAGCTGTTCGTCGGCGAGGTTGCCTCCCACCTCGATGCCGCCACCCTCGCGCTCATCGTAGAGGCAAAAACCGATGTACGTGACGTTGCCGCGAACCCCGCGGATGCGGTAGGTGCGCTCGCTCCGAACGGGAAAGTAGTCGTAGTCGGTGTCCGGATTGTCCCCCAGGAATTTCCGGGTAGGCGTGAGCATGCGCGTCAGCGCCGGCCGCTCCGGGTCGGCTCGCTCCAAATGCATGTCGAGCGCACCGGAAAGCACGCGGGTCAAGTAGCGAAATCCCTCGGCGCGTTCGATGGCGTCGGCCGTGCCCTTGGGTCCGGTGAGCACCGCCGCGGCTTCTTCGAGGTCGGTGAGAAGTTTTCGAAAGGCGCGCTCGGCGGCGGTCACGCCGTGCAACGTTTCGGAAATCGACTGCGGCTCGGCGGCGGACGGAGCGGTCCTGTCAGTCGCCGGCATGCGCGTCTCCTTCCGACTTGGCGAGAGGGACGTCGAAACGACGATAGTAGTCGTCGAACTCTCGTCGAATTTCGTCGGCGTCCAAGCCGAACATGGCGGCGGTGTAGCGATGCGTGCCGTGCTTGTCGCGGGGGTTGGCAGCGATGAAGGTCGTCATACGTCGTTCGGCCTCGCCGGTGAGGGGCATTTCGAAGTGCCGGTAAATGCGGCGCACGACGGCCATCGGATCTCGCAAGATGTCCTGAAACTGGACGTCGATGAACTGCGCGGCGTGCTGGGGCAATCGATCACGCGCCTTGACGGCACGGGAAAGCGACTCCAACCACAGGCGGCTCTGTTCGCGACCAATGGCGCACGGATCGAGCGCATCACTCGTGGCGGCGCGAAGCGCATAGTGCAGGCTCGACACGGATGGCAGTACCTTTACGGGATCGCGGTGCGTCTGGACGATGAGCGCGTCGGGATACTCGGACAAGAGCGCGTCGAGCGAGGCGAGATGCTGCGGTGATTTCAATACCCAGCGATCGCCGGGCGCGCGCGCGCCTAGGACTTGCAAAAACTCGCGGTGAAAGCGGTAGGTCGGGCGAAGGTCCTGCGCGAGGTACCAGGATTCGTAGGACGTGGTGTTGAAACAGAGCTCGAACTGCAAGCTGTGAAAGTCGTAAGCCATGATGACGAGGCACTCTTGAGGAAGCCTCGCGCCCATCGGATGAATGCTGTCGATCCCCGGCACCAGCTTGCGGAATTGGTCGAGCTCGCGATCGGTGCGCGCGATGCGCTCGTCGCGATCGTAAGTGGCGCGTTCGGGCGGAGGCAGCGGATCTGCGATCTCCCAAGAAGCGGGGCTCCGGTGCGCCGGGTCCTCGGCGATGATGCTGTAGAGAATCGTGGTCCCGGTGCGGGGAAGGCCCAAAACGAAGAGGGGACGTTGGATGGGCTGCGAGGAAAGCTCGGGATTCTGTCGCCTATGCTCGATCAGGCGCAATCGAACCGAGAGCGCATGGACCACTTGCGCACGGGCCATGATGCGCCCCATCACATTGAGCTCACCGTCCGCCTCGAGCGATGCCAAAAGCGCGCGCAGTCCCGCGCGGAACCGCTCCGAACCAAAATCCGAAAGGCGCGTGTTCCGGCGCGCCGCGTCGAGCAGTGAAGACTCGTCGAGGCGCGGGAGTTTGCCGGCTACCGAAGCGGCGAGCCGTCCCACGCCATTGATGATCCGGACTGGCAGAGGGCGATGCGGGCGCGGAGGAGTAACGAGGTCCACGTGCCGTGCCTCCTTTCCGAAAATCGAGTGTCCGCGAGAACGAGCCGAGTATTCAGGCTTGCACAATATAAGTCAACTGTCTTATTTCTATCGGATGGGTGCCGGCCAGGCGCGCAGCGCCGTGACCAAAGACGAAATCCTCCGCACAGCGGAGCGGCTCTTCGCGCTCGAGGGGATCGACGCGGTGTCGACCCGCCGCGTTGCGCAGGAGGCCGGCCAGGGAAATAACAGCGCTCTCCAGTACCACTTCGGCGATCGCGCAACGCTTCTCAAGAGCATCGTGGCCGCCCGCATGGAGCCCATCAATCGGCGCCGCCGAGGGCTGCTCGATGCGATCGACGCGGATGGCCGGGCGGTCACGCTCGCGGACCTCGTCGCCGTGCTGGTCGTCCCCTTCGTCGAGCAGCTGCTCGATGAGGAAGGGGGCGTCTACTACGTGCGTATCGCCGCACAGATCTTCGCGAAGAGCGAGGCCGAGCAGGTGCTCGGGCCCGAGCGTCCGTGGAACGAGGCGTTTTATACCGCCATCGAGCGCATGCGCCCCTTTCTCGCGCACCTACCGCGCGTCGTGCAAGATCGGCGCTTTCGCTTTCTGGCCGGTCATCTCGTGCAAGCCACCGCGGCCGCCGAGGTCATGTTTCGCGGTCTCGGCTCCCGTGCGCGGCTGGCGCGGGTCCGAACGCTCGCCGACGAGCTCGTCGATTACACAACGGGTGCGCTTGCCGCGCCGCGGAAGGCAGCACGATCGTGGCGCGCTCCGTCCAGCCGCTAGAGGGAATGCTACCGAAGGAGAATCATGTCAGCGCTGCGATTTCCTGAGCTCGGGTGTTATTGCCTTCCCGGCCACACGAAGAACCCTGCCGATCTCATCGCCGAGGTTCGCTCGGCGGAAAGGCTCGGTCTCGGCTCTGCCTGGATATCCGAGCGATTCGACGTCAAGGAAGCCGGAGTTTGCGTCGGCGCCGCCGGTGCGGTGACGGAACGTATTTTCATCGGCACCGGCGCGACCAACATCAATACGCGCCATCCAATTCTCACGGCCACGCTCGCCGCGTCCGCTTCGCGACTCACCGGCGGCCGTTTTGCCCTCGGCGTCGGGCGGGGGGTCGGTATTCGCTCGACGATGTTTGGTATCGGCAATGTGACGCACGCTCATCTCGAGGACTTCTTCTCTTTGATGAAACGTCTGTGGAAGGGCGAGCGCGTGGGCGACTATGCCGGACCGCTCGGTGAAATGCCGTACATTTATCTGGGCGATTGGCTGCAAGAAGACATTCCGATTCTGTATTGCGGGTTTGGCCCGAAGAGCCTTGCGTTCGCCGGCACGGTCTTCGACGGCGTCATTCTGCATACCTTCATGTCCAACGAGGCACTTGCTCGCGCGGTCGAGCTGGTGCGCCGTGGTGCCGAACGCGCGGGCCGCGACCCTGTCACCGTCAAGGTATGGAGTGTGCTCGCGACGGCGCATGAGCCGACCGACGAGCAGCGACTCCGGTCGATCGTGGGTCGCATGGCGACTTACTTGCAGGCGCCCGGCTACGGAGATGTGCTCGTGGCCGCCAACGCTTGGGACCCTAAGGTCCTCGACACGTTTCGGGAGCATCCGCTCGTTGCGGAGATGCGCGGCGGGATCGACACGGTGGCGACGCTCGAGCAGTTGGCCGCGATCGAGGCGCTCATTCCCGAGGATTGGCTACCGGCGGCCGTCGGAACGGCGGCCCACTGCGCGGAGCGCCTTCGCGAACAGTTCCAAGCGGGGGCGGACGGCATCATCTTGCACGCCAGCAGGCCGGAGGAACTCGCGCCCATCCTCGATGCGTACGCTGGCGTCCGCGATGAGACGCGCTTCGCGGGGCGAAGCGCGCGACCGGCCTAGCCGCGCGATCCGCAACATCGCATGCTCACCCGAACGGGCCGCCCGGATCGCCCGGGCTCGGCAGATCGAGCATGCGCGCGAGCAAGCGCGTGGCGACGTTGTTCTGGCCCGCTCCGCTCTCTGGCGAGAGAAAGCCGCGCGTCTCGTAGATGTCTGCAATCCGCAGCATGACCGTCGCGTTGCGCCAGGCCGCGAACACTTCATAGAAGAACAGGTCGTCGAGCTCGCGGCCCGCTAGCTTCTCGTAATGGGCGAGGGCAGCGGCGCGCGCCGGAAATCCGGGAAGATCGGGTACCCCTAGCCCCTCCGAAAAGAACCTTTGGAAGAACAGAAACCACCCCACGTCGACCTCGGCCGGGCCGAGCGTGGCCATTTCCCAGTCGAGGACGGCGACGGGACGAAAGTCGCGGTACATCAGGTTGGAAAGGCGGGCGTCCCCCCAATTGAGCACCGTGGGACCGGAAGGCGACGGCAGATGCGAGCGCAGCCAAGCCGTCGCGCCATCGATCGTGGGCTGTGGCCGCCCTTGTCGGACCCACTCGCTTAGCGAGATCCACCAGGCGAGCTGTTGCCCCAGCCCCGTCGCCCCATGCTCGGGCCGGTCGAGCAGCGCCAGCCCTGCCTTTTTCCAATCAATTCGGTGGATCGCGGCGAGTACAGTCAGCGATGACTCGACCAGGGTCGTTTGCTGCGCGGGCGACGCGTCGAAAAGCCAGCCGGACATCGTGTAGGGCAAGCGATCGGCAGGCACCGTGCCGTCGATGCGATCCATGACGTAAAAAGGCCGCCCGAACACGTTCGCTTGCGGGTCGAACCAGCGCACTCGCGGCACGGGCACATCGCTGTGGGCAGCGACTCTTCGCATGCACTCGCATTGCAGCGACAAGTCGTAGTGCGGAAAAACGGCGGGGGGTTCGGCCTGCACCCGCACCACCAGCGAAAGATCGCCCTTCCCGCTGCGCGCTTCGACGAGGATCGTCTCGTTGGAATGCCCAACGCCTTCCGGCGCGTCCCAGCCGGTGATCTCCACGTCCCCGCCCAGCTCTCGCCGCAGCCAGTCGGTGAACAGTGCCTTCTTTTCCGCGCCAGGAGCAGGGGTAGAAGGAGCAGCGGGCGATGCAGTCGTCGTGCTCATGGTCGTGTCCGCCTTTCCGGGTGGGGCCACCATCGCCGCCCCTCAGTGGCTCGACGAGGTTCCATGGCAATAACTCGACCGCGTCACCGACGACAGGAAAAATAGCTCGCGAATCACTTTTGCCATCGGCGCCCGAGTGTGGAACGTGTTCTACTCTCGAGCTGGTCAGGACGGACGGAGCTGAAACGGCATGGCTTTACGTGCGAAAGTTGCCTTGGTAACCGGCGCCGCCAGCGGTCTCGGCCGCTTGAGCAGCGAGCGGCTTTGGGCCGCGGGGGCCAAAGTGGCCGCGCTCGACATCGATGCCGATAACCTCGCGCGCGCCGTCGACGGGCGCTTCGGCGTGCACCCGTACCCTTGCGACGTCACCGACGAGGCCCGCCTTCGCGAGATTGTCGACGAAATCGAGCGCACCTTGGGTGCGATCGATCGCGTCGTACATGCGCCCGCCATCATGCCGGGCGGCTTCTTGCTCGAGCAGGGCGCCTCGGTCGCGCGGAAGGTCATGCGCATCAACTATGACGGCGCGGTCAACGTGGTGAACGCGACGTTGCCGCGCATGCTCGATCGTCGGCGCGGCGAATGGATATGCTTTGGCTCCGTGGCCGGTTTCGCGCTCACGCCGGGGCTCGGAGCTTATTGCGCCAGCAAGGCGGCGCTGAATGCCTATTTCGAAACCCTCATTCACGAAACGGCCGGCGGCGGGGTGCTGGTGCACCTCGCCTGCCCACCCATGGTCGACACGCCGCTCATCGCTCAGGCCATGAATCTCACGTCGTTTCAGGTGATGACCGCAAGAAAACTGCTCGCGTCTCCGGCCAAGGTGCTCGACGCCATCGACGCGGCGGTGGCGCGCGGCGAAACCATCTCCTACCCGCTGCCGATGGCCAAATGGCTCTATGTCATGCGCCGGGTCGCGCCTTCGCTGTTATGGCGCGTCATCGAGCGAAGCGCGGCGCCGGCGTGAAGAGCGCCAGCCGGACCGACGCCGTGCGTGGGCGACGCTAAGCCAAATCGTCAGCGGTAGCCGGTGACGTCGGCGGGCTTACCCGCATCCTGAACTTCGGTGAGGTACCGCCAGGCGTCGGGTTGGCTGCCGTCGAGATCGGTAAATCCGTACACCTTGGCGAGCTCACCGCTCGACACGGACTTTCCGTTCCAACGTGACACGTCGGCATCGTGCGCGAGCGCGGCTACGGCGCGGCCGACGAATGCCGGACTCTCGGAGATCGCGAAGTGCGGCTGACGCTTGGTAGCGTCACGCCAGTTCGATTCGGCGACGCCGTACGCGTCGAGCATCGCCTCCGATCGCAACCAACCCGGCGTCAGCGACAGCGCCGTCGCGCCGTGGGCTTTCAGCTCGTGCGCCAGCGCGAAGGCCATTCGATTCACGGCCGCTTTGGCCAGATCATAAAAGAAGGAAACGCGATAATGAGCGGCGTTGTAGGCGTCGGGCCCGTCCGTCACCTCGATGACCAGACCACCTTTCGTCTGAATGAGCAGCGGGAGCGCAAAGTGGCTGGTGATGGCGTGGGTATCGACGGCCAGTCGCATCGTGTGAAGGCCGTAATCGAGGGAGGATTCCCAAACCGTTTTGTTCCACTCCATCTTGGTGGCGCCCCAGATATCGTTGACGAGAACGTGCAGCTTGCCCTGTTCGTCTCGGATGCGCGCCATGAGCGCGCGCACTTCGTCGGGGACGAGATGGTCGACGCGGACGGCGATTCCGTGGCCACCCGTTTCATCGACGAGAGCCGCCGTTTCTTCGATCGTTTCGGCTCGGTTCATTTCCGACCGATGAGAACCACTCGTTCGACCGGTCACGTAAACGGTCGCTCCCGCAGCACCCAACTGCACGGCGATTCCGCGTCCTGCGCCCCGCGTTGCTCCGGCGACCAAGGCCACCTTGCCAGCCAGCGGCTTCTCCATGGCGACACCGTAACATGCGCTCATGTGGTGGCTCGCCGCGGAGCGAAGAGCCTTCGGGCCTATGCGGCGCCGTGCAGCACGACGGGTGCGTGTCGGATCACAGCCCGGTGAGAGGCCCGGTACTGTCGCCCACCGCGGCATTGGCGACGCCGGCGGTCCCCAGCATCGTGACGAGAAGGTTCGAAACCTTTTGCTTCATGCTCGCCGGGAACGTGATGTGCTTGCCAGGTTGGAGGGCCCCTCCGCCATGTCCGGCCAGGATCACGGGCATGTCGTCGTGGTTGTGACGATTGCCGTCCGAGATCTCGCTCGAGAAAAAGATGGTCGAGTTATGAAGCATGTTCGAGCCGTCGGTGCCCTCGGTGACGGCTTTCATCTTGTTCATCAGGTAGGCGAGCTGCGTGATCTCCCACAGCCCAATGGTGGCTAGCTGGCTCAGCTTGGTGGGGTCGCTGGCGTGATGCGAAATATCGTGGTGTCCAGCCGTGATGCCGAGGTTCGGGTAGGTCTGACCGCTGCCGGCATTGCCGAGCATGAAGGAAATGATGCGCGTCGCGTCGCACTGCATGGCGAGCACCATGAGATCGCTCATCATCGTCACCTTGGTCGGGAAATCCGTGGTGGCGGCTGGCTTCGTTCCGGGCGTGCACTGGCTCACCGGCGTCATCGCCATCAGCTTCGTTTCGAGTGCGCGGACGCTCGTCATGTACTGGTCGAGCTTCACGTTGTCGCTTTTTCCCAACTTGGGAACGAGACCCTTGGCATCGCCCGTGATCGAGTCGAGCACGCTCTTGTCGTAGGCCCGCCGTTTTGCTGCTGCCGTGGCGGATTCGGTGGGGTTTACGCCGGCGAAGATCTGATCGAACACCTTCACGGGATCGACGAGCTTCGGCAGCGGCGTGGTCACGTCGGACCAAGAGATGTTGCGCGCATAGGCGCACCCATACCCGCTGTCGCAGTTTCCGGCGGTGCTGCCGCCCGTCATCCCGATCTGCATCGACCCGATGCGCGTCGCCGAGCCGATCGCTTTGGCGGCGACCTGATCGGCGGAAATCCCGAGCTGGATGGTCGTTTCCGACTTGAGCGCGTGCGCGCACGTAATGAACCCCGAGGTTCCAGAGGCGTGGTCACCCGGACCGTCGGGTTTTGCCGGCGCGTTTTCCAATCCTGAGACGACCGAAAAATCGTCCTTGAGCGCCTCGAGTGGCATCAACATGGCCGGCGTTGGATAGCCGGCACCCGTGGCCGTCGGTTTGAACGTGGCCATGTGAATGCCGTTCGGCACGTAGTAATAGATCAGGCGCCGAGGCAACGCCGCCGTCTGCGCGTGCGCTGAACGGAGCTCGATCGACTCCAAGAACGGCAGCGCGACGATGGTGGCTCCTCCTGCGAGGAACGCGCGCCGACCTGCGACTCGATGGATACTCATGGCTCGCCTCGTCGATTCAAAAACGTCGGGCTCGTCGCGATCTGCGTGACGAGATCCTTGAAACTGTAGCTATTGGTTCGGAAGGACTGGGCGATGCCATAGAGTACGGCGGGGTCCATGTGTCCCGCCGTCGCCGTATCTGGAGACCGTCCCAAGGCGTAGGTGTAGAGCTGCTCCGTCATGCAGCGGCCGAAGTTCGCGTCCGTTGCCACCAAGGTGGCAAGCTGCTGCGCGCCGTTGAACTGCCGGCCGTCGGGCAACTCGCCGCTCGAGTCGATGGCAAGCCCCTGGTCCGTTGTGCGGTGCGTGCCGATGGCGTCGTAATTCTCGAGCCCGAGGCCGATGGGATCCATCTGCTTGTGACAGGTGGCGCACGCGGGATTGGCACGATGCGCCTCCATCTGTTGGCGCAGCGTTCCCGTCGATTTGGCCGGATCGAGGGTGACATTGACGTCCGGGGGCGGTGGCGGGACGGAGAGACACAACAGTTGGTTCAAGATCCACTTGCCGCGAAGCACGGGCGACGTTCGGTTCTGGTGCGACGTCACTGTCAAGAATGCGCCTTGCGAAAGGATTCCTCCGCGCGCCGTTCCCGCCAGACTGACTTTGACCGGTGTCGCCGAGCCAACGGCCGGAAGACCGTAGTGCTTGGCCAGCCGATCGTTGGCGAACGTAAAATCGGCGGTCAAGAGTTTGTCGGCCGGCATCCCGTTGGCGACCACTTCCCTGAACATCGCCTCCACTTCCAGCTTCATCGCAGTGCGAAGGCTGTCGTCGAAGGTAGGAAAGAGCTTGGGATCGGGCGCCGCGTCTGCGATCTGACGCGTGTAAAGCCACTGGCCGGCAAAATTGTCGCTCAGCGCAGCGGCCTTGGGACTGGCCAGCATCCGCGTCACTTGAGTCTGCAACGACGCCGTCTGACTCAGCGTTCCCGCTTTTGCAGCGGCGAACAGGTCGGTGTCGGGCATGCTGCTCCAGATGAAATACGAAAGTCGAGAGGCGATCTCGTATTGCCCGAGCGGGTGAGCGGCGGGCGACGCAGGGGAGGGATCGTTCTCGACGCGGAAAATGAAGTTGGGCGACATCAGGACCGAGCGCAGGGCGATTTTCAGACCCTGCTCGACGGCGTCGCCCTGGGTGGTAGCGAGCGTGACGGAGGCCATCAACGCGTCGACCTCCGTCGTGACGACCGGGCGACGCCACGCCAGCGGAACGAAGGCGTCGAGCACCTTGCGTGCACAGGTGGCGCCTTGCGCGACGAGATCGCAGGTCACGAGCTTGGAGCGTTGCGTAGCGGTGACCAGGGCCTCGTCCACCAAAGCCACTGCGGCGCTGTAGTAGTTGTCGACATGGAGCGGCGACAGCGTCAACACATCGGCGATGTTGTCGAAGCCGCTTCCTCGGTCGTCGATCGGGAAATCATCGGCAGGCGCGCGCGCCGTTCCGAGAAGATCGCGAACGGTGTTGTTGTATTCCACGCGATTCAGCCGGTGCAGCGTTACACGGCCAGGATCGGTTCCGGTAGGCGGAGGAGGCGTACCGCCGGTGCCGCCTTGTCCGCCGCTGCCCGCAGTGCCGGCGCCGCCGCCGCTGCCGGTCGTGGCGCCGCCACCGCTGCCGGTCGTGGCGCCGCCCGCGCCGGTCGTGGCAGTGGTGGTGCCATTGGTGCCGGTGGTGTTGTCATTGCCTGCGCCGCCACCCCCAGTCGTGCGGCTTCGCGTCGAACTCTCCGCGATCGTCCCCGAGCAGGCGGAACAGAGCAATGCGAGAATCGCTGCCCCACTTAGCACTTTCATGAGTGGACCTTCCGGGGAGTGAAGTGGCGCGCGCGCGTTCTTGAGGAAAGGCTTTGTGCGATCCACCCGATGTGCGTTTTTCGGGGCAGGGCGGTTATGCACGACGAAATTCGGGGTTCTCTCGAGACTAATGCATCGAGCCCAATGCATCCGTCCCACCCCTTAATGCACCGACCCAATTGCCTCGACGATTGGCTCAATAAAACCGAGAACATCTCCTGTGATCTCGAGGTGGACCGCAGGTGCAGGATGGCACCTGATTTCGACTTCGCGGCGCTCCGTCCCCGTGTCGCACGAGCTCCTATTGCGAATGCTCGTCGTACCTGTCTCGAGTGCACGTATCGCTTGGTGATGGAATTTGATGTCAGCATTGGAATTGCCCGTCGACACTCGCGATACCGCGAGGCGGATACCTACATCAGGAGCTCCGGGATATTGCCCGAGACCTCGCCCAGGTTCCCCGGAACACCGACCGCATTCATCGCCGTGATGAGCACATTGGCGGGGTGCTTGCCTGTCGCGATCACGTGCTGACCCGGAGAAAGGCCGCCCGCGCGACCAGCGATGAGGCACGCCATGTTTTCGGTCGAGTGCGAGCTGTTGATCTTGCCGCTCGAGGTGTCGAGGCCGTGACCACCCTCGTGAAGCAAAACGAGAACGCTGTTGTCGATGAGCTTGCCGCCGCCCTCGGGCGTGTCGCGGAACCGCTGCACGAGGTAGGCGAAGTGCTTGACGTGCCAGGCGATCGCTTTGCTCACGCCGAGCGTCCCTTTCGAGGTGGGATCGCCGCCGTGTCCAATCTCGTGCAGATCGCAGCGATGGCCCGTCAGCGGGTACATGTTCATGTGCGATTGGAACATCGTGAACATGAGCGACCCCACGCGCGAAAGATCGCAAGCAAAGGCCATATAAACGAGATCGCAGAATGCGCGCGCCCGCTCTTCTTCGCCGCTGTAGCCCGTGTTGATGTTGAAGCCGCTGCCGGACGTGACATCCGTGGCCTGGGGTCCGCCGATCGCGGGATCGGCACCGGGAGCGGGCGGTTTTTGGCAAGCGCCTGCTGCCGGCGGCGGAATGGCGACGATGCGACGCTCGAGGTCGCGGATCTCGTCCAGGTGCTGCGTCATGCGTAATTTGTCCGCGCTGCCCAGCTTGGGGATGAGCTTCTCCGCACTTGCGCCGACAACATCGAGAACGCTGCGCCGTGAGCGAAGTAAAAACTCACGTTTCTTGGCTTCGGCGTCGTCGACCGGCGGGGTGAAGTTCAGAAACATCGCATCGAAGGCCGCCTTGGGGCTGACGACCGGAGGAATGGCGACCGCCTTGCCGTTCGCGTCCGCCTTGTAGGAAATGATGTCCCGTCCGTAGGGGGCCGAGACGGTGAGGTACCAGCCGACCTGCACGCGATAGACGAGCGATTTGAACGGTGTGTTGGCGGCGATCGCCAAGGCCACGACCTGATCGGAAGTGGGCCCCATCGCTGCCGTCGCATCGCCGGAGCGCACGCCGGAGAGCAGCGGGCTGAGGGAAGAAACGTGGAAATCGTCGCGCCGCCCGGCGGCCGGGACTGCGCCCCCCTTGGCGGTCGGAATGGAGAGCCCGGAGACGACGCTCACCTCGTCGCGAACGTTGTTGGCGGCGAGGGGAGCCAAAGCCGACTTCAGATCGTAATTTCTGCCGACGGCATTGGGCACGTAGTCGTCGCGGAGCGGGTCATCGTCGCCGCCCAACGACTGTCCGTCGAAGCACACCAGATAGCGCTTTGGCAGCGGCATGCCTTGCGCGAGCGCGCTGCCCGAGCTGTCGAGCATGATCTCCAAAACCGGCAGTGCGACGCTGACGCCGAGCGCACCTTTGAGCATAGCTCTACGATTCAGCTTGAACGGCGACATGCTCGGTCATTCCTCGGTACGGTTGGTGAATGCGGCGCTGGAGACGGTGTCGAGCACCAGCTCTTCGAACGAGCGCGCCTTCTGTCGAAAGAGTGAGCTGAGGAAGTCGAGCGTGGGCTGATCGGCGGAGACTTCGCGACGCCCCATCGCATAGCGGTAAAGCTGCGTGACGACGCACGCTTCCAGTTTGCCGGAAGACATCAGCATGTTGGCGAGGCCGGCGGGACCATTGAATTGGCCCGTCCCCTTGAGCTCTCCGTCGCCGCTGATGGCGCATTGGGGGGCGTCCTTGTCGTGGGTGCGAAACGCTCCCGTGCGATCGTAGGCCTCCAAACCGAATCCGATGGGATCGGTGAGTTGATGGCACGAGTAGCAGCTGCCCACATTGGCATGGCTCGCATAGCGATCGACTTTGCATGTTCCGCCGTCGCCCGCCGGGGGCTTGTCGACGTTCACGATGGGTGGCGGAGGAGGAACCGTTTCGCAGAGCAAGCGCGTTCTCACGAACACGCCGCGCAGCGTCGGGCTGGTATCGTCGAATTTCGCGCCCGCCGACAGAACGCTGCCGTGCGACAAGATTCCGCGGCGCGGGTTGGTTCCGTAGGATACCCACGCGCCCGTGGTCGAACCCGGTCGGGGGAGCGCGTAGTGGTCGGCCAGAAGGTCGTTGATGCGCGTTTCCGCGGAGCGAAAGAGCTCGAAATAGTCGCTGGCTGGATTGGCGGTCACTCGTTCGACGAGCGCGGCCGATTCGGCGCGCATGGCGCTGGTGAGCGCCGCGGGATGGGGCAGTTGATGGTAGCCGAGCCAGAGGGCGTGGAAGTAGTCGATACGATCGCGTGCACTCGGGCTGGCGAGCAACGTCTTGGCAGCTGCGCGGCGCGCCTCGAGCGCATCGAGCCCGCCATTTTCCGCCGCGTCGAGCAGTGCGTCGGAAGGCGTGCTCCCCGCGACGAAGTACGAAAGACGCGTGGCGATCTCGAAAGGGTTCAACCGAAAGACACCGGGCTTTCCCGCTACCGGCGTACCCTTTTCGATGCGGTAGAGAAACTCCGGGTCTTGGAGCATGGCGCGCACCACCAGATCGACACCGACCCAGAAATCTTGTGCCTCGACGGCGAAACTCTGCAGGGCGAGGTAGCGCTGCACGTCTTCCTCTTGCATCGTCCGGCGCAGCGCGCGACGCCCGAAGCGGCTGATGAAAGTGCGCATGCACGTCGCGTCGGCGGGGCCCTGAGGTGTACAGGGAACGAGGCTCGCTCGTTTTGCCGAGTCGGCGAGCGCGCGCGCCGACGCTTCCTGGGCCAGCGTTTCGGCCGCCTCGATGAGGGCGCCCGAGACCTGCTGCGTCTTGTAATCGTTGTCGAAAGGATCCGTTGCGTCTTCCGGCAGCTTGGCGAAGCCCGACCGCGTGCTGTCGCCAAGGAGGTCGCGTACCGTATTGTCGTACTCGACTCGTGTCAGACGACGCATTCCATTGGCGCCGACGCCAATGTAGTCGCCCACATTGCCGGGGTTGGCGGGACCGGCATCACCGGAAGCACCGGAGCCGCCCGAGCCGCCCGCACCGCCGGGAGGAACGGTGGTGCCCGGTTTTCCCGGGTTTTCGCCGGAGTTACCGATGTTGCCGGTGCAAGCGCCGAGGGCCGCCACGGAGGCGATCGTGACGAACGCGGCGAAAGGCCGAGTCATACGCATGGACTCCTGCGAGGTAATGCCAGCGCCCACAAGGTCCGCAGACGCGCCGGCTACGAATAGTAAGCGTGAACAAAACGAGAGAGCTCGTCAACCGGCGCCGCTCATTTAACTAACGGAGGAGGCCGAGCGCGCGCGCAACGCCGCGATGCTGCGCGACGGGTCGACGGCTCATGCGCACGCGAGCAACGCTGGTCAGAAACCGACGTCCAGCTCTTCGTGGGCTCGCGTGGTTCGAACTCTGACGTGGTCTGGATTTGCCGAGCGCGGGTTTACGGGAGGCGCTGGCATGTGTGTGGCCGACGCCGGCGAAGCGTGACCCGATCGCCCGCCGCTCTTTTCAGTGTCACGCGGCGCAGGTTGGGAAGCGTTGTCAGCTGGCGGCGTCGCCGTCGCGCCGACTTGGGCGGCTCGCTGCATCGTCACGACGGCGCTCGGCGGATCCGAATGCGGCAAAAAGAGAAGCGCACAGCAGACCCCTGCCAGAGCATTTCTTTGCGCAGCGCCTTGATAACCACTTCGTCGCCGAGGCTCGGGCGCGCTGCAGAAAAGACGAGACCCATCGAACCAGCTCCAATGAGCCGGGTCACCGTATATTTCCCGTCGAGGATCTCGCCCCCCATCGTGCTCACCCTCCGATTCCAGCTTCAGTCGGATACAGCAACACGCGCAACGTCGGTCTATCAAAAGACTTACCCAATAAGCCGTAAGCAAAGACGCCGAGTCGCGGTGCCATTTTAGTCTTTCGTGTTTAGCGCGACGCGGTACGGCGAGTACCCGGAGAGCGTCGAAAGGCGTGCGTGAGTTCCCGCCTGGACCGTTGTGCCGCCTCCACGTTGGTCCGATCGCCGCTTGTCCCTCTCTTTGCTCGGTACCAGCTTTCGTGCGTATGAAATCGACGTCGAACCGTTCTTATTGCGTGGCAGGCCCGCTGCGGTCTAGGACGCGCCGCATCGTGGGCTCATCTGCTTTGCTGCTTGCGCTCGCTGGATGTTCTTCCGACGACGATTCTGGCGGCGGCGGCACTCTCGATGGCGGAGGTATGCCCGACGCCAACGTGGATACGGGCGGCGGCAGCGCCGAAGGCGGCGATGCAGGTGCCATCACCGCCAATCGACCAGAGCTCGTGCCCGCCACCGACGACCGCATTGCCACGCTGAAGGTACCGGAAGGCTTCGAGCTCAGCGTGTTCGCGCGCAACTTGGTGGGCGCTCGCATGCTGGCGGCGGGACCCGATCGCAGTGTGTACGTCACATTGCCCATGACGAGCCAGGTGTTGCGGCTCATCGATGAGAACTCCGATGGCGATACCGACGATGCCAACGAGAGGACGGTCGTGGCGAGCGTCGCTGATTCGCCTCATCTCGCCGGAGTACATGGCATCACCATCGCCGGCACGAGCGTTTACCTGGCCTCGGTCAACTCGCTTTTCAATGCGACCCTCGCCAATGGCCAATTCGCGGGCCTCCGCGAAATCGCTGCCGACCTGCCGGACGGGGGACAACATCCGAATCGGACGCTCGCCGTAGGACCCGATGGAAAGCTCTACGTATCGGTAGGGAGCGACTGCAACGCCTGCGCCGAAAGCGACACGGAGCACGCCACCTTGCTGCGTTTCGAGCTCGACGGTCGCGCTAGCTCCAATCCGCCTCAGCCCGCGCACCCCGTCCTCGCCCATGTGCCGACAACGATGATGTCGTCGCGAATTTTTGCGAGCGGACTCCGCAACACCCTCGGTTTCGATTGGCATCCGAATACCGGGGAGCTGTGGGGTTCCGATCACGGTTCCGATGGGCTAGGCGATGATCTTCCGCCCGATGAGCTCAATCGCCTCACGGCTGGGGCGAGCTATGGATGGCCGTACTGCGGGGGTGATCGTCAACCGGACCCCACCGTCGATCAGCCCTCGATGATGCTGACGAAAGAAGCGTATTGCCCAGAGACGCAGCCGCTCGTGCTCCCCTATCCAGCACACAGTGCTCCCATCGCGTTTTTGTTCTATCGCGGAACGCAGTTTCCGGCAGATTACGCGGGCGATGCTTTCGTCGCCTTCCGCGGCTCGTGGAATCGCGCCGTTGCTACCGGTTACAAGATCGTGCGCGTCCACTTCGAGAACGGTGTGCCCGCTCCTCGCGCCGGCAACGCGAGCGCGATCGAAGACTTCGTGACCGGCTTCTTGCTCGACAATGATCACCAATTTGGACGTGTGGCCGGGCTCGCCGTCGACCCCGACGGCTCGCTGTTGGTGTCGGAAGACAGCAATGGTGTCATTTACCGCATTGCCTATACGGCCCCACGGTAAGGAGGTTGTCACGTGCTCGTCGAGCTCACGCACTGCCACGACATCAACATCCGTGAAGAAGAGCGCGATCTCTAGGCGGCCATCGATCTCGCGCAAAAGCGGTTTATGCGCACGCTGGTCGAGTACCGTGACCGCCAACTCACTGAAGGGCGCCGAACCCGCAAGTACACGTTCGACCGCCTCGCCCGTGCCCTTGGTTGGAAAAGTCGGCGCATGCCGCGGTAACGCGGCGCGAACGCGCTCACGGCGAGTTCTTTCGCGCCATCCAATCGTTGAAATGGCGGTTCGTCTCCTCGCCGGTGGGTGACTCGCGCGAAATTTGATCGTTGGGACCGGGATCGGCGGTACCCACCATGGCTTCGGTCATGGCCGCATGATGCAGTTGGCGCAGCATTTCGTCGGCCTCGAGCGTGGTCAGGTAGTCTTCCAGCGATACATCGGCGCGAGCGCAAGCCGCGCCCATGGCCTCCAGCTCGACCTGCTCGTCGCCTGCGAGGTAGCGTGAACGTATGCTGGGATCGCCGGACAGGCGGCGAGAAAGCTCTTCACTCAACATTCGTGCGACCACGCTGGCGGTCGTGCTTTCGAGAATGGTGCCGTGCCGCGGGGATGCGTCCATGGTCCTTATCTGGGGTCGAAGTCGGGGTTGTAACTCGGCCCAAAAGCGGTTCGCCCGCAGGCTCGGCCAAAAGCCCGATCTGTTCGTCGCCAATTCAAGCAGCTGGTCAACGCGGATCAGGGCTTGCGGGCGACGTAATGCAGCCACCACGCGCTGCACGTGTCGTCACCGGTTTCGACGCGGCGCCCCTCGACGTTTTCGTACACCTCCGGGTGGGGGCGAAATCCGGCTCGCTCGAGCTCCTCGCATTGCTTTTCGAGGGTGATGTACTGAATCAAAAGGCCGTGATTGTGCGCGGCCGCGTTCATGATCGAGCGGCCATCCTGATCCTCGTTCAAGCGCGAATAGCGGAAGTAGTTGCGCGCGGTGCGCGGCGCCTCTATCAGCGCGCGCAGCGTGCGCGCCAAGAGCTTGACCGGGTTTCGCGTTTTGCCGACACCAAAGCTGAGACGTTCGCCGCAGCCAGGCCCTCTCTTGTTGTGGGCAGAGAAAAGAAAGACGCCGCCTCGTTGCAACACCCGATGAACTTCGCGCAGCACCTTGCGGCGATCGTCGGTGTTGACGGCATCGATGCCATTGAAGCTGAATACCACGAGCTTGAAAGTCTCGGCTGGGAAGGACGAGAGATCGCGCGCGTCCCCGTGCAGCACGCGGGCGCCCGGATACCTCTCGCGACAGGCGATCACGAGCTCGGGCGTATAGTCAATAGCGGTGTAATCGGCGCTCAGCGCTCGCAAGAGTGGCACCGTGCGACCGGCCCCCACGCCGAGGTCGAGTAAAGATTGGTCTCGCACTTCGCGAGCGATGGAATCGAGGGCGACGCGTTCGCCTTCGTCGGTAAACCCCTCGAGGCGAGAGAAGGTGCGTACACTCGCCTTCGTCTGCCAGGCCGCACGGTTGATCTCATCCATGAGCGCCGACGCATCGCTTTGCATGACGTGACCTCCTCGCGGCTGCGGTTTCCTCTGGGCGTGCAAGCTTTGGGCGCGCGATGGCGAGCAATATCCGATCGTGCGTTGGTTCTAGGTACTCGTATTCAGGTTTGCGATCGCCGCCGAGCAAGGCTCCAAAGATATTGCGATCGATTTCGATGTTGGTTGGTGGCTCCCGTCGGCAATGCTGCGCACCGGCACGAGCACGTTGGTCTCGGGGTAATAAGCGGCAGCGCACCCCCGCGGTATCGCGTAGGGCACGACTTTGAAGCGAGCGGCGCGGCGGGTCTCACCTTGGTAATGGCTGACGATGTCCACCCATTGATTCTGCGTGAGGCCGAGACGCCCCATGTCGGCTTCGTTGAGAAAGACGACGCGGCGCCCGCCGTAGATGCCGCGGTAGCGATCGCTCTCGCCATAAATCGTGGTGTTGAACTGATCGTGACTGCGAATCGTGGTGAGCAGCAAACGTCCGTCCTCGAGATCGTGGCGCGGTATGGAATGGACGGTGAATTGTGCGCGACTGGACGGCGTCGTGAATTTGCCCTCGCGCGGACCGTTGGGCAGATAAAACCCGCCGGGCTCGCGCGCGCGCCGGTTGTACTGAGAGAACCCCGGCACCACGTGCTCGATGTGCTCTCGGATGCGATCGTAGTCACCGACGAGACCTTCCCAGTCGACGCTGCGACGGCCGAGGGTAGCTTGGGCGATACCGGCGACGATGGCGGGCTCGCTCTTCAGGTGCTCGGACGCGGGTGGCAACACGCCACGCGATGCGTGCACGACGCCGGTCGTATCCTCGACGGTGACGAACTGCTCGCCCGATGCCTGCAGGTCGCGTTCGGTGCGCCCGAGACAGGGCAAGATGAGCGCGCGCGCGCCGGTGACGAGGTGGGCCCGATTCAACTTCGTCGAGATTTGCACCGTGAGCGCGCACCGCGCGAGAGCCTCGGACGTGTACCGGGTATCGGGCGTGGCGCTCAAAAAATTGCCCCCCAGCGCCACGAAGACCTTCACATTGCCCTCGTGCATCGCCTCGATGGTGTGAACGGTGTCGTATCCTTCGCGCGATGGCGGCGAGAAAGCGAACTCTTTGCCCAGCGCCCGCATGAACTCGGGGCTCATCTTTTCCCAGATCCCCACTGTGCGATCGCCTTGCACGTTGCTGTGTCCGCGCACCGGGCAGAGGCCGGCGCCGCGCCGTCCGATTTGACCGCGTAGGAGGGCGAAGTTGACGATGCTCTGCACGTTGGCAACGCCGTTCTTGTGCTGCGTAATGCCCATGGCCCAGCAGCAGATCATCCGCTCCGACGTGGCGGCAATGGCTGCCGCCTCCTTGATGCTCTCGCGCGAGATGCCGCTCTCTTCCAGGATGAGATCCCAGCTTTCGCCCTCCAGTTCTCGCGCAAACTCGGCGAACCCGCTGGTGTGGTGTTCGATGAAGTGGTGGCTCAAGACCGGCGAAGCGCGGCGATCCATCTCGAGCATCTCCTTCATGATGCCCTTGAAGAGCGCGACGTCGCCATTCACCCGCACCGGCAGAAAGAGCGTTGCGATCGGCGTCCCGCGCCCGAGAAGGCCGAGAAGCTCCTGCGGATTCTTGAACCGAAGCATGCCGGTTTCCGGCAGCGGGTTCACGCTGACGATTTTGCATCCGCGGCGGGCGGCCTTCTGCAGCTCCGTCAGCATGCGTGGATGGCACGTGCCAGGGTTCTGCCCAATGACGAAGATGCAATCGGCGTAGGCGAAGTCTTCGATCTTGACGGTGGCTTTTCCGACGCCGATCGTCTCGGTCAGTCCGAGACCACTCGACTCGTGGCACATGTTGGAGCAATCGGGCAGGTTGTTCGTCCCGAACTGGCGCGCGAAAGTGCCATACAGAAACGCGGCCTCGTTGCTGGCTCGGCCCGACGTGTAGAACGAGGCCTCGTCCGGCGAATCGAGGGCGCGGAGCTCGGCAGCGATGAGCTCGAAGGCGGCGTTCCAGGAAATGGGCTCGTAATGCTCGGCACCTGACAGCCGAACCATGGGGTGGGTGAGGCGTCCTTGTCGATCGAGCCAGAGATCGCTCTGCCGCAGCATGTCGTCGACGGTGTACCGGGCGAAGAACTCCGGACCCGCACGCACCGTCGTGGCCTCGCTCGCCACGGCTTTCGCGCCGTTCTCGCAAAATTCGGCCGCCTTGCGCTCGCCGTCGGGATCGGGCCACGCGCAGCTCGGACAATCGAAACCGTCCTTCTGGTTGACCTTGGCGAGCGTGCGCAGGCTGCGGCGGAGACCCATCTGCTCGAGGCCGTGGCGGGCGGTTTCGTAAATGGACGTGAGCCCCGCCGCGGTTTCATCGCGATGTTTCGCGCGGGCACCGTCCGCCTCGAGCGGCGGTTCGGCCCCCGGCACGCCGAGCGCCCGATCAGCATCGGGGGCGGGGGGCGCCCGCTCGTCGGACTGCGCGGGCGCGCTGTTCTCATCGTGGGTGTGCAGATGCACGTCGGTAGGTCTTACCCGCGCCACGTTTTCCCAACATGGTTCCTTCGGCCGGCGGTCATCCGCCCCCAACGCGCCTCCACCATGGAGGTGCGAGCGTGCTCGGCAATTGTAATTCGTTGTAAATCATGGGCGGTTCTGGTTTGCGTACATTGCTACCGCCGAACGCGGGGTCGATAATTCTTGCCGGGGAAGGAGGTTCTGATGATCCGACGACGGGCGGTTACCTACCGTGCGCTTCTCGCGCTCACTGCTTCGCTGTGGGCGGTGCCTGCTCTTGCGCAAGCTCCGCAAGCAGCGCCGATGGCACAAGAAAAAGCAGCCGCGCCGGCCAAGAAGGCCAATGATCCGGCAGCGAAACCGGACATGAAGGGCGAGAAGGGGGGACCAAAACTCGACGAAAAGTCGGCGAAATCCGAGACGAGCCCCAGCAAGGCCGACAACAAAGCGGGCGACCCAACGGTCAACGCCGTTGAGCGAAGAGAACCCGACGAAGCCAAGCTGAAGGACCGCCTACAACGGCGAAAGCACCAGCAAGACTCGGAACACGCCAAGATCGCGGGAGCGCTGCGCGGTCAACCGATGTCGGAAGCGATGAAGGAAGAGCTCAGCCGGCACGCTCGGCGTCTCGCTCGTCTCGAACGCATCAAGGTGCTCGCGCTAGAAGCAAAGGACACTGGGGTCGTCGAGCGCGTCACCAAACTGATCGACAAGGAAAACGCGCGCCACGACAAGTTCACGTCCCACTTCGAAGGTAAAGGCGACAAGGCTAACGAGGACAAGGGCAAGGACGACAAAGGCAAGGACGACAAGGGTAAGGACGACAAAGGCGGTGCCCAATGAGCCGCACGCTCGTGATGTGCGTCGCGTCGGCGCTCGTTTGCCTCTCTGCGTGCGAGCCCGAGAAGATTCCCGAACCCACCGCCGCCGCCCCGTCCACCAAGACCGCGCCGGTGGCATCGGTTGCGGCCACGGTAGCGCCGGCGCCCGCTGCGGCCATCCCTGCGGCGGAGAACATTCCCGTCGCCGCCGACTTCGAAGACGATGCGGAGGAGGCAATCACCAAGGCCAACTACAAAACCGAGCTCAGCGCACTCGAAGCCGAGATCAAATGATCAGGGCATGCAGCCAGCCGGGGGGAATGCCGTGATCCAACCCGCGATGACGGCAATTCCCCGGGCGTCGGGTGTCCGCGATCCTTCGGGCATGCGATAAGCCGAGTCTGCGAGCTGCATTCGATAGAGCAGAACCGATTGCTCCGGTTTACCGGGCACGACGTCGAAACGATGTCCCCCCGTGTCTCCTGCCGACGACGGACTCTTGCAGACCCCGAGAGCGCCGGGAAAATGATCGCCCCAATCGAGCTCGAGACCGCTCCAGTCCGCGGCGGCGCTCTTGTTATGACAATGGCCACAGTTTGCCTCGAGGTACGAGCGACCGCGCAGATCGATGGGGGCGCTTTCGTCTTCCGGATCGACCAAATGATCGCGCGCGCCGAGGGCGGGAGGGGACTCGAAGAATCCGCGGGCGACGAGCGCGTCGATTTGGTTCTCGCCCCCGAAGGCATCCGAGCGCCGATCGAGTTGGCGCGTGCGAACGCCGAGAAAGTGCGTGTCGTCGAGCCCGTGACACCGCTTGCAGTCGTTGGTGTTGGGAATCCGGTATTCCGTCGCGCGCGAGCTGCCGTTCTCGTCGATCCAATCGACGTTCACGTCGCGCCCGGCAACCTCACGCACGGCTTCGGTCTGGGCCGCATTCCAGACGTAAGTGATGGGTACGATCTCCGCGGGCGCACGGATGAGCAGCCGTGTCTCGAGCAGTCGCTCGCCCGCGGCAGGATCGCGCGCGTCACGCGGGTAGAAGAACGTCTTGACGACGATCGAACCCACCGGAAGATCCCACGGTTCGCCTTCGCGGTAGTGCGCCTTTTCCCCCGCCTCTGGCATCTGAATGAAGCGATGCTTGCCCGCGTCGTCCGCAAACAGCGGCGCAATGACGTCGTAGCGAAACACGCCGGGCAAGGGTTCTTGCGTAGCGCCCGTACCCGCGAAAAGGCCGTACTCGGACAGCGTTCTGCATTTGCCGGCGAGGCGAGCGTCCTCTTCGCAAAAAGCATTGCCATCGCCCCGACCGTCCGGCGCTGCGCCGTCGAGGGATGGGTTCGGCGCTGCCGCCGTCGATCCACCCGAGCAGGCTGCGCCACCACACAAGGCGGCGAGGGCAATGAGCTGCTGAGTGACGTGGGTTCGCATGGCCATGGGAATCGTCGTTGGTCGGCACTCACCTGCGAATGACGAAGCCGTCCGCCGGTACGGGCAGCCCGCTCGGAACCGACAACGGTCGCTCGGGATCGTGCGACTTGTCCATCAGCCCTTTTCCTACGAACTCGGCCAGCGCACCGAGCTCGCGTTCGGAGACAGCTCGACTGCCCGTGGCCACGACCATTTCCTCGAGCGCCTGCGGCATGGTCGGCGCGTGGCCGTCGTGAAAGTAAGGTCCCGTCTCGCGCAGGTTGCGAAGCTGCGGTACGCGGAACGCGAAGCGGTCGCGCTCGTCGCCCGTGACTTCGAAGCGGCCAAGGTCGTCGGAAAAGTGCGGCAAGGCGACAGCGTCGAAGCGATCAGCGCCGAACATCGGCGGCAAATGGCAAAAAGCACAGCCGAGCTCGTTGAAAAGAAAGAGTCCCTGGATTTCGACCCCGCTCAAAGCCTTGTCGTCGCCTCGGGCGTAGCGATCGTACGGCGCATCGCTGGTGACGATCGTACGCACGAAGCTGGCGATCGCCCGCGTCAGATTCTCTTGCGAAACAGCGGGCGAATCGGGAAAAGCAGCCGCGAAACCGGCTCGGTAGGTGGGGTTGTCGGCAATGTCGTGGACGATCGTGTCTGGCTTCGCACCGAGCTCGCGGTCATCGAACAGCGGAACCTCGATCTGCCGTTCGAGCGATGACACCCGACCGTCCCAGAAGAGCGCCGTTCGATGCGCCACGTTCCATAGACTGGGAACATTGCGGCGTGTTGCGATCGGCCCCGTGCGCCCGATGCCAGAAGGCCCCGTGCCACCTACGCCAATGCCAAACGACAAGCCGTCACCCATTCCCCAGTACTGGGAGTGGCAAGTGACGCAAGCGGTGGCTCGGTCGCCGGAAAGGAGCGGGTCGTGAAACAAGAGCCGCCCGAGGTCGATCTTCGCAGCAGTGGACGGGTTGTCGATGGGCTCGGCAGGGGAGGTCAAAGCTGAATAGGCCCAAGGCATTCGCGGCCCGCCGTTTCCGCTCGGCCCGCCTCCGCCCGGGCGCTCGCTCGAGGGCGTATCGGACTCACCGCCGCACCCACTGGAGAGAGCAAAGGCGAGCGCGAGAATGCCGCACGTGCCCCGAGACGCGCGACGCAAGCCCCCAGCGGGACGGTGGTCGCACGTCTGGAATCCCATGCTCACAGGGTAATCGGTGGGAGCGGCGGCAACATGCATTGGTGCGGCGTGACGTCGGTCGATGGATTGGCGAAAAAGCCTCGCGCATTGAAGTCGCGAAATGTCCCCGCCGTCTCTTGTACGCAAATGACCGTCTCGTTCGGTTTGCTAGCGTCGATATCGCCGTCCCACGCCACGTCCTCGAGGCGCGCCACATTGAGTAGCGCGAAGGCAGGATCCGGCTTCATGCCGTTCCCCTCGTAGGTGTTTCCGTGAACGTACGTCTGCTGCGGGAATTGATCGTAAGTGACGGTGCTATGGCAATCCTCGAGACTGTTGTTGGTAAAACAGCTCACGATGAGCACACCGGTCGAATCGTTGGAGCGAAAGGTGTTGGCGTGGATCTCGGTGTCATCGGCTGCGAGTACGAGGAGACCGGTGCCGACGGGGACTCCGGCGACCGTGGTGCCGGGGATCGCGAAGTTGACGTGATTGTTCTCTCTCACGTCGTTGTCGTGGACGTTGGCGCGCCGGCCGTCTTGCACAGGCAAATCAGGCAAGTTGAAGACCAAAATGCCCGCCGTGTTGTCGTAAACGGTATTGCCGTAGACTTCCGAGTCGGTGCTGTTCTCGATCTCGATGCCGGCCACGTTGCCGTGGACCTTGTTGTTGCGCACGATGATGTCGTGCGACTGTCCGACGTACAAGCCAGCGTCACGCGCGCCGGTCACCTCGCAATCTTCGATGAGCACCTTGCTCGAGGTGACGGGGTAAACGGCATAGGCGCCGGAGCGGCCAACGCCACCGTCGTCGGGGCGGAGCGCGTCTGCTTCCCATGAAACACGTAGCTTTCGGAATGTCACCCCTTCGGCGCCTTCGACCCGAACGCCGTCTCCGGGGGTGTTCTTGATGGCGAAGTCCTCGATGGTGAAGGCGCTGCCCGTCACGAGAAGGCCGTTGCGCGCGCTCGTCCGCTGGTTGCGAAAATCCCAAACCGTCGTCGGGCTGCCCCGCAGGGTGACGCCACGGCTCGACAGCGTGAGCTGGTCGGTAAAACGAAACTCGCCGGACTCGAAACAAATCGTGCTGCCGGCAGGCGTCTCGATGAGGGCTGTCTGCACCCGGCTCTGATCTTCGTCCGACGGCGCGATGCGAACATCGCACGCCGAAGCTTCGACCCCCTGGCCGTCGAGGCCCGGCGCGCCGGCGTCATTGACGACGCCGTCCGACGACGCGCTGCACCCTGGGGCGAGCAGCAGGGCGATGGTGATGACCTCGGCCGCCTTCGTGCTCCACCCAACGCGCCTGTCGCGCGCACGTCTACTGCATCGCCGTCCCTTGTCGTTCATATTCCCTCCGAAGCTCCAAGCAACGCCGGCCGTTATAGCATTTGGAAAGGTGCGGCGTAGCTAGGCCAACGGCCCAGCGCCGCGCCCGTGCGTCGCTCGCGCCATTGCTCATTCGGGCGCGAGAATGAGCGTTTCCCACGCGCCGAGCCTCAGATCGAGCTGCCCGGCGCGCGCGGCTTGAACGATCGCCGGTGAGCAAGTCGCGCAGGGTATTTCCTCGCAGGCTCGGGACAGTTTCCGCTAACGGCAGACGCGCGCTGACCGGGGAGGCGCCGAAATGGAGCACGACCAAGGCGACCTCCTCGGGGCGCGCACCCTGGCGTGCATACGCGTACACCTCTCGTGCGGGGTCGAGTGGCAGGGGCGTAAGCCATGGCGATGCTTCTGCCAAGAGCGCGAGCTCCGGCTCCGTGCGGCGAAGCTCGGCGCTCCATTGCGGCCAAAACTCCGGATTGCGGCGTGTCACGCCCCACGCGGCATCGATCCGGGTACCCATCGACGCCGACGGAGCGGACCCATTCCGCGGCAATCTCGTTCATCCACCGCCCAACCTCGGGGTTGTCGTAACGGAGATTGGGCAGGTGCTCCCAATCGAAGTAATGCGTCGCCCGGTCTTCTCGATCGCGTGCAAAAAAGTCGAAATAATGCGAGCGCGCTCCGAGGCAAACGGATGCGATCGCGCTCGAGGGTAAGGCAATCCTCGTGTACCTCGCTTCGGCGCTCGGTCCAGGAACATCACCGGGTGTGCCGGTCGAGAGATCGACTGGCTAAGGTTCGAGTGCCGATTGCGTGCTCATCCCTCGCGAGGTAGGTGCCGGAGCACGGGGCGTGTGCGGGCTCCGCAGCGGGGCTCGGCGAACGGGCATTTCGAAGTGCATTCGGGAGGTCTGTCATGGCGAAGGCGATGTGGCGGCGAACGATGTTGTGCTTCGGACTACTGGCCGGTGCTCTATCCGCGTGTAGCGATGACGATGCGACGGGCAGCGGCGGGACGGGCAGCTCGAATACCGGCGGCGCGGGGGGATCGGGGGGCTCGAGCGCGGGAACGTCAGGCACCGCGGGCACCGGCGCAGGAACGGGAGGCGCCGCTGGAGGAGGCGGCGATGCGGGCACCCAAGCGTGTCAGATCGAGCTTTCGCTCGGCCGCTTGAGCGGCAAATCGGAGGAGAGCACCTGCGCGTATTTGGGAATCCCCTACGGCAAGCCTCCCGTTGGAGATTTGAGATTTGCTGCGCCGCAGCCTGCCGACGGTTGGCAGGGCGTGCGCGACACTACGATGTTCGGGCCTTCTTGCATGCAGGCAGCGTCCGCCGTCGGCGGCGCATCGACTCGCAGCGAAGACTGCCTGAGCCTCAACGTCTATACGCCGGAGCCGGCGCCTTCCGCCAAGCTGCCCGTCATGGTCTTCATTCACGGCGGCGGCTACACGCTCGGGAGCAGCAGCACCTACGACGGCCATCTCCTTTCGCAGAAAGGTCCGGTGGTCGTCGTCACCATGAACTACCGACTCGGCGTGTTCGGCTTTTTTGCGCATCCTGCCCTGGACAGCGAGCGCGCCGATGCGCCGTCCGGAAGCGATGGCATCCGCGATCAGCAGCTCGCGCTGCGCTGGGTGAAGGACAACATCTCCGCCTTCCAAGGCGACGCCAACAACGTCACGGTCTTCGGCGAATCCGCCGGTTCGTTCAGCGCCACACTGCACTTGGTCTCTCCGGGCAGCCGCGATCTCGCCCACCATTTCATCCTCGAGAGCGGTGCGGCCGTGGGCGGCGGGTACGGAACGACGACACGCGACGCCGGTTACGCGCTGAGCACGTCGATGGCTTCCGAGCTCTGCGCCGGTGCGCCCAACGTCGTGGCTTGTCTCCGAGCCAAACCTGCACAGGAGCTGGTCGATTGGACGGGGGGCGCGACGGGAATCTTCGGAGCGGCTTGGGGCCCGGTCGTCGAGGGGCGCGCCGGTGGCGTGCTCCCCGATTCGCCGCAGAATCTCATCGCCAACGACGATTACAACCGCGCCGCCAGCGTCATTGCAGGCTCGAACAAGAACGAATGGGGATTGTTCCAGCAGCCGGTGCTGGGCGGCACGCCGATCACCACGATGGCTGAATTCAAAGCCAATCTCGCGCAGCAGTTCGGCGCGCGCGCCGCGGAGGTCGAAGCGCACTACACCGTGGCGAGCGACGCGGAAGCGAACGATGTGTTCATTCGGCTCGTCACCGACGCGACTTTTCGCTGTCCCACGCGCGTGCTGGCGCGCCTGACGACCGCGCACGGCACCAGGTTCTATCTCTATTCGTTCGAGGAAGGCGTGGCGTACCACGGCGATGAGCTGGCCTACGTTTTTGGAACGCCGGTGTTTACAGGCATTCCTCCGCAGGCAGCCCTCGTCGCCACCACGCAAAGCTACTGGACGCGATTTGCCGTTGCGGGTGACCCCAACGCATCGGGGCTGCCCATGTGGCCAATGTACGACAGTGCGTCGGATCAGCACCTCGTGCTCAAGAATCCGCCCGCCATCGGAAGCGCGCTAGCCAAGAGCGATTGCGACTTCTGGGAGCGATTCAATCCGTAGGTCGAATCCCGTACGAATGGCATAGGCCGCCGGCACACGCTTGTGACCCGGTTCACGCGCCGGCGACGAGCCTTGCCAGCGCGCGCCAACCGGGTCACAAGAGTGGCTCAATTCCGCATTGAAGCGAGGAGCTCCGCCATGCGACCGACCGCGCGCAAGCCAAAGGTGATCATTCGACATTGCGACGCCTATGACCCAGAGCGCATCCGCGTCATCGTACGCGAGGGTCTCGAAGAGTTGGGGCTCTCTCCGCGCGGCCGCACGCTGGTCAAACCGAACATCGTGTGCGCGGGCGAGCATTTCGAGCACGCGCACACCCGCCCCGAGTTCGTAGAAGGCGTGCTTTTGGCATTGCGCGACCGCGACGAGGGCAAGATGACCGAGCTCGCCGTCGGCGAGCGCTGCGGCATCACCATCCCCACGCGCTACGTCTTCGAACAATCGGGGATGGAAAAGATGGTCAAGCGTTTGAAGGTCAAACGCTACTATTTCGAGGAAGAGCCGCAAGTCGAGATTCCGCTCACGCACGAGGGGCGGCTGCGCGACTATGTCTTTACGCCAGAGCCGGTGGCGAAAGCCGACTTCTTCGTGAACTGCCCGAAGTTCAAGGCCCATCCCTGGACCACGGTGACCTTCGGCAACAAGGCGTACATCGGGCTCCAGGACGACCGCCATCGGCTCATCGATCACGACGCCAAGCTCGAAGAGAAAGTGGCCGACCTGCAATACATCATCCAGCCCGAGTTTCTCGCCATCGACGCCATCATCGCCGGCGAAGGGCGAATGCTCACGCCGATCCCGCGCCATTTGAACCTCATCATCATGGGCAACAACCAGTGCGCCTTCGACGCCGTCTGCTGCAATATCATCGGCATCAATCCCTTCACCATCGATCACATTCGCCTGCCGCACGAGCGCGGCTTTGGTCCGCTTTCGCTCGACGAGATCGATATCTCGGGCGATGTGACGCTCGCCGAGGCCCAGGAGCGCGCCAAGGGGTACGACGTCGGCCTCGTTCGCGTCGAGAAGTACTTCCAGGGCACCAACATCACCGCCTACGCCGGCCCGCCCCCCGCGACGGAAGGCAAGGACTACTGCTGGGGCGGCTGTCCGGGGGCCATCGAAGAGGCAATCGAAATTCTCCGGCTCGTCGACGAGCAGCTCGATCAGAAGATGCCGCGCCTCCACGTCGTGTTCGGCAACTACCAAGGAGCAATCGACGCCAAGGAGGGCGAGCGCGTCGTGTTCATCGGCGATTGCGCCACCTTCAAAGGCAAGATCGGCAGCGAGCTCGTGTCCGTCGAAAACCTCTACCGCGCTCGCTCGACGCTCGATCCGTACACGATCAAGGGCGAGGACATGCTCGACAAGATGCTCAAAACGTCGTCGATCGTGCGCAAAGCCAAGGGCAAGGCGTGGCTTCGTCTCGAGGGCTGCCCGGTGAGCGTGGCGGAGCAGCTCATGGTTCTCGTCAATGTCGCGGGCGCCAACGATCCCACGCGAGAGTGGGCGGCAATCAGCAGTTTTCTCAAGTGGAAATCGGTGATGGCCGGCAAGGCTCTCCTCGGACACAAATACCAGGTGCAAGGGGCGGCTTCGCGCGGCGAGGCCAAGCCGGAGGGCATGCAGCCGAGCACCTGATTTCGAGCGCCGTGGCCTTCGACTGGCCATGAGACGGACGATATGTCAACATATCACTCGTCTCATGGCTGTTCCGATCATCCCTCCAAGCATCATGAAGGCCGCCGCTCGGATCATTTCCGACGAAGGCCCGGACGGCCTCACCATGGATCGTCTCGCCCGGGCGACGCGGCTCTCGCGGGCCACGCTCTATCGGCAGTGCGGCGGCCGCGAGGCAGTCCTCGACGCCCTGGCGGCGGCAGGCACCGAGGTCGGCGACCGCACCGACGCGCGCGCGCGCATTCTGTCTGGCGCGCGTGAAGTGTTCGGGCGGGTCGGATTCGAGGCGGCGTCCATCGAGGAAATCGCCGCTACCGCCAAGGTCGGGGTTGCCACCGTCTATCGCTATTTTGGCGACAAGGACGGCTTGGTCGCGGCGTTCCTCGACGAACTAGCGCCGCGCCGTGTCGCGCGTGAGGCGCGCACCACGCTTTCGGGTGATGTAAAGCACGATCTCGAGCACCTGGCGGAACGAATGCTCACCGGAGTGCGCGAGGATGCAGCGCTGGTGCGTCTCTTGTTTCTAGAGACGCTGCGCGGCGGGCCGATGCTTTCGCGCGTACGCGCCAAGTCTCCGACGCGCACGGTGACGGCCATCGCAGCGCTTTTACGCGAACATTGCGCTGCTGGGCGCCTACGCGACATGGACCCCCATCTGCTCGCACAAGCGTTCGGCGGCATGGTGCTCGCCTTTGGCGTCGTGGCGCCCATTCTCCGGGGCGAGCCCGCTTCCGACCCCGCCAAAACGGCGCGGGAAATCACGGAATTGTTTCTTCTCGGTGCGCTCCCTCGAAAGGAGACCAAATGAGAGACGTTGGTCCATCGGATGCAGAGCCACTGACGCTCACCTTTGCCGAGGTGGGCTCCGACGATCTGCCGCGCGTAGGGGGCAAGGCGGCGAACCTCGGTGCGCTCACGCGGGCGGGCGTCTCCGTGCCCCCCGGATTTTGCGTCACGACACGCGCGTTCGACGCATTCGTCGCTGCGCTGCCTGACGCCGCCGCGCACTTCGAGGCGCTCGACGCACTCGACGGCACGTCGGTGGAAGTCGTGCGTGCCGCGGCCGAATCGATGCGCCGCGCGCTCGATGGGCTCGCCATGCCGAAAGAAGTGGCGGCGGCGATCGTGACGGCGTTGGCCGCGCTCGGCCCAGAGCATGCGCATGCGGTTCGGTCGAGCGCCACGGCGGAAGATCTGCCGGGAGCCAGCTTTGCAGGTCAGCAGGATACGTACCTGAACGTTCGCGGCGAGCCGGCGTTGCTCGACGCCGTGCGCCGCTGCTGGATCTCTCTCTTCACCGACCGTGCAGTGCTTTATCGCGCGCGCGGTGGATTCGGTCATCGCGCGGTGCGGCTCGCCGTGGTGGTGCAGCGCATGATCGAGCCGGATGTCTCCGGTATCTTGTTTACGGCCGATCCCATCTCTGGTCACCGCCACATCGCGTCCATCGACGCGGGATTTGGCCTGGGCGAGGCGCTGGTGAGCGGCCTCATCAGCGCCGATTTGTATCGCGTCGACCGCCGCTCCGGCGAGATCCTGCTGGCACGGCCGGGCGACAAAGAATTCGCCATCCGTTCCATACCGACCGGCGGCACGCGGCGCGAGACCCTTGACCCATCGAAGCGCGGCGCGCGCGCGCTCAGCGACGAGCAAGTGCGGGCGCTCGCGCAGATGGGGTCGCGGATCGAGTCGTTCTATGGCGGCACGCCGCAGGACATCGAGTGGTGCATCGCCGACGGCGCCATTTACGTGGTGCAGGCGCGACCCATCACTTCACTTTTTCCCATTCCCGAGTCGCCGCCCACTGCGAGCGGGCCGCGGGTATTTTTGAGCTTCGGTCATCTGCAGATGATGCTCGATGCGATGCCCAAGCTGTCGCTCGAGGTGTGGCAGCTGTTTTTCCCGGCGGGCAAAGAAAAGAAACCGACCTTGCGTTCGCCCCCCGCTTTGAGTGCGGTCATGGTGCCTGCGGCGAGCCGTCTCTATCTCGATGCGACCGGCGTGCTGAGGGTGCCGCGCGCGCGAAGGGTGGTCCTCGGCGTCCTGACGCACGTTTACGAGGTGATGGCCGAGAGTGCCGCGGCGCTCTCGAACCGTCCGGAATTTCGAGCCCAGCGCGGCGCCTTGCGAGCGGTGGTTCGCGCTGCTTTTCGTGTCTTGGGGCCGGTCTTGGCGCGCGTTCCCGCCGCGATTCTCCTGCAAGATCCCGCCGCAGGTGCCGCGGCGCTCGTGCGCGACATCGAGGCGCTTCCGCGCGAGTCGGAAGAGCGCGTGCGCGCGGCACCGAGCGCGGCCGGCCGCATTCGCCAATGCGCGGTCGAGCTGAACACGCTGTTCTGGCGTGTCCGCCGTCATCTCCCGCGCATCTTGGCGGGCGTCATTTCCCACGCGCTGCTCCGGCGATTCGCCCGCCGTCACTGGGCCGACGAGGTGCGGAGCGAGATCGATGTTCTCTTGCGCGGCTTGCCGGGCAACGTCACGACGGAAATGGATCTTGCGGTCGGCGATCTGACGGATCGGGTTCGGCCGTATCCCGAGCTCGGCGCGCTGTTGCAGACGCACGCCTGGGCGGATGCTCGGTCACGCTTGGAGGGCGTTTCCGGTGGACGGGAGTTCGAGCTCGCCCTCGAACAATTCTTGTCGCGCTACGGCAATCGGGGCGCGAGCGAGATCGACGCATCGCGCCTGCGCTGGCGCGACGATCCCTCCCTTCTGCTGAAGGTCATCACCGGCGGCCTCTTCGCCGCGGAAAGCGGCGCGCACCGACGGCACCACCAGGCGCAGGTCGTTCTCGGCGAGGCGGCGGCAAAGCGCCTTTGCGCTGCGGCGGGCCATGGTTTCTGGGGACCACTTCGACGCCTCGCTGTGGCAAGGCTGGTGCGCGTCGCGCGCATCGGAATGGGTCTGCGCGAGCATCCCAAGTTTCTCATCGTGCAGTTGCTCGGGGTGGTGCGGGCCGAGGTGCTCACCGCCGGCGACGCGCTGGCGCAGCGAGGTCAGCTCGCTCACGCTCGTGACGTGTGGCACCTCGGCTTCGACGAGGTCGCGACCGCGCTCGAGGATGCGGCCATGGATTGGCGCGAGCGCGTCGCTGTTCGCGCCGCCGATTTCCGGCGCGACCAATTGCGCAAGCCCCCCATCGCCCTCTCCAGCGACGGTGAGATTCCGACGCTCGGGGCCGAACGGGCGGATTTGCCGCCCGGTGCGCTGGCCGGAACCGCGGCATCGATCGGCGTCGTGGAAGGAATCGCGCGCGTGGTAAGCGATCCCGAGCGCGACGTTCTTCGCGCCGGGGAGATCCTCGTGGCGCCCTTCACCGATCCCGGCTGGACGCCGCTCTTCGTTCATGCGGCGGGGCTCGTGACCGAAGTGGGAGGAATGATGACCCACGGCGCGGTCGTCGCGCGCGAATACGGCATTCCCGCGGTGGTCAGCGTCGCCGCTGCAGTCGAGCGCATCAAGACCGGCCAGCGCATTCGCGTCGATGGCACGCGCGGCTTCGTGCAGATTCTGGAGGACAAATGAAAATCGCAGCGGTGGTCATGGCGGCGATCGTGGTTGCGCTTGCCGCCGTGTGTCTGGCCAAAGGCGGGTTCGCACTGCTTGGCGAGGGTCTTCGTGCCGGTGGCCGCGGGGCCCTTCAGCTCGTTCCGCTGCTCGTGGTCGTATTTCTGCTGGCCGGTTTCGTCGAGGTGCTTCTTCCGCGCGCGACCGTCGCTGCGTGGCTCTCCGACGCGGCGGGTGGGCGTGGGCTCGTGATTGCCTGGATTGCGGGCGCGCTTACACCGGGGGGCGGTCCGGTGGGTCTACCGCTCGCGGCTGCGCTCATGCGCTCGGGCGCAGGCAGCGGCGTTCTCGTGACGTACCTGACGAGCATGTCGCTTCTTTCTTTCGTGCGTGTGCCCTTGGAGATCGGGATCTACGGGGCCCGGCTCACCGTGCTCAGAATCGTGAGCAGTTTCGCGCTGCCACTGATCGCGGGCGCGACAGCGCTGCTCGTCAGCGCCATCGTGCGGTGAGCTAGGATGTCGCGCATGAAGATCGCGCTCACCAATGTTCCCCCCGACCAGGCAGAAAACATCGCCCGCGCCCTCGTCGAAGAGCGGCTGGTAGCTTGCGTCAACGCCTACCCGGTTCGAAGCACGTACCGCTGGGAAGGTCGCCTCGAAGTGCAGAGCGAAATCACGCTGATGATGAAGGTGAGCGCGGACGGCGTCGGTGGACTGCGAACCAGGTTGCGCGAGCTTCATCCGTACGAGTTGCCGGAGTTCATCGTGCTCGATGTCGACGTGGCGTCGTCGCTTCCGGCATACGTCGAGTGGGTTCGCATCGAATCGCGGGGCAGCGCGGGAAACGGATCTGGCGAGCGCTGACGTGCCGTCGCACGTCTTGTGTGGACACCACGGTCGTGTCGCTTACGGAACTCGACAGCCGTGCGGCAACATTGCAGCGCGGCTAGTATCGATTCGATCGCGCGCCAACTCTTCGCACTGCCGCGAGCTCACGGAAGAGATGATTCCGCGTTGACGGTCAGCGAAGGGCGTGAGATGGGCGACACACACGCGATGCCTCACGAGCTCGCGCCGTCCTTTCATTCTTACAGGAGGTAGCGCGGTATGCGACGACTGACCGTTTCGCTTGTTGGGCTTGTCGCTCTCGGTTCTGCCACTCAGAGCGCGCAAGCGGTCGTGCCTCCGGCCGCGCGCGGACCGGCGCCTGGCGTTCTCGAGCTGCGCGCGGGCGACGCGGTTCGTGCCTACGCTCCGACCACCGGAGTCGCTCCCGCATCCCGCGCCGCGGCATGGAGCCGTTTCGTCCGACTAGCGGGGGGAAGCTGGAACGCGATGTGGGACGCGCATACCGCGATTCCAATGGCGATCAGCGGCGCCGGCATTTTCGCGCCCGGCACGGTGCAGGGCGATGCCGAAGCCGAGCGGTTCACCCGCGCATTCATCGCCGAGCACATCGCGCTCCTGGCACCCGGTTCGAGCGCTGGCGATCTCCGTCTCGTTGACAACATCACCGACGGCCAGATGCGCACGCTCGGGTTCGTGCAGACGTACCAGGGAATGGAGGTGTTCGACACGCATCTCATCTTCGAGTTCAAAAACGATCGCCTCTTCGTCGTGGGATCCACCGCCATGCCCGACGTGCAAGTGCCCACGGCCATGGCGACCGCCGCGCCAGAAGCACTGCGCGCCGGAGCGATGACCTGGCTCTCCGATCTGGGCCGCACGCTCGTTCCCAGCAAGACTGCGACCGCCATCATCATGCCGCTGGTGCGTGAGTCGGGCACCATCGAGTACCGGCGCGTGGTTCCGGTCGAAGTAACAGAGCCGAATGGGTTCGGCGCGTGGACGGTATACGTCGATTCCGCGACCGGCGCCGGCGTCGCGCGCAAGGACAATCTGGCTTACGCCGACGGCGTGCTCAAATACAAAGTGCCGGATCGCTCGCCCCTCTTTGGCAGCAGGGTCGACCGGCCCGCCGCGCTGGCGAACATCTCCGTCGCCGGGGTGGCAACCACGACCGACAATTATGGCGGGCTCAGTTGGACGGGCAGCGCGGCGGCGGCGGTGACGACCAACTGCACCGGTAGCCTCGTCACGGTCAACAACACCAACGCGTCTGGCACCAAGATCACCGGCAGTGTCATGGTGACGCCGGAAGGCGATGGAATCTGGGATCTAAGCAGCACGCCGACCTCGGATTCGCAGCTCACCTGCTTCAGCAGCGTCAACGTCGTCAAGGAGCACGTCGCGCGTTTCGTTCCCCGCGGGCAGATCGCGTGGCTCAACAACGCGCTCGTCGTCAACGCCAATCAGAACCAGGTCTGCAACGCCAACTGGAACGGCTCGAGTCTCCAGTTTTTCATTTCCGGCACCAGCGGCACTAACATTTGCGAGAACACCGGCCGCATCACCGACGTCGTCTACCACGAGTTCGGCCACGGATTTCACCAGAACGTGGTGACCGGCGGCGGTTCGGTGAATGGCGGCATGGGTGAAGGCGTGGGCGACACCATGTCGGTCAGCATCACGCAAGATTACCGGATGGCGCTCGGGTTCTTCACCGACCGCCCGACGGTGCCGATTCGCGACCTCGATACGACCGACCAGGGCTGGCCCGCGCCGAGCACCGAGGTGCACACGCAGGGCGTTACCTACGGCGGTTGGATGTTCGATCTTCGCAAGAACCTGAAGCAAATCTACGGCGATAAAGAAGGCAATTGGGTCACCGACCGCCTCTTTTACGAATCGGTCCGCAGGGCGACCAGCATTCCGACCAGTTATACGCAGGTGGTCGCGGCCGACGATGACGACGGCAACACGGCCAACGGGACGCCGAACTTCTGCGCCATTTACGAAGCAGCCCAGCGTCACACCTTGCCCACGTCGGCACCGGCCGCGGCGGCGCTCGTGCCCGGCGTCGCGCCGCCCACGCGCAGCGGTCAGCGCGTCACCTTGAAGCTTCTCGGAAATAGCTTTTGCCCGACCGATCTGTCGACGGCGACGGCGAGCTACTTGGCTCCGGGCTCGAGCACGCCCGCGTCGGTGACGCTCACCAAAGACGCGACCGGCAACTACGTCGGTGACCTGCCGGCCCAAGCGGAGAACACGGTCGGAAGCTACAACGTCACCGCGACGTTCGGCAATGGTAAGGCATACGCGTTTCCAGACAACGCGGCCGATCCCAATTATCAATACTACGTTGGCGGCGTGCAAAATCTGTATTGCACGAGCTTCGACGACGCGGCCGCCCCGGCCGATTGGACGCACGGCGCCACGCCGGTAGAAGCGGACGAGTGGGAGTGGGGATCGCCCGGCGAGATCGCCGGCACCAACGACCCCCGCGCCGCTTTTTCCGGCACCAAAGCTTACGGCATGGACCTAGGCAAATGGACGACCGATGGTGTCTATCCGGCGAGCGGAACGAGCTATCTGCAGAGTCCGCAGATCAACACCGCCGGCATGAGCGTCGTTCGGCTGCAGTACCGGCGCCAGCTCAATGTCGAAACGGGAGCGAGTGACCAAGCGAACATCTACGCCAACGGCGTGAAAGTTTGGAGCAACGCCACGACTGCCAACCACGTCGACAAGGAATGGCGGCTGCACGACGTCGACATCAGCGCGCAGGCCGCCAACGGCACGGCCCAGGTCAAATTCGAGCTGGTCGCCAACGCCACCAACAATTTGGGCGGGTGGAACATCGACGATTTTTGCATCGTCGGGATCCCCGGACCGCAGGCGGACGCCGGCGAGGACGCAGCGACGCCGACCCCCGATGCGCCTGATGGCAGCGCCGATGACGGTACGAGCGATGGGGGCAATGAAGACGCGCTCGACTCGGGCGGTCCCGCCGACGCGGTCATCGATACGACTGTCGCCGACACGAGAGACGGCGCCGGCAATGTCGATGTCAGCGACGCGACAGGCGGCAGTGGAGGAGCCGGTGGCAGCACGGACAGCGGCGGCGTAGATGCCAGGGTCGATACCGCCGGAAGTGGCGGGACTGCTGGAAATGGCGGCAGCGCGGGCAGCGCTGGACGAGCCGGCGCGTCGGGCAGTGCGGGTGCGACCGGAACAGGCGGCAATGCCGGGGCCGCGGGTGCCGGCGGCAGTGGAGGCGGCACTGGTGGTGTTGCGGGAAGGGATAGCGGCACTGCGGGAACGGGCGGTGGTTTCGATGCCGGCACCGTGCGCGACGCCGCGGCAAGGGACGGCGCGGACGTCATTGCCGACAGTGCTCGCCCCAACACCGATGGCGCGGCGGGTCAGCCTGGCGTTACAGACAGCGATGACGGAGGGTGTTCTTGCGACATCGGTAGCTCGAAGCCGCGCGCCTCGGGCGCATGGCTCACGCTCTTGGCCCTGGCAGCCTTGCGTCCCCGTTTGCGTCGACGCGCGAGAGTCGACAGCTCTGGACGTCACCGCTGAGGTGCGGCGGCGAGGTCCGGCGCCGAGCGGCGCATCCGGGGAGCCTTACCATACGTGAGATAGCGCCAGACCCACTCCACTGGTCCAAAATAGAATCGGCGGAGCCACGCCGCGGCGAAGGCGATCTGAGCTCCGAATACCGCGAGCGTGAGCGGAATGCACCACGCGGGCCCCACGCGAAGCAGGAGGCCAAGGCCCCATCCATAGAAGACGAACGTCATGATCACGCTTTGCAATAAGTACGTTGTCAATGCCATCTGTCCGGCGGGCGCCAGTCTTATTATGCGCGGTCGCCAGGACGAGTTGTGCATCAAGAGGACCAGGCCCGAGACGTAAGCGAGCGCCATGGCGAGAATCCCGACTTCTTCGGGGACGATCAGCGCCATCTTCCACGCCGTGGAAAGGGCACCGCCGCGCCGCAAGTAGATGCCCTTCGCTGCCGATAGCGTGCCGCCTGCGAGCCCCAGTCCGGCGCTCCAAGCCAACACTTGGCGCCATCTCGCCAGGTGGCTCGTCGTTGTTTCGAGAGCGCGACGGCGTCCAACGAGAAACCCCACGAGAAAGTGTCCGATCATCCAAGGGATATATTCCGGCGCGTGACTGAGAAAATAATACAAAGCCCGTGCTGCCTGCGTTTTTACGAGAAGCGCATAGTCGTCGCCGCGACAAGCGAGGAGCAGCTCGGCGTCGAAAGCAGCGCGGTCGAACGCCGCGGCGGTGACGCGGTCGAGGAAAGCCGAAACCGCTGGCACGGACGTCACGAATTTCGGAACGAAGACCAACACCGTGGCCCACGCGAGGAGCGCGCGGTCGCTGCGGCGGTGAAAGAGAATCAGCGCTCCGCCGCAGAGCGCGTATCCCGCGAGCACATCCCCCCACCAAACGAAGGCCGCATGGCAGACGCCGATCACCAAGAGGATCGCGAGCCGGCGCAAATACAACCGACCGGCCCGCCCTTCGGCCCGAGCGAGCTGGATCGCGAAACCGAGCCCGAAGAGGCACGTGAGCAACGTCTGTGATTTTCGGCTGACGAAGACGGTGAGAAAGAAAAATGCGATCTCGTCGCCGGTACCGATTCGCGCTGCGGCCTCCGCTTTCGGAAGAAGCCCGTGTCCACTGAACCAGGGCACCGTATTGGCGAGCAGTACGCCGTAAAGCGTGAACCCACGCACGACGTCGAGAAGTGCGATCCGCTCCCTGCCCCCGATCGGGCCTAGATGTCCGAGCATGCGATGAGAGGACGGCGTATCCATGCGGCCATGCGCGAGGGCCATTTCGTGCGCGCATTGTAGCTGCCGCGCGCGGGCCGCCTACTGTTGAGCCTCGTGGGAGCGACATTCATCTGCTGCGACGGAGCAGCGGGCGCCCACGCCGTGATCGTTCGTGGCGCCCGCGGCAAACCTTTGACAGTCCTAAATGAGAATGATGATGAGGACCACCAGGAGAATGACGGCAAGCGCCGAGGCGCTGATGACGATGTAGTCGCCGCCACGGTACTTCTTTGCCTCGGGAGAAGCCGATTCCCGCGCCGCGTAGCGCTCTGCTTCCGTGACCGAGCTGACGTCGGTGCTGGGCGGGATGATCGCGGCCCTCGCTAGGCCTTCCATGGCTACGACGCCAGCGGTCGACGACCCTCGCTCCGGAAAGGCCACGATCGTGACAGCCTTGCTGATGGCCCACTCCTTGGCAAAGCCTTCGAGACTGTCGACTTGCCAACCGCGCGCCGGGTCGAGCAAGAGCACTTGCTTCTTGTTCGGCTCATAGCCGACGACGACCTCGTAGTGAGAAAGCGCCTTTTTCTCTTCCACCATCTTGCCGAGCCCAACGATGACTGGACGCCCCTGCTCCAGCTCGTGCACGACGTCTTTCATCGTGCCGTAGAAGACATAGGAACGTAGACCCAGGCCGCGCGCGTACGCTTCCATGTCGCCCGCTTGCAGGCGATTGTCGGCACGTCCGAGTGCAGCTTCGATCGACTCCGGGGACGCGGCATGGCCCCAATAACGCAACACGGCCGCGAGAGCTGCAGCTCCGCAATCCTTGTCGCCGGCCTGAGGAACGTGGGGAAAGTTCCGTACCATCGTCCACTGGCCCTGCTGTGCCACGACGGAAGGCTGTGCATTGGTAGCGGTTCCGCGATACGACGCGCATCCGACGCTGAGAGCTGCGATTGCAATGAGCACGAGCGCGCCGGGGTAGGCTTTTCGCCATCGGGCAACTGTCGATTCGTGACGTGCGCTGTCGATCTTGGCTCTGGTATCGTTGGTTTCCATCGTCAATTCCTTCTCAGTAGGAGGCACGGTAAACGCCGATTGCGCGGATTGTTCTCACGTGCGGAGGCGCCCCTGACGGATCGAGCACGATGTGTGCCGAAGCGAGCGCGAGCAGAGCGCGGCACGGAGCGCGAGCATCGTCTCTTCGCACACGGCGTCTTCGCATAGGGCGCGGCGGGCGATCGTACGGGCCTCGCTAGGACGAAAGATCGACTTGGCCCTCACCGCCTTAGGTTCCGGTTCCGTTCGTCAGCTGGCATCCGCACGTTTGCGGAGACCATCCGCCGTCAAACCATGGATGCCGAGGGAGCCCATGCCGAACGACGCCCAGCACGCCTTGATAGGTTGCACACTCGGCAATCGGTATGTGGTGGAGCGGGTGCTCGGAACGGGGGCGATGGGCACGGTGTATCGTGCGAGGCAGACGCGGCTCGACACATGGGTGGCGATCAAGGTGCTGCATCCGCGGTGGGCGACTGATCCGGAAATCGTGCAGCGATTCGAGCGGGAGGCCTTTGCGACGTCGCGCCTCGATCACCCCAATGCGCTTCGTGTGCTGGATTTCGGCGCAGACGGCGATGTTTTTTATCTCGTCACGGAGTATGTCGACGCCGAGGATCTGCAGACCATCATGGAAGCGCAGTGGCCGCTCCGTGACGAGCGCATCGTCGCGATTCTTTCGCAGGTCCTCTGCGCGCTCACGGCGGTTCACGAGGTCGGCATCGTGCATCGCGATCTGAAACCGGAAAACATCCTGGTGCTCGCCGACAAGAACGATGATGGCGCCAGGGTGGACGTCGTCAAAGTATGCGACTTCGGGATCGCCAAAGTGGCCCGGCCCACGCTTCCGAAGTCGCGCCCCTTCGCGCCGCGGCTCACCGCAGCGGGCGTGGTCGTCGGCACGCCCGACTACATGTCGCCGGAGCAGGCCCGCGGTCAGGCGGTTGACGGACGGAGCGATCTCTATTCGTTGGGCGTGGTGCTCTACCACCTCTTGGCTGGTCAAACGCCCTTTGATGCCGATACGCCCGTCGGCATCGCCGTGCAGCACGTTTCCGACACGCCGGTCCCACCGTCCCACTATCGCGCCGTGCATCCGGGGCTCGAGGCGGTCTGTCTTCGCGCGCTGAGCAAGCGTCCCGAGGATCGATTTCAAACGGCGCGCGATATGCGCAAAGCGCTGCGCGGCGCACTGGCGATGGACGCGACATCGAGCGCGCTCGTGCCCGCGCCCGCCATGGCGATGCCGCTTCGCGCGGGGCCCACGTTCTCATCGTCGAGCCCTGCCGTACTTTCGCTCCGCCCTCCGCGCCGATCGGTGGCGCGCACCCGTTTGGGAGATAGCCAACTGAGGCGAAGGCGCTTGTCGCTGGGTTATGCTGTCCTTGTCTCGGTCGCGACGATCACGGCTTCTGCTTACGTCTCCTCGCGCCGAAGCGGTACCGTCGAATCCAGGGAGAGCAACGCTCGCGCCGAAGCGGCGATGGCTCTGATCGGTCCGCCCGCTCTCGCAGGCGCGCGGGCCGCTTCCCCGCCCAACGAAGTGACGGCCGCGCCAGATCCCGTGGCGCCGAGCGATCCGGTTCCGCCGCCGCCTTCTCCGATGGAGACGCCGAAGCGTGTCGCCGGTCGCGCACGGCCGCAGGCTGCAACAAAACCCGAGCCGCATCATTTGGTCATCGCCATCGCGCCGCCGGCCTCGCCCAAATCGTCCGACTCACCCCCAGCCATCGACCCGGTCCTCATCCGGCGCGATCCTTGGCCGTCGCCCGGGGACGTGCCGCCAACGCCGGCGCCCGCAACACCCGTCGAAGTGCGAACGCCCGCCGCGTTTCCGCCGCCCTCGGTGCGCGCCGAGCGCCCAGCGCCGCGAGCTCTCGCGACCAGCCGGGCTTTGGTGTCCTTTTCCAATGTGGTTACCAGCGCAGGAATCTCGGGGGAAAAGGTAAAAGTCAGTCTGTCGCACGTCCCGCTCGTTTCCTGTTACCAAGAGGCCGTGCGTTTGCGCCCCGCGCGGCCCGCCCTCGAAACCGAGCTACGTCTCACGATCGACGTCGGCGGACGCGTCGCGAGTGCGGCGCTCTCGAGAGACGGTAACCTCGACGGTTTGCGGAGCTGCATCGAAGCTGCCGCCCGTGGTGCGCAAATTCGGGACGTCGATACCGGCGACGGCTCTGCCACCGTGCAATTGAGGTTCTCGTCCCGGTGAAAGCACTGTGAGTGCGCCGCCGCCACACGCGAGGCAGAGGAGCCGCGGCGGAGTGGGCTCCTATGCATAGCGGGGCGACATGGCCCGCCCGCTCACTCCTCCATCGCCTGAAAGGCCGCCTTCCAAAATGCGTGGGCGGGACTCATGTCATCGATTGAACGCTGGGTCATCAAGATTCCGATGAAGTCCTGGGCCGGATCGTTGAACCAATACGTACCGAAGCCGCCATCCCAGCCGTAGCGGCCCGGTCGGGGCGAGACGTCGTCGGCCCCAGTCACCATGGCAAGGCCGAAGCCCCATCCCTGGTTGGCGAAGTAACCGGGGGCGAGACCGGAGACCGCTTTCTGCTCGGGTGTCAGCTGGTCGGTCGTCATGCTGTTGACCGACTGTGCCGACAGGATGCGTCCGCCTTCGTGCGTGCCTTTGTTCAGCATCATGGCGCCGAAGGCGAGAAAGTCGTCGATGGTGGAGACCAATCCCCCGGCGCCCGAGAGAAACGGCGGCGCGCGGTTCCATTCGCTGTTCGACGCATCGTCGAACAGCTCTACGGCCCCGGATTCGGGATTGAAATAGTAGCAAGCTGCCAGTCGGTCGAGCTTCGAAGGCGGGACACTGAAGCCCGTATCCTTCATGCCGAGCGGCAGGAAGATGCGCTCGCGCAAAAACACGTCGAGCGCTTGGCCCGATGCGCGTGCGATGAGGACGCCCAAAACATCGGACCCGGTGTTGTACATCCACTGCTCGCCCGGCTGGTGCATCAGGGGCAGCGTTCCCAATCGACGGATCCATTCGTCGGGATCCGGCGACGCCTGCGGTCGCGGCGGCACGATGCTCACCGCGAGCTCAATGGCCGCCTTTTGAACGGGGTAGGCATCGAACGGGAACATCAGACCGAAGCCCATCGTCAGTGCCAGCAGATCGCGCACGGTGATGGCGCGGTTCGCCGGCACGGTGTCGTCGAGCGGCCCGTCCGGTCGCGTCAACACTTTGCGGTTGGCGAGCTCGGGCAGCCATTCGTCGACCGGTTGGTCGAGGCTCACCTTGCCCTCCTCGACCAGAATCATCGTGGCAGCGGCCGTGATCGGCTTCGTCATCGAGGCGATGCGGAAAATCGAATCGCGCCGCATCGGCGCACCGCCGAACGCGGAGAGCCCGATGGCATCGACGTGCAACTCACCTTGCCGGCGGAGAAGCGTCACCATCCCGGGCACGACGCCGCTGTCGACGTAACTCGCCATCAGATCGTGCACGCGCTGCCGACCCGCACTGGAGAACGCCGGCGCCTCCATCGCGGCGGACGAGCATCCCGGTAATCCACCGAGGGCGAGGGCGCTGCCCGCGAGCGCGCCCAATTCCAGGAATTTTCGCCGATCCAAGGGCGCTGCTCGCATCGGGCGCGGCACCTATTTCTTCCCCACCACCTTCTGCCAAGTCCCTCGCTCGCTCACGCGATTCCACCACCCGCCCACGTTGGGCAGCTTCGCAATCATCTGCTTCATCGGCGTTTGCATCCCGTACTCGACGTACGGCATGAAGACGATGTCCGCGAGCGTGAAACTATCGCCGGCGAAGTACGGACTCTTGGCCAGCCGCGCGTCCATCACGCCCAGCGCTTTCTCGATGCCTTTGCCCGCGGTCTCGAGTACCGCCGCTTCCTGGGGACGCTTGAACACATCCTGGTAAATGAATTTCATCGCGTGGCCGGAGAAATTCGAAGTTTCGATGCTGATCCACTGCTCCATCAGGGCGCGGCCCTGGATGTCGGTGGGGACGAGGTTTCCACCCGCCTTCTCGTTGAGGTAGCGACAAATCGCGCGCGATTCGTAGAAAGCAAAGCCGCCGTCGTCGATGGCCGGGATCTGGCCGAACGGCTGGCGACCGAGGTGCGGCTGATTTTTGTGTTCGTTTTTGCCAAAATCGACGGTGACGAACTCATGAGGGAGCTTTGTCTCCGCGAGCGTCATCAAGACCTTGCGCGTGCAGGTACTCATGGAATGGCCGAAAATGGTGAGCATTGTTGCAAATCCTTCTCCGGTGGCCGGCGTGATAGGGTCGACGACGATAGCATCGTCAATCGTCCGGAGGGCTGGGACCATCGGTCGACTCTATCGACGCGACCAGCTACGAAGCGTGGTCGGACGATGGGCCCTTGCTCGGCCGTGAGACCTAGATGACGCTCTGTAAACGCAAGCGGTGCGCAAAAATGGCCGTGTATCTTGCAAAATGGATGAGGCCGCCGTCCACACCCGTGTTCTTGCTTTGGTGCGGCCTCTCGATGGGGTGCGCAGACTTGATAGGCGCAGAATTCAAGGATTTCACATCGGAGCGGGACGCTGCCACGACGCCGCCGGAAGACGGGCGTTCGGAAGATGAGCGTTCGACCGATGCCGCGCCGATCGGTGACGCAGCAGGGGAACGTAACGCCGAGGATGGAGAGACGGTGGATCAGAGCGCTCCGCCGCACGAGGGCGGGGGCACCACCTGCACGCCGGGAGAAGTCCACGACATCGCCGGTTGCTCCAATTGCGGACGCTATCTACAAGTCTGCAATGCTCAAGGCACATGGGACCCTCCCTTCTGCGAACAGGCTCCGGGCGCGTGCGCTCCGGGTGTCACAGAGCAGAGAGCGTGTGAGGACGACGGTAGCCAGACGGCGACCTGCACGCCGAGCTGCGCTTGGACTTTCGGCGAGTGTCTCCATTCGACGTGCATGCAAAATCAAGTCGAGATGCAGGCGTGTGGATCGTGCGGCACGCAGTCGCGCTCCTGTCAGTCGGGGGACGCCGGCTGGAAGTGGACGCCCTATTCGCCGTGCATGGACGAAAAGCAGTGCGCCCGCGGCCAAGTCGAGCGCGAGGGCTGCGGCAAGTGCGGCACGCACTCCCGTGTTTGTGAGGCGCAATGCACGTGGGCCAATTGGGGCAATTGCCAGGACGAAGGCCCATGTACGCCGGGAGAGACCGAGGAGCGGGGCTGCCTCATTGGGCTTTTGAAGCAGATCAGAGTGTGTAGCGATACCTGCGGGTGGGGCGACTGGATCGGGCTCTGCCTCTAAAACCTCGTCTACGGCGTGTCTGGCGAACGTTGCGTCCCGGATTGGTTCTTCGGATGGGAACAAGTTTGGGTGCAATTCGTTCGGAATCAGTTTGTATCCTCGGCGGACCGGACGGAGGAGTTTCTTCTCGTTGCGGTCGTCGAACGCTCATGCGACGAAGGGCTTGGCTTTCGTGTTCATCAGCTCGGAGGAGACGACGATGATTCGATTCTCTCGCACGTGCGCGTTGCCGCTCGCGTTCTGTCTTGCGCTGCTTGGATGTTCCGACGAAGAAGGCGTGAGCCCCGGAGTGGGGGGAAGCGGTGGCGCGAGTACCGGCATGGCGGGCGGCGCGGGCGGGACCGGCGCAACTGGCGCAGCGGGCAGCGGCGGAGGAACGTCGCTTCCTGACGGCGGTGATGATGCATCGCCCGACGCTTCCGAGCCGGAAGAGAAGCGGCCGCAGGACGATCGCACTTTCACCATCGACGAAGCGTCGTTGCAGTTCGAGCCCATTGCCGGCGCATCGGTGGAAACCGATCGCATCTTCGGAATTCTCGGCGGGGCCGGGTACCGCATCGAAATTCCGAAGAACTGGAACGGCATGTTGGTCATGTACGCCCACGGCTATGCCGGAACGGGGCCTGCGCTCAACGTCACCATTCCTTCCATCCGTCAGTATCTCGTCGAGAATGGCTACGCGTGGGCAGCATCGAGCTATTCGAAGAACTATTACGATGTGCGAGCCGGCGTCGAAGATACGAACGCATTGGCACGGGCGTTTGCCGCGGTCGCATCGCAAAAGAGCGGGCGCACCATCGCCGAGCCAACCAAGACGTACATCATCGGGCACTCGATGGGAGGGCACGTCACCGGCGCAGCGATCGAAGAAGAAGCCTATGCGACGGCGAGGAACAAATTCCGCTATCACGGCGCCGTTCCCATGTGCGGCGTCATGGGCGACAGCGAGCTTTTCGACTATTTCACCGCTTATCAGCTCGTCGCCCAACACCTGGCCGGCTTTCCCGCGACCAGCTGGCCAGTGGCCGATTTCGAGAGCCATCGCACGGCCATTCGCGACGCGTTCTTCGTTACGTTTCCAACCACGACGACGCCGCTCGGCGACAAGCTGAAGCCCGTCATCGCCAGTCTGACCGGCGGAGTGCGCCCCGTTTTCGAACAAGGGTTCACGAGCTCGTCGGTGCAGTCGCCCGTGTGGCAAGTGTTTGGCAGCGATGGAACCGTGAACGGCATTTTGACGAAAAGCGTTGTCGACACGCGCAGCGTCGTCTACCAGCTCGACGGCGATCCGGCCGTAAGCGCCGAGGAGCGGACCTTGAACGATACCATCTACCGCGCGACGCCTGACCCCGATGCCAATCGACTGCGGCGCGACGGCCTGCGTTGGGTTCCCAAGGTCGACGGCATGTTCGGCATCCCCGTGGTCACACTGCACACGCTCGGCGATCTCTACGTTCCATTCGTGAACGAGCAGATCTATCGCCGGCGGGCAAAAGCAGCGGGAAGTGAACCGTGGCTCGTCCAGCGCGCCATTCGCGGTACCGGTCATTGCGAATTCACCAGCGCGGAGCAGGTTGCCGCTTTCCGCGCCATGATCGACTGGGAGCAAAAGGGGACGAAACCGGAGGGGGACGAGGTGCTCGACCCCACGGCCGTTGCCGATTCCAACTACGGGTGCAAGTTCACGGACAACACGTTCAGCGAGGCGGAGAAAAGCTCTGCGTTGCCGGCGGCGCGCGCCGCCTTGCCGGCATGTCCGGTGCCGCAAGGCCGCTGACCCGGTACTCGCCGCCTGCGCGGACCCCGCCTGACGCCCGGATATGGCGAAAATCGCGAGGGCCGGCGAAATAGATCGGATTCCTGTTAGCGGATCGCGGCGCTCTGGCGTATAGATGCAAGGACGACGCCAACGTGCGTCGACCGGTTCAGTACTCCCGCGCGGCGCGTCCTCGTACTTGGGATCTGTACCGCAGTTGCAGAGCCCCACCATGGGCTCGAAAGGGAGCATCGATGGCCCGTGTCACCGTAGAAGACTGTCTCGAGCGCGAGGACAATCGCTTCGCCCTCGTGATTCTCGCCTCCAGGCGAGCCCGCCAGATCATGAAGGGTTCGACGCCGCTCATTCGCTGTACCAATCGCCCCAACGTCGCCAGCTTGCGCGAGGTTGCGTCGGGTCGGGTGCACTTCGATCGCCCAAGCGCCGAAGCGATCGAAGAGTGGATCCAGAAGACCCACGAGCTGAGCGACAAAGAAGAGTGAGCCTACGCCAGCGCGCTCGGTCCCAAGGGGCGCCCCTCTAGCGGGGTTCGGTCATGTCGAGCGCCGTCAATCGCGCGCCGCACGTCCACCCCGCGAACGATGGGCTCCCCGAGAATTCGCCGAACCATAGGCCGCCACGCACCGATCCTGCTCGCTCCGTCGGGCAGGATGGCCGTGCCGCGTTGCATCGCGACAAGCGCGCCGGTTGACCGTCGCCTTCGACCGCCCATGCGCCGTCGGTCAACCGCCCAACAAGATCTCGTTCCAGTCTTTGATCTCGTAGCTCGCCACGACGCCGTTTTGGACGAAGGGGTCCTCCCGCACGAACTCCTCGGCGGCTGCGCGCGAGCGGAACACGCCCATCGATCCTTCGCGAGGATCGGCCCAGGTGCCCACGGCGATGAGATCGCCGCAGGCCTGAAACGCATCCAATCGCGCCTTGTGGGCAGGGAAGTGGACGGGCGCCGTTTCCATGACGTCCTT
>DATHEQ010000456.1:0-8130 GCA_035318505.1 Polyangiaceae bacterium | reverse complement strand
TTCATCTCACTCGTCATTCCTTCTATCGTGAGGCAGAAGTGACGCGAGCTCAAGGGTAGGACAAGCGCGCACAGCGATTTTCGGCGCTATTCGATTGGTTCCGCCCTCTGGCTCTCGTGTCGCACATCGTGCCCCGCCACCATGAAAATGACCTCCTCCGCGATGTTCGTTGCGTGATCGGCGATGCGCTCCAGGTATTTGGCGACATTGACGACGCCCATGGCTCCTTTGATCCGCTCGGGGTGCTGCTCCATGAAGGTCATCATCTCGCTCACGGTGCGTACGTAAAGCTCGTCGACCGCGTCGTCGCCGAGACGAACCCGTTCGGCGCGGGCTACGTCGGCTTCGACGAACGCGTCGAGCGCGTCGCGCAGCATCTGTTGCGTCAGATCGGCCATGCTCTTCAAGTGCGGATGGGGCACGAGACGCGACCCGTCCGCAACCTCTTCGGCCCGCTCGGCGATGTTGACCGCTTCGTCCCCGATGCGCTCGAGATCGGTGACCAGCTTGAATGCCGTGGCAAGCAAGCGAAGATCGTGGGCGACGGGCTGCCGCAGCGCGAGAATGCGCAGGACCAGCTCGTCGCTTTCCATCTCGTCGCGATCGATGTGGCGGTCGAGCTGCTTCACTTCGACGCTGAGCTCGTCCGAACCCTCGATGAACGCTTTCAGCGCGAGCTGCACGCTTCGCTCGCAGCGGGCCCCCATCGCCAAGAGGTGGGCGCGCAACTCGCGCAGCTCGGATTCGAAATCGCGGCTAGTGTGTGAGGCCGGCATCGGGAGATGACCTCGTGTCGTCGAGCGGAGCCGGCCTGCTGCCGGCGAGCTTCACGGGAAGGTGAATGGTGAACGTGGAGCCTACGCCGGGAAGACTCTCCACCGTGACATGTCCGCCGAGCGCTTCGGTCAGGTGCTTCACGATGGAGAGGCCTAGGCCGGTACCACCGACGTCGCGCGATCGGCCCCGGTCGACGCGGTAAAATCGTTCGAAAAGGCGCGGCAGATGTTTGGCTGCGATCCCCGGGCCCGTGTCGGCCACGGCGATGCGGACCTCCCCCTCTTTTTCCGCGACCGAGAGCGTCACCCGAGAGCCACGCGACGCGTACTTGAGGGCGTTGTCGATGAGGTTCGAGAGAATTTGCTCGAGCGCGCGTCGATCGGTGGACAGCGTTAGATCAGCGGGGCACGCGCGCGCCTCGAGCAACACCTCGCGCCGCGCGGCCGAAAGCGTGTAAAGGGAGATCATGTGGTCGATGAGCTCACGCGCATCGACGGGGATCGCCTGCAGATCGAGTTTTTGCGCCTCGATGCGGCTGAGCTCGAGGAGGTCCTCGACCAGCTGGTGCAACCTGTCTCCATGACGCGCGATCATGCCCAGAAAATCGCGGGCCGCCTCGGGGTCGTCGATGGCGCCATCTTCCAGCGTCTCGGCGGCAGCGCGGATGGCGGCGATCGGCGTACGCAGCTCGTGCGACACGTTGGCCACGAAATCGCGGCGCAATGTTTCGAGGCGACGTAGCTCGGTTACATCGGACAGCACGACCACGACACCTTCATTGCCGCTCACGGTGAGAGGAGCGGCTCGCACCAGCACCCGCCGCGGCAGAATGCCGATGAGCTCGACTTCGCCGGTGGCGGGACTCTCGGTGCGCTGTACCCTTTCGATCATGTCGGCGAGCTCGTTGTTGCGAATGGCCTCGATGGGCTCTTTGCCGACGAGCGGACCGCTCGAGGCGACCATCATGCGCAGTGACCCGTTGGCGAGCACGATGCGACCGGTGCGATCGGTGAGAAGCACGCCTTCGGCCATCGTCTCCAGGACACCCGCCAACCGATCGCGCTCTCCGCCCAACTTCTCGACAGTGCGCTTCTGGTTGTCGGCGAGTTGATCGAGCGCTTCTGCCAGGGCGCCGACCTCGTCGGTCCGGCGCACGTGCGTGCGCACCGAAAGATCGTCGAGCATGGCAAGAGCGCTCGTCCGAAGCTGGCGGATGGATTGCGACACGACGCGCGACCAGAGCGCCGCCAGAACGGCCGCCACGCCGAGCGCTGCCATGGCCCCCATCCACATCAGCTGCTCGGCGCGCGCTGCCGCCGTCTGTAGCGGTACCAGCGATTGCGTGAGATAGACGATACGCAGCGGGGAAGCATCGAGCGGCGCCGCCGCAAAAAGAAGGGGATGGCGCCCTGTGCGGGACGTGCTCGCCGGGCGCCCGCTTTCGAGCGCCCGGCGGATCTCCGGCCGATTCCCCCAGTTCTCGAGCCGCGCGATCTCAGTGCGCGCGGTCTCGGAGTCGCCGCGCACGACACCATCCGCGCCGACCAACGTCACCCGGCATTGCGCCACGTGGCCGAGCTCTTCGGCCATCGTTTGCCAATCGGTTCCCGCGGGCGCCGCCCCGATCTGGTGCGCGAGCAGCTCGGCGCGCACTTCGAGATCGCGGGTCAGACGTTCTTCGATGGATTCGCGCAGGTCACCGGACACGTAGCGACTCGTCATCGTCACCGCGATGGCTACGATGCCCATCGCCAAGATGAACAGTCGGCCGTGAATGCCCAGTCTCACGCGGACCTCGAATGCACGCGACCTCTCTCCCTTAGCGAGCGTCTCAAAGTGAGTGCTAGCATGCCGGCACGCCCAGTCGGCGACTTGCCTCTGCCAATGCGTGGTGGCCGAAGGCGGGTGACGCTTTGTCGATCCGACCGTAAAAATGTCACGAGTTTGTCACAAGCAGGCGAAAGACTAGTCGAATCGACGCCACACATGCCAACCCGACGCTTGCTTCTCTTCGCGGCGGCTTTTGCCGTCCTTTGCCATTGCGCGCAAGGCGGCCCCACCAGCGACGGACCTCACGCCAGAGGAGGTAGAGGAAAGCTGACCATCAAGGGCTCTGACACGATGGTCATCTTGGGCCAGCGCTGGGCCGAAGGGTACGCGAAGGGCGATCCGACGGCGGTGGTCCAGGTAACGGGTGGCGGTACCGGTACCGGCATCGCGGCCCTCATCAATGGCTCGACCGACGTGTGCGAGGCGAGCCGGCCTATGACGGGCCGCGAGAGAGAAGATCTGCTCGCCAAGCGCGGCGTCCCCGCGGTGGAGACGAAAGTCGCGCTCGATGCGCTGGGGGTGTACGTCAACGCGGAAAACCCCATCGAGGAAATCTCGATCCCGGCGCTGGCTCGGATTTATTTAGGTGAAGTCTCGAATTGGCGAGAAGTCGGCGGCCCGTCACACGTCGTCATCCTCTACGGCCGTGAGAACAATTCGGGCACCTATGGCTATTTCAAAGACCGGGTCCTCGACGGGAAAGACTTTGCCCCGAGCACCCAAAGCCTGGGAGGCACCGCCGCCGTGGCGAACGCCGTCAAAGGCGACGCGTTCGGCATAGGCTATGGGGGCATCGCCTATTTAGAAGGAGTCAAAGCGCTGCGCGTTCGCAAGGACGACCGGGCGCCCGCCATCGCTCCCTCGTTCGCGAGCACCCAGGACGGCAGTTATCCCATGAGTAGATTTCTCTACCTCTATACAGCCGGCGAGGCCGCCGGCGATTCGAAGAAGTTCATCGATTGGGTCACGGGGCCCGAGGGCCAGAAGGTCATCGCCGATGTTGGATATTATCCACTGCCGAAAGGTCCTCCGCTTTGATCGCCAGAGCGCCCGCCCCGACGTCGCCGCAACGAGCAGCCTCGCTCGAAGGACCGGCTCGAGTGGGGGAAAAATGCGCCGAGTTTGCGCTGCGCGCCGTGGCTGTCACTTCGATCGCAGCCATCGTGCTCATTGTCGCCTTCATTGCGCGTGAAGCGCTTCCGGTATTCGCCGGCACGGGCGTCACGGAGGGCGGCGAGCCCCTTATTCTCTTGACACCGACGCCGCTGCCCGACGGCTCGGAGCAGTTTTTGTGGCAACCAGTCAGCCAACCGCCGAAATTCAACATCGTTCCTCTGGTCGTGGGGTCGCTCAAGGTGACCCTCGTGTCCCTGCTCATCGCTGCACCGCTCGGCATCGCCGCGGCCATTTACGTTTCTGAGCTGTGCGGCAAAAGGCAGCGTGAGCTCATCAAACCGACCATCGAGCTTCTGGCGGGGATCCCTTCGGTGGTCGTCGGGTTCTTTGCTCTGATCGTGCTCGCAACCTGGGTGCAGCGCGCGTTCGGAACGGAGCACCGCCTCAACACGCTATTGGCAGGCATTGGATTGGCGATGGCTGTGTGCCCGGTCATCTTCACCGTTTCCGAAGACGCATTGCAGGCCGTGCCTCGCACGTACCGCACGGCCGCGCTCGCGCTCGGCTCCGATCGCGTACAGATGATTGCGCGCGTGGTAGTTCCGGCAGCGTTGCCCGGCATTCTGGCGTCCTTGGTGCTCGGTTTCGGCCGCGCTATCGGCGAAACCATGATTGTCCTTCTGGCGTCCGGTAACGCGTCGCTCGTCTCCGGATCGCTCGGATTGTCGACGCGGACCATCACCGCCACCATTGCGCAAGAGCTGGGAGAAGTGGTGGTGGGGAGCGCGCACTACCGCGTGCTCTTTTCGCTCGGTGCGATTCTTTTCGCCAGCACCTTCGTCCTCAACTCGGCCGGCGAGCGCGTCATTCACGGCCTACGAAAGAAGCTGGGCACGGCATGAGGAGCCAAGCGCTGGAGCTCCGCCGCGAGGCGCGCGCACGCGCGCCGGAGATCGCGCTAACGGTGGCGACCGCCACGGCCACGGCACTCATACTTCTCGCCCTCGTGATTCTGCTCTTCGACATCGCCGCAGAGGGAGCGAAGGTGATCTCGTGGAAGTTCCTTTCTTCCAGTCCGCACGGTTTGACCGGCGGGGGCATTTTGCCGGCCATCGTCGGAACGGTCGCGCTCACGCTGCTCATGACCGTGGCGGCGGTGCCGGCCGGCGTCGCCACGGCCATCTACCTCACCGAATATGCACCGGCCGAGTCCAAGCTGGCGCGCACGATTCGCGTATGCATCGCGAACCTGGCTGGTGTGCCCTCCATCGTGTTCGGGCTTTTTGGGCTCGGCTTTTTCGTTTCGACGGTGGGAAAAGGGATCGATCGGGCCTTTTACGACGGTCGTATCGTCTATGCGACGCCGTCCTTGATCTGGGCATCACTGACGCTCGCGATTCTGACCATGCCGGTGGTCGTCGTCGCTACGGAAGAAGCGCTCCGCGCCGTGCCGCGCGAAATCCGCGACGCGAGCTTGGCCCTCGGCGCGACCAAGCTACAAACGGTCGTCAAGGTCGTCGTGCCCGAGGCGCTGGGCGGTGTGCTCACGGGAGCGATCCTCGCCATCAGCCGCGGAGCGGGGGAAGTCGCGCCCATCATGTTCACCGGCGTCGCTTACTTTCTGACGGTGTTGCCCAGCCACGTCAACGATCAGTTCATGAGCCTTAGCTACCACGTCTACGTGCTCGCGACGCAGTCACCCAATGTGGACAAGACGAAACCGATCCTCTACGGCACCGTGCTCACCCTGCTCGGGCTGACGTTTCTATTGAACTTGGCGGCCGTCATCCTGCGCGCCAAAACGCGCGGCAAGGTGCACGCTGGGGAGTGACGATCAACCGAAACGACCGGTGATGTAGTCCTCGGTCTCGCGCTCTTTCGGTCGCGTGAAGATGGTGGTGGTCTCACCGATTTCCACCAGCTTGCCGAGATAGAAAAAAGCCGTGCGCTGTGAGACACGCGCGGCTTGCTGCATGTTGTGAGTCACGATGACGATGGTGAAGGCCTCGCGCAGATCGGCGATCAGGTCTTCGACTTTGGCCGTCGCGATGGGGTCGAGCGCGCTGGCTGGCTCGTCCATGAGAATGACCTGCGGCTCGACGGCGAGGGCGCGGGCAATACAAAGGCGCTGTTGCTGGCCGCCCGACAAGCCGAGCCCCGACTCGTCCAAGCGGTCCTTCACCTCGTCCCACAGCGCTGCTTGACGGAGCGCGCGCTCGACTCGATCGAAGAGCGTCTCGCGGTCCCGGATACCCGCCACCCTGAGCCCATAGGCGACGTTTTCGAAGATGCTCTTCGGGAACGGGTTGGACTTCTGAAAGACCATTCCCACCTGTCGGCGCACCGTGACGGGGTCGACATCGGTATCGTAGATGTCGCGGCCATCGAGCAGCACACGCCCGGTCATACGCGCCCCACTGATGTTCTCATTCATGCGGTTCAGCGCCCGCAAAAACGTACTCTTGCCGCAGCCGCTCGGCCCAATGAGAGCAAGGACTTGTCGCTCGAGAATATCGATCGAGACGTCGCTCACCGCCGCGAGCTCGCCGTAGCTCACCCCCAACTTCTCGGTGCGCATCTTGGCGACGCGGGTGGCTTGGGACTCCATGGCGAGGGCGGCGATCACGGCCTGGCCACTCTACGCCACACGCGAGCTGAGCCGGACAATGTCACGATGTTGTAACACTTGTGGGCAGGGCACAGCCAGCGGGCTCGCATGGACCGGCGCCCGAACGCTCGAACCAATCGATGTCGGCACACGCTCAAGCGGTCGACTCACGAGGTGACCATCCGGGAAGGACGATGCGCAGATGTGCGCCATTCCCCCCGGGGACGGGATCGACGAACCCAGCGGCGCCCTCGTGTGCGGCCGCGATTCGGGCGACGAGAGCTAGTCCGACGCCGTAGCCAGGTGTATTTTCGCCGCGCGACGCCGGCGTGCGAAAGAATGGCTCGAACGCGCGCGCGGTCGGCTTGTGCGATACCCGGCCCTTGGTCTCTGACATCGAGAAGGACCTTGTCTCCCAGCTCACGCACGTCGATCTCCACGGGTCTGTTGCCGGAAAACTTTAGCGCATTGTCGGCAGCGTTCTCGACCAGCGCCACTAGCAGCGCTTCGTCGCCGAACACCATGCCGGGGGCATCCGCTTGGAGATGGATTCGAGCACGCGCGCCGGGTCCGAGTTTCGCGATGACGTCGCGCACGACATCCTCGATGGCAACGGGCTCCTTGGTAAGCCGGGCTCGATCGCCCGCGGTGGCGAACGAGAGCAGCCGTTCGACCAGCCTGACCAGCGACGTCACTCGGACTCGAACCTTCTCCACGGCCTCTCGCGAGGCGGACTCGAGAGGTTCCTCCGCGAACAAGTCGAGCTCGGCCCGAACGACGGTCAACGGCGTCTTCAGCTCGTGCGCAGCGTCAGCGGCGAAGTTTCGGGCAGCGTCGAGCGCGGCGGCCAAACGAGCCAAAAGCGAGGCAAGTGCCGCCCGGAGCTCAGCAATTTCTCGGCATTTATCGTCGCCCGCAACGACGACGGCTTTCGGCTCGTCGGCTCCGATCTGGTCCAGCGAATGCCCGAGGCGAATGAGCGGATCGAGCGCCCATCGCGCAGCGCGCTGACCGAGGAAGGCGGCGCCGATGGCGGCCACGACCGCAGCGACGAGACTCGAGAGCAAGAGCAACGTCGTACCGTGTCGGGGGCGTATCGCGCCGGTGACGATGTGAAACGATCCTGCCTCCACCGCGCAAGCGCGGAGCGTCGTGTCGCCAATGCTCCGCGATTCGCACGACCCCTGCCGAGGAACGGGTAAGTTCGCATCGCCGCCTACGAAGGTCGACGAATTCCGCATCGCAATCCGAATCGATGCCGCCGCGAGCTCGTCAGCTTCGTGCAGCACGGCTTCTTCGAGCAGCGTCTTGCTTGCACCTGGCGGCAGCTCGGCGGAAACGATGCGAGCCATCTCGCGAAGGCGTGTGTCTTCCGCCTCGATGACGAGCCCCTCCGCGACGAGCCGCGACGAGCCGCGACGCGGCCGCGGCGAGGAGCGCCACCAGCGCAGCAGCGACGCCAGTACCGATCGCAACGCGCAGCACGAGGGAGCTCGGCGACCGCGGCAAAGAAGTGCTCTCGGGAGCGAGCGGGTCGATCGTCACGCGGATCTACGGACCCGATCTCGGAACTTTGCGCGCGAAGGCCGACGACGTCGCAAACGCGCTCAAGAACATTCCAGGGGTCGCGAACCTCAAGGTCGAGCCGCAAGTGCTCGTGCCCGAGATCGAGGTGACACTCGATCCCGCCGCGCTGCAGCGACTCGGCCTCACGCCGGGGGATGTGCGGCGGACGATGGCCACCTTGCTCCAGGGAACACGGGTGGGCGAAGTGTACCGCGGAGATCAGGTCATCGAAG
>DATHEQ010000455.1:0-7982 GCA_035318505.1 Polyangiaceae bacterium | reverse complement strand
TGGCCCCGGTATGGTAGACGAGCGGCGCTCCGGCTTCCGCCAGACGTGCCCAGAAGGGGTCGAAACGGGGGTCGGCCGGCGAGACGCCGCCGACGGGCCCCATGGTGAGCAGCACCGCGCGCGCGCCGGCCGCGAGAACGCGATCGAGCTCGACGACCGCTTGCCCGACGTCGGCGAGCGAAAGCAACGGCGTCGAGAAAACGCGCCGATCACGGCCGAACCCCCACGCCTCTTCCATCCAGCGGTTGTAAGACGTGAGGCTCGGGTAAAGTGCCTCGGGATCGCGCCTTAGCTGGTATTCCACGCCGATGCCGAAGGTCGGCAGCATGATGCAAGCCTCGACGTTCTGCTCGTCCATCAATGCGAGGCGGGCTCGCTTGTCGACGAAAGCCGGAACTTTGCGCGCGTCGATGGCAGAGGCGTTGACAGCGCCTTGGTCGGTCTCCCCGCGCAAAAAAGCGCGCATCATTCCCGGTGGGCCGACATGATCGCCGACGGCGACGCTGTAAAAGCCCGAACGTTCCCGGCCGATGAAGACCCGCCCCAAGGCTTCCGGGGAGGCGCGCTCCACCCTGACCGTTCGATCGCGAAAGCGAGCCTCGATGTGACGCGTGAAGCAGTCATCGGGCTCGTAAAAGTGGTTGTCCGCATCGACGATGCGGTAGTCGAGGTCGATCATGCTCGTTTCACCTGTCGAGAGCGCGCCGACTTTAACATCGAACGGTCCTGACGTAGAGAGGGCGGTTCCGCCCGTGTGCCCGTGCATGGCTGCGGCGGGCCCGCCACCGCCGCGTGCATGACGCGAGAGTGCTAAGGTCGCGCCGAGAGGACGGGCGATGCCGAAACGTGCGCTGGTGTTGGGAGGCGGGGGACCCGTGGGGATTGCGTGGGAGGCGGGGGTGCTTTTGGGCCTCGCCGAAGCCGGCGTCGATCTCACCGCGGTCGACCACGTCGTCGGCACATCGGCCGGTGCGTTCATCGGCGCGCGTGTCGCGCTCGGGCACAGCCCGGGTGACATCGCCGCGCCGTACGCGCCGCGCGAACCGCGATCGAGCGGCGCGGAGGGGAAGTCATCGGCGAAAGAACCGTCCGAGCTGGTCGAAGCCCCCAACCTCGCTTTCTTGTTTCAAATGATCCAGGAGGCCGCTCGCGCCGGTCGCTCGGGGGCGGAGATCACGCGCGAGCTCGGCGCGTTTGCGCTCGATGCCAAGACGATGAGCGAGGAGGAATTCGTTGGCCGGTTCACCTCCAAGCTCCGGTCCAATGGCGTCGGCGCATGGCCATCGCGTTCGTTCATCTGTACGGCGTTCGACGCGCACGACGGCTCGTTCAAGATTTGGGACGCCGCGGCGGGGGCGGATCTTGCCAGCGCTGTCGCCTCGAGCTGCGCCGTGCCCGGCGTCTATCCCAGTATCACCATCGGCGGGCGACGCTATTTCGACGGCGGCATCTTGTCGACGACCAACGCCCACCTCGCCAAGGGGTACGACCTCGTTTTCGTGCTGACGGTGACGGAGGTGCTGATGCGTTTTGCCGATGGCGCGCGCGAGAAAAAGACACCGCTGCAGCGCGAAGTGCAAGCGTTGCGCGACGGGGGAGCGCAGGTCGAGGTCATCGCGTTCGATACCGACGCGCTACAAGCCATCGGACCGAACTTCATGGATCACACCCGTCAATCCCTCGGCCTACAGGAGGGTTTGCGGCAAGGTCGGGCTGAAGCGGCGCGTCTCGCGCCGATGGTGGCGAAGTAAATTACTGGCACATGCCTTGTCCGAGCGCGCTCGGACATTCCGTCGCGTCGGAAAGTGCACGGCTGACATGCAGAAGGCGGCATTGCAGCGTGTTGCCGGTCTGCGCGGTTGCGATGCGGTACTTGGAGTCGTGCTTGGCGCCGAAGGCGTCGGGTTGGGTCGAACAGTCGACGAGGCACGCCGCTTCTGACCCGAACTTCGTCGTAAAGTCAGCCGCGCACGCCACTTGGGCAAGCTTGCAGTAAGATGCGCAATTGCCCGTTGCATCGGGCGTGTCGACCCCGCAGTGACCGTCGCCCCCCGGGCCGGTGTGTCCGCAATGGGAACCGGGATCGATGAGCGAATTGAACGTGTGCCAGCTGCGGCACCCCATCGTGTTCTCTTCGCGGTGCCCGTTCAATCCGCGGTCGAGCGTCGTACACACGGCCATGCACTGCGGAACCGATTCGTACACCGCGAGGTCCCCGGTGCACCCCGCCATGTTGAAGCGACAGAACTCAGCGCACTCGGGGGGCTTGTCCTGGGGCGCCTGGCAATATTCCGTGGCGACGAGCGCGGCGTGCGGGCAATGAGTCTTGGCGGCCGTGGGATTGGCCGAGGCATTGCTGACGTGCTCGAGGCGGCACTGGATGGTGTCGCCCCCATGATCGGTATCCAAGTCGAAGGTGCCCCTGTCTTTCAGGGCGGCGCAGGCTCGCGCGCAGTCGGGCATGGCCCCGAACTCTTTGGGGCACGTCTGCTGGAGCACCGAGCACCACGTCCGACAGTTCGTGCCACAGTTTGGAGCGCCGCCGGGGCCGGCTTCTTTGCAGTGTGTTTCGGGTTCGGCGGTGTCGATGGCGCGCTGCGCTCCCTTCTTGAGGCACGCCGCGGTGTTGTCGTCGGGCTCGATGTCGTTACCTGGGTCCAACCTGGCGCACAGGCCGAGGCAAGCTTCCCTCGACGAGTAAACTGCGTTCTTAGCCTTGCAAGCTTCGCCTAATTTGTCGCAGTACTCGGTGCACATCGGCGAGGGAGGGAGCGCCGCGTCGAAGGTGTTGTCCTCGATGCCCACGATGCTGGCGCATCCGACCGCCCACGAGAAGATGGCGGCCGCCCCGGCGAGCTTGCGCGCGAGACGTTTCATCAAAACGTTCCTCCCAGCGTGATGCTGCCGGGGCCGATTCGCGCCCGCAGCGCGCTGGTTTGCGCCGACCTGTTTTCACTCGGCGCCGTGAGATAGAGAACCACGCCGCCGGCCAGCGCGACGAGACCGATGCCAAAGGCGATATTGGACGCCGTCGCAGCGTTGTTGGCGTCTTCGGTGAGGGGGACGCCCTGGTCGTCGCGGCAAATTCCATCGGCGCAATGGTCTTTTGCTTCCCCGTATTTCGAGAAGGCGCGAAGGCCGAAGAACGTGCCTACGCCGATGCCCACGACTCCGGCGGCTCCGACGACGACTCCTATCGTGCGTTGAGCGCCGGAGCGTGTTTCGCCCGAGGTCGTCCCCAGACTCACCGATGCACCTGGCGCATCGCTCGTACCCGCGGGTCGGTCGGGGCCGGCCTGACCGGGAAGCGGAGCCGTCGGTGCGGTCGTTGCTGGCCCTTTGTCGGGCTCACTGCTTTTTCGCAGCGCGGGAACGCCGATCGAAACCTTGCCCGCGCGGTCCGGCACTGTGACGGTGCCCGACCACGACTCGTAGCCCGGGGCCGCGGCGGTGATGCTGTACTCGCCGGGATCGGTGGGGACCGCCACGTTGAAGAGCGCGGGCTGGATTTGCTTGTCGCGCCGATCGACGGTGAGCCCCGCAAGCTGCTGCGTCTCTGGGGCGACCTGGATGGTCAGCCGTGAAAGCAGTGGCTCGAGCCGCTGGGCGCGCTCGCGCCCGGTGCGCGCGCGCTGAGGCTCTCGGGCGCCGGCTGCGGCATCGGCAGCCTCCCGGAACGTCGCCCACGCGCTCGCAGTGCGGCCGGCCTTTTCGTAGCACTCGGCCAGATAGAGAAGCGTTCCCACGGCGGGATCGACGTGCTGGCTTCGTTCGAGCAGCCCGCAGGCCTTGGCGAAATCGCCTTCCTGCATCGCAGCGCGCCCCTGATCGAAGAGTCCCTCGGCGGCTGCCTTGTCGGTGGCCGTCTGCGCTAGAGCCCCAGGCGCGAAGCTGCTCGCGGCGAGCACCACGACGATTGCGCAACGCAAAAGTCTACCGTCCATCGTAGTTTGCCCCACTCATCGCACCCCGGTTTGCTCAGGTCAACGCCTTCCGCCGAAGTCGGTCAAGCCTTTTCCCGGTGCTGCTGGACTTGGCGCGGGCGGCGCACTTTTGCGAATCCGCATTTCGGGTGATGGCTCGCGTAGCGGCGGCGGCGATTCGACCGGTCGAATTCCCGCTGCCTCCTTTTTGGAGGGATCATCGGGCGCGGCGCTCGCGGCGGCGTTGCCGATCGCTTCGACGGGCGCTGCTGGGGACGATGGCGCAGCCGCCGCGGGGACCGCTTCGGCGGTGGGCCGCGCCGGTGCGGGAGCGATGTCCGCCGCCGACAAGACCGGTGTGACGGTCGACACCGGCGCGCTGCGGCGCGACCAGATGAACGCGCTGAGCGCGAGGAGCGCCGCGGCGGCGCCCGCTACCAAGACGACCTTCTTTCCCACCGAGCTCGGCGGATGCGCGCTGATCGTTGGCTGACGTCCGTGGGCCTCCCACGAGCGTCGCGTGTTGCCGGTGTCGGTGACGGGCATGATCGGCACCCCGTGCAGTCGGGAGCCGTCCGGCTCCGATCCCTGCAACTCCGAACGTTGGGGGTTCGATACCGGCGTTCGCGCGCGCGGCTCTTGGGCGACGGCGTCGAGGTCCCGCGCCGATTGACGAGTGGGCGTACCGCCGACGGGATCGCGCGAGGAAAGCGTCATGGGGGCCATCCTGGCGCTCTTGTCCGTCGTATTCAAGACGCGCGCCACCCTTTCGGCGTTGACGCGGGCGGACCGGCTCGCGTGCGGTAGCAGCGCTTGCGCGAGCTCGCCCATTGACTGCCAGCGCTCGCTCACATTGCGGGCGAGGCATCGCGTGACCGTCCGCTCGAGGTCGATGTCGACGTCGGGCCGAGACGCGCGCAAAGGCGGCGGATCCGACTCCAACATTTTCGCACAGAGCTGCGGCAGCGTATCGGCAACGTAGGGCGGATGACCCGAAAGAAGCTCGAAGATGATGGCGCCGAGCGACCAAATGTCCGTACGCATATCGACCGTGCGCGGCGCGCGCATTTGTTCGGGCGACATGTAGAGCGGCGAGCCCATGATCGTCGACGATTGCGTGAGCGACCGGTTGTCGGCCCCGGCGATGACCATGCTCTTGGAGATACCGAAATCGAGCACTTTCACGCTGCGCGTGCCGTCGGGGAGGCGCGCTAGAAAGAGATTTTCCGGCTTGAGATCGCGATGCACGATCCCGAGCGAGTGCGCCTCAGCCACCGCTTCGATGGCCTGGAGCGCATAGTTCATGCACTCCTCGACCGGAAGGGGGCCGCGGTCGCGGAGCTCGTCGGCCAGATCGCGTCCATCGAGGAACTCCATGACCATGTAAGGAATGTGTTCGTCGAAATTGCCGACATCGAGGACGCGGACGCCGTGCTCGCTCTTGATCTTGGCCGCGGCGCGCGCTTCGCGTAAAAATCGGGCCGCCGATTCGCTGTTCTGGGCCAGCTCCGGCTGCAAGCACTTCAGCGCGACCCGTTGATCGAGCGCCAAATGCCAGGCCGACAGCACGACGCCCATGCCCCCTCGGCCCACGATGCGCTCGATCCGATACTTGTCGGCGAGCACTTCGTTTTCGAGCGGCAGGCGGTGCATATGAGTCTCAAAGCATAGCGGAAAATGGGTCTATCGTCGGGACAATTCCAATTGCCTCGGGGAAGGGCCCGGCGAGCACGGCGGCTCTCCGACGCGCAGCGGTCTCGTGCGTTCGCCAGGCTCGCGCTTGGTCACTCGGCGCGCGGCGAGAATGCCTTCCGTGTCAGGTCAGAACGACGAGCCGGGTGTGAGGAGAAACGCGGCCTCGTCGCCGGTCGTGGTTCGCTCGAGCAGGTTGTTTCGGTGCGGAAAGCGGCCGAATCGTTCGACGATGTCTCGATGGCGCCGCGCGTAGTCGGCTGCCGCGCGTAGCATCCCGTCAAAACCCGTGTTTTTTTCCTTGGCGAGCTTTTCGAACGTCTCCACCGACCGCCGTTGGGTGGCGCGGTCCTCGGCGTGCATGAGCGGCATGCAGAAAAAGTAACGCTCGACGGGCGAAAGCTGCGCGTCGAACCCGCGTTCCATTCCCTGCAGGGTGGCGGCGAGCGCGCGCTCGTCCTGGGCAAAGGCCTCGGGGGTATCCCGATACATGTTGCGCGAGAACTGGTCGAGCAGCACGACGAAGGCTACGCAGCTTGCCGGCTGTTCGAGCCAGTCGTCGAGCTCTCCCCGAATGGCGCGCCGCAGATCCGCCTCGAATTCGGTGCGAATCTGCTGATCGAAGGTGGGGTCCTTTTTCCACCAGCGCGACGCCCGTTCCTTCGTTTCGTCGGCCGAGTCACCCAACCAAAAGCTCAGAATCCGCTCGTAGGGCTTTTCCACGACGGTCCATCATCTCCCCTCCACCTCCGCGCAGCAAGAGGCAGGCGACGTTTTCCCTTGCTCGGGGGCATTTCTGGTTCGGCCTTGTCCTTTTACCGAGCACAATGGTAGTTCCGGTCGAAGGGACGCTCCAGCGGAGGACCATGAACGCACGACTGGTGGGTAAGCGTATTCGCTGGGCGCATCTTGCTTTCGCGCCTTTTGGGTCTTGGCTGTTGGCCAGTGCGTGCGCCGAGCCTTCGGCGGTCGACCCTCGCCTCGTCCCGGAGGCATCGGTCGACGCGAAGGCCGACACCGGGGACGCTGACCCGGACGCCGAGCCTGATACGTCGACGGGTAGCGGAGGTTCGGGCGGAAGCGGTGGGTCTGGCGGGACCGGGGGTGTAGGGGGCGGTGGTGATCCGCGCCCCGATGTCAGCGACGCTCACGATGAGGTCGCCGACGCGTCGGTCGACACGGTTGCCGACGCTAGCGCCGATGCTCCCCCCGGTGACGCGAGCGTTCCGCCGGAAGGCGCCGCCGATGTAGCGAGGGATCCGCTCGTCGACCCCCCTCTGGACACGGACGCGCGAGGGGATGTGATCGCCGACACGACTGCGGATCGCGACGGCGGCTGAAGAGCCGTTCATCGAAGGGTGAGGCCTCCGGCGGCTTTGCCGCGAGAGCCTTACTGGGCGTGGGCGGCGTTCTGCGCGCGGTATTCTCGCAGGACCGGGGGCCAGAGCGTCCGCTCGGGTGCTATATGACAGAGTCTCCGCAAGTCTGCCTCGCGTGCGTTTTCGGTCGCTTGAGTCACGGCGTGATCGATCATTCATCGGGATACAGTGAAAAACGCGCACCACGAACCCGCATCCACGGCCCACCGACCGGGCTCGCGCGCGCTGGCCGTTCGGGGAGCGCGTCCGTCGTGGGCCTGGGGCGCGCTGGTGGCCGTCCCCATCCTGGGAGCTCTGCTGCGGTTGGCGCTGTTTGGTGTTTCGACGCTGAATTCGCCAGCGGCCCATAGCACCGAGGTAGCCGTGGCCGAGGCTTCCGCCACGCTGGGGTGCCTCATCGCCGCTACGAGTTTCGAATGGCGCGATCACCTGGCGCGCGCCTGGGCAGTGCAGGGGCTCATGTACGTGCTGCTCGTCGTGAGATGCGTGGGGCTGGCTCTCGGCCTTCTCACCGGCAGTTCCAGCGCAGTCCTCACCGATGGCATCATCACGTCGGCCGCCAACATCGGCGGCATCTTCTCCACGTGGATGCTCGCCAGCACGGGTCACATGGCGGGTATCCACGTCGCAATTTCCCCCGTCTTGCGGCGCTTGGCGTGGGCCGTCGCACTCGTCGTCGCGGTTGCCGCATCGGGTCCCGGTCTCGTCACGGCCGGCCGTGCCTTCGCCAGCGGAAACCCAGGCGCGCTCGTTTCGGTGGCGTCGCGCACGGGTGACATTTTCAGTTTCGTCCTCATCGCGCCGCTCTTGCTGACGACGTTGGCGCTCCGGCAAGGGTTGCTCGTTTGGCCATGGGCTCTTTTGACCGCGTCGGGTCTATGCTGGCTGGGGGCTGATTTCGCCAACGCGGCGTTCCTGCATCTGCCGAACGATCAGGTGGGCCCCTTGTTCGACATCTTCCGATTTCCGGCGTGCCTCTTCGTCATGA
>DATHEQ010000454.1:0-7079 GCA_035318505.1 Polyangiaceae bacterium | reverse complement strand
GTGCCAGCGCCGTGCTCGTAGGAACGCTGCTCTACGCATGGGCCCGATGGGTCGCTAGGGATGGGGGCTCAGGCTCGTCGGCAAAGCGGGCGGTGCCTGCGGCGCAAGCGCCCACCCAGCTGGAACGGGCAGCGCCGCCGGTCGCGCGGGGGTAGCCGCGGGGCAGCGACCTCGTCGAGGCCCCTCGCGCGCGCAGTCCCGGGTGGTGAGTGACGCTGCGCTTCGTGTACCCTCGTCAGTGTGGAGGAACGCGCTCTTGCCGGCCTCGGCCGGCAATTTAGCTCGAAGCGGGGCAAGCTCGACCTGTTTTCAGCGGGTCCGATGCTGGTGCTGCGGTTCTCCGGCGACGGGGAAGGGGATTTCGTGATCCCCATCAACGCGGCGTTCGACGTCATCCTTGGACGAGTCGAGAAGGTGGAGATGTTTTCGAGTCTCGCGCTCGGTCGCCTCATCACCGTGCATGCCCGATATGGCTGGCTTCTCCGACGCCCTCGACGCCGTCGCCCGCAAGACGCGCACCGTCGGCATGGCGGGCACCCTCCTGTCCGCTTCGTGAGCTAAAGAGGGTTATGTCGGAGATCACGCTCGACCTTCGCGGCCTCGACAAGTCGCGCGCCTACGCGGAGCTCGACGGGCATGTGCGCGCGGTGCTCGACGGCGTCGACGATCCCATCACGGCGATGTCGACGGTGAGCTCCCTCGTTCACCACGCTTTCGCCCACCTCTGGACCGGTTTTTACCGCGTCGTCGCCCCCGGTCTCCTCCGCGTCGGGCCGTACCAGGGCACGCTCGGTTGTCTCGAAATTCCTTTCGGCAAAGGCGTGTGCGGAACCGCGGCGGCCGAAGAGCGAACGGTGATCGTCGCCGATGTGTCCGCGTTCCCCGGCCACATCTCGTGTGACGGCCGATCGCGCTCCGAAATCGTGCTGCCGGTGAAAGATCGGCGCGGCGTTCTCGTCAGCGTGTTCGACGTCGACTCCGAGCGCGTGGCCGCGTTCGACGCCGCCGACGAGCGGGGGCTTTTGCAAATTCTCGGTTGGTTCGCGAGCCGCTGATCAGGCGCGCGCGGCATCGGCGTATTCGGGGGGCACGAGGCAGCGGGGGCCCTTACCGATGAGATCTTGGCGCTGCGCCTTGCGCAGGGCTTCGCGCGCGAGCGGCCAATGGGGCTTGTCCCAATAAAAGAGGAGCGCCTTCATCATTCGCTTCTCGCGCAGATCGGTGGCCGTGTAGACAGGCTTGCCCGTGAGCGGATCGATTCCGGTGTGGTACATCGCGGTCGCGATCGCCATCGGCGTGGGGATGAAATCCTGCACCTGGCGCGGTCGCATCTTATTGCGCTTCAGATAGAGGGCGAGCTCGATCGTGTCGCGCAGCGTCGATCCCGGGTGCCCGCTGATGAAGTAGGGCACCAGGTATTGTTCCTTGCCGGCGCTCTCGCTCGCCTGGCAAAACGCCTGCGCAAACCGCTCGTAGCTGCCGATGGGCGGTTTCTTCATGCGATCGAGCACGTCGGGGTCGTTGTGCTCGGGGGCCACCGAGACTTGTCCGCCGGTGTGATGCTGGGCCAGCTCGCGAATGAAGGTCGGGCTCCGCTCGGCGAGATCGTAACGCACGCCCGAGGCGATGAAGACCTTCTTGATGCCGGGCTCGGCGCGCACCTTCTTCAGTAGATCGATGAGCGGGTCGTGGTCAGTGTGCAGGTTTTCGCAGATACCCGGGTGCACGCAAGAGAGACGGCGGCACGCGCTCTCCGTCGCCTCGTCCTTGCAGCGCATTTGGTACATGTTGGCGGTGGGGCCGCCGACGTCGGAGATCACACCGCGAAAATCCTCCATCCGAGAAAGCGCGCGCACCTCGCGCAGCACGCTGCCCGATGACCGGCTCTGAATGATGCGCCCCTCGTGCTCGGTGATGCTGCAAAACGTGCAGCCGCCGAAGCAGCCGCGCATCGTCACGATGGAGTGTTTGACCGTTTCGAAGGCCGGAACGCGCTCGGTGTAAGCGGGGTGCACCCGCCGCTGAAACGGCAGATCGTAGAGCGCGTCCATTTCCGCCTCGGCGAGGGGCAGCGCCGGCGGGTTGAAGTACACCGCTTCGTCTCCGTGCTGCTGCAAGAGCGGTCGCGCGTTGTGGGCGTTGGTTTCGTATTGAAAAGCGCGCGACATCGTGGCGAAGGCGCTCTTGTCGGCCGCCACCTGCTCGAAAGAAGGGAGCACCACGATCTTGCCGTCGGTCACGTAACGCGAACGCTCCTCGAGGAGCGGTTCCCATTCGCCGCGGTGGTGCAGGGCGAAGGCGGTGCCACGGATGTCGCGCATGGTACGCGGCGTCTCGCCGTCCGCGAGGCGGCGCGCGATCTCCCAGGCCGGCCGCTCGCCCATCCCGAAGACCAAGAGGTCGGCCTTGGCGTCGAGCAGGATGGAGCGCCGGACCTGGTCCGACCAGTAGTCGTAATGCGCAATGCGGCGCAGCGATGCTTCGATACCCCCAATGACGATGGGAAGCCCGGGGAAGGCCTGGCGGCAGAGGTGTGCGTAGACGATGGTGGCGCGGTTGGGACGCATCCCGGTGCGGCCGCCGGGCGAATACTGATCCTCGGAACGCGTTTTCTTTTGCGCCGTCAGGCGATTGAGCATCGAGTCGAGGTTGCCGGCGCTGATACCAACGAAGAGCCGCGGCCGGCCCATGCGCAACAGGTCGCGCGTGTCCTTCCAGGCGGGCTGCGCCACGAGGCCCACCTTGTACCCGCGCGCCTCGAGAAAGCGCGCGATGAGGACGGGACCGAAGGCCGGGTGATCGACGTAGGCATCGCCGGTGACGATGAGGATGTCGAGCTCGCTGATGCCGCGCGCGATCATCTCCTCGCGGGTGGTGGGGAGGAACGACGCCGGCGCCGCCGCCCCATCGCGCCGCGGAGCCGACGTCCGCAGCTGCACGAGCTTTTCGGTCATGGAGAGCGCCAGTCTGCACTGCGCGCCATCGCAGCGCTATGAGCTGAACGCATGATCAGATCCAACCATGCCGCTGAGCGCCGCCCCGTGCAAGCTCGCTTCGCGCTCTCCCATGTCGATGGTGGCGCCCATACGATCGGGGCGGGTGTAATCCCAGCGCTCGATGGGCACCGGGCCGCTCGGGGCAATGTAGTAACGCGCCCCGCTGTGACCGAGCACTCGGAGCGGATAGGGGCGCGTGAGAAGGACGATGTTGAGCTTCACCGCGGGGTCGCTTTCGGCCAGGAACGCGGGCACGTTGTCGACCATGCCGCCGTCGAGCAGTGCCTCGCCGCCGAAGCGGCCGACCGGCGTGAATGGCGGTGTCGCCGAAGATGCGAGAATGAGGTCGGCGAGCTCCTCCGGTGAACGACAATCGCGCGCATCGAAGATGAACGGCCGAAAGCCGAGCCGCTTGCCCCAGCTCGGGTGAATCATTTCGGGGCGCATTACTTTCTCCAGCGAATAGGCGCCGATCCCGGCAGCCACCGCGATCGATGAGGGCAGTCGCGCCGGAAACCGCGCCGCCAAGATCCATATCGGAAAGGGCTGGCTCACGACCCGCTCGAAGCCGCCATCGCGGAAACTGAAGAGAAGCGTATCCCGATAGACCGCGCCGTGCGGTGCGAGCGGCTCGCGTCGCAAAAGGCGCCTCACGTCGAGATTCTTCGTGATCCCCTCCCGCCGCTTGACCCAGAAATCGTGTGTCTCGGTGGCACGTTCGGCGAGCCAGAGCGTCGCTACGCAGGCGCCCGCGCTGCAAGCGGCAATGGCGCCGATGCGGGGCGCCAAGAGAGGTGCCAGGCGGTTCATGAGCCCGAGCTGGAAAAAGGCGCGGTTGCCGCCGCCGGCAAACGTGATCGCGATGTCTCGATGACCCATGCCCGACCCTTTGGCTCAGGGCGCGACGGGTGACAAGCAGTCTGTCTCAGGGGGATTGACGAGGTGCGGTGAGACCTCACGAAATTGCAGCGACGGCGCGGGCAGTCGCGCTTCGCCGAACGCGAAAATGGGATATGATCGTCGTTGCCCTCGGCAACGATCCATTGCGATAGGCGCTGCCAGGGGAGGCGGGATTCAAATGACGTCGCGGTTGTCCATCGATAGCCCTATCGGCCGGGTCGAAGACTTCGCAGCGCTTTTCACGTGCTTTTTCCAAGACGCTCCCCTCGCGTTCCAGATCTACGGGGCCGATGGGCGCTGCTTGCTCGCCAATGCCGCGTTTTACCGAATGTTCGCGGCCGATGCGATGAACGAGTACAACGTGTTCGCGGATGCCGCCCCCGAGCGGCGCAACATGTGCGACGCCGTTCGGCGTGCCTTCGCCGGCGAAACCGTGCAGCTCTCGCTGCGAACCGGCGACTCGCTGTGGCCCCCGGCGCGCTGCGCCGGCGAGGGCCCACAAACGGCCGCCTGTGCCACGGCCTTTCCTTTGTTCGACGGGGGGCGCGCCGTACGTCAGGTAGCCGTTTGTTTCGACGGCGCGCCGCTCGAACGGGGGCGCCGGTCGGAACAACTTCGCATCGATGAGGATCGACGGCAGAGCAACGAGCGTTTACGCCGCGCCTTCGAAGCGGGGCGGATGCTCGCCTGGGAGACCGATCTCACGACCCGCGACATCCATGTTTCGGATAACGCGAGTGAGCTCTTGGGCCTCCTGCCGGGCGAAACTCTGGAGCGTCTCGACGATGCGCTCGACCTGATTCATCCCGAAGACCGTCCTTCGCTGGAAGAAGCGCTGCGGCGCGCCGCGCGCGACGGCAAAGCGCACGATCGACGTTTTCGCGTTTTTCGACCCATCAACGGCAAGATCAGGTGGCTCGAGTGGCGCGCGGTCACGAGCGACCCCGCCGAGGAAGGCTCGGTCGTGCGCGGCGTCGTCATGGATGTCACCGAGAGCGTCGAAGCCGAGGAAGCGCGCTTCATGAGCGAGGCACGATACCGCACGCAATTCGAGGCGGCGCCCGAAGCGATCGTGACCCTCGATGTCGACCACGGCTGTTTCATGGAAGTGAACGAAAAGGCCGAAAAGCTCTTCGGCTATTCACGCGGGCAGCTCATGAAGTTCGGCCCCCTGGATGTGAGTCCCCCCGTCCAATCCGACGGACGGCCGTCGCTCGAATCAGGGCCCGCCTATGTCGCCGAGGCCATGGAAGGGGAGCGCCCCACCTTCGAGTGGCTGCATCGCGACGCTACCGGTCGCGACTTTCACTGCGAAGTGCGGCTCGTGCGGTTACCGGATCCGGGCCGCAATCTGTGCCGCGGCAGCATTCTCGACATCACCGATCGCAAGGAGGCCGAAGCGGCGCGCATTCGTCTCGAAGATGCGTTGCGCAAGGCCGAGGATCAGCTGCGCCAGTCGCAGAAGATGGAAGCCATCGGCCGGCTCGCCGGCGGCGTGGCGCACGATTTCAACAACCTTCTCTCGGTGGTCCTCAGTTACAGCGCGTTCGCGCTGACGGCGCTCGATGGCGAAGATCCCGTCGCCGCCGACGTCAGAGAAATTCAGAGCGCCGGCAACCGCGCCGCCGACCTCACGCGTCAATTGCTCGCGTTCAGCCGGCAGCAGATGCTCGCGCCCGCCGTCGTCGATCTGAACGACATCGTCGGCCACATGGACACCATGCTGCGGCGACTCATCGGCGAAGACGTCGACCTTCGCACGATCACGCCGCCGCACATCGGGAAGATCAAAGTGGATAGCGGACAGATCGAGCAGGTCATCATGAACCTCGCCATCAACGCGCGCGACGCGATGCCGGGAGGCGGCACCCTCACCATCGAAACGGCGGGCGTGTATCTGGACCAGACCTACGCCACGAGTCATGTGGGCATCAAGGTCGGTCCCCACGTCCTTCTGACCGTCGCCGACAGCGGGGTGGGCATGACCCCCGACGTGCAAGCTCGGATCTTCGAGCCGTTTTTTACGACCAAAGAGCGCGGCAAGGGAACGGGGCTAGGGCTCTCTACCGTTCTTGGCATCGTCGAGCAGAGCGGAGGAACCATCTCCGTCTCCAGCGAGCCTGACCAGGGCGCCACGTTTCGTATCTACTTTCCGTGCACCGACGAAGATCCCGATTCGATTCAGCTCGTCACCGCCCCGCGAACGCTGTGCGGCACGGAGACCATCTTGCTCGTCGAAGACGAGGAGCAGATCCGCGCTCTCGGCAATCAGATTCTCACGAAGAGCGGCTACAAGGTGCTCGTGGCCGAGAGCGCGGCCGATGCGCTCTCCATTTGCCAAAAGCACGAGGGGCCGATTCACCTGCTTCTCACCGACGTGGTCATGCCTCTCATGAACGGTCGCGAGCTCGCGGAGCTGGCGACCGTGTTGCGCCCCGCGATGAAAGTTCTCTACGTGTCCGGGTATACCGACAACACCATCGTGCACCATGGCGTGCTCGAGGCGAGCGTCGCGTTCTTGCAAAAGCCCATCACGCCCGATGTGCTGCGCCGCAAGTTGCGCGACGTGCTGGATACGGAGCGCAGGAGCGACGCTCCACGGCGCTGAGGCGCGCCGCGCGCAGCTCAGCACGCACGGCGCGCGCCTTCTAGTGTGTGGCTTTACGGGGGACAGACCATTCCCATCATCAAGCCGCATTCGTCGCTGCACGTCGGCGTCGCGGGTTGCCGGCTGGGGGCCCCGCAACTGATGACGAACTCGTGGTCGGTGCCGTTGCAGCTCTTCTTGATGATGCTCCCGCCCGTTTTCAGGGCGGCGAAATCGGTCGCGGTGAGCTGGACGAAGTGATCGTGCGTGGCGGTCCCGCGCGCGTTGTAGGTTTTGTCGACGCCGGCTGTGATGTCCGCCATCGGAATGGCGAGCGTATGACCATGATTTCCAGAGATGAGCGCGGTGATCATTGCCATGCTGCATCCGCCTCCCCCGCTGTCGCCGCCCGGGCCTGCGTCTTTGGCGCCACCAGCGCCGCCGCTGCCCGCCGAGCCTCCTTTGCCCGCCGCGCCGCTCCCGGCCGAACCTCCGCTGCCGCTCGCGCCGCCGCTGCCGCCCGAACCTCCGGTGGCGCCGCCTGTGCCGCCCGAACCTCCGGTGGCGCCGCCTGTGCCGCCCGAACCTCCGGTGGC
>DATHEQ010000453.1:0-26929 GCA_035318505.1 Polyangiaceae bacterium | reverse complement strand
GCTGGAGGGCGTCACGGGCCGCCAACCCAAATGCGGGATGGAAGGGCTCGCCGTTTCGCCGGACGGCGGCAAGGTCGTTGCGATCATGCAGAGCCCTCTTTTTCAGGACAATGCACTCGACGAGCACAATGAATCCAGCGGACTCCACAATCGCATTCTCGAGATCGATCTCGCCAGCAACCAAACGCGCGAGTTCGTCTATCAGCTCGATGCCAAGAAGAACGGTGTCAACGAGATTGTCGCGATCGGCGACGAGCAGTTTCTCGTGCTCGAGCGGGACTCCGAGGGGAGCTCGACCACCGCATTCGCCAAAATTTTCAAGATCGACATCGCGCGCGCAACCGACGTCAGCGGCATCGAGCGGCTACCTGCGCGCAAACTCGGGCCGGGCGTACGGGCTGTCGACAAGCGCCTCTTCATCGACTTGCGCGATCGTCGCTTTGGTCCGTTTGGCGCCGCGTGTCCGGCCAAGGCGGAGGGTCTCACGTTCGGCCCGGACTTCCGCGATGGCCGACATCTTTTGTTGGTCAGCTGCGACAACGACTTCAACGCGTCGACTGACACCCAGATCATGGCCTTTGCCGTGATGCCTCACGCGTTGCCGTCTTTTCAGCGGCAAACGCTGATACCTGCCGTTGAGATCACACTCGAAGGCGAAGAGCACGGTCGTCCCACCCTCCGCGTCTCGCTGTTGGGCAGTCCGCTTTTCGACGCGGCCGAGGTGGACGCGCGCTCGATCGGCCTGGACGGGGCGGCGCCCTCTTTGCGCTCCGATCGCGCGCCGGATTGCACGCCGCAAGACGTCAACGGCGATCGCGTGACCGATCTCGTTTGCAAGATGATCTTGGAAAACAAGGCGGATTTGGCGCGGGCAGTGTTGACCGCCCAGACGCTCACCGGCAACCCGATCCGCGCCTCCGTCACGTTACGCGGCGTCCGCTGACCTTGGGACGGCAGCTTGATGACGGCCCGCCCCGCGGGGAAGGCCTGGCGCGGACCGGCGGACGCGCGTTCGGGCGGCCGGCGGTCGGCGTCGGGGTAATGCGCGCCGTTTGTAGCTGGGGTGTGCGTCGCGAGCAGACTCGCGACTGGCGCGACGGAACCGGGGGCGGATGGTGCGGGTGGGGCGGGGCCGCCCTCTCTGCGCCGCCGCTCCGCGCAAGGCCTTCCCCTACTGGGGCTTGGGGCGAATGAGTGCGTTTCGTGGCGCGCGTCCGTCGAGACGGATTGGTGAAGCGATTCTCCACGCTGCCCTCGGCGTTGAGCGTCAGATGGCGGCGACATCGGGGTGCGGGATCGGTGCTGAGTTGGGAGGAAATGCCGCACCCCATTTGATTCGCGAGCCACCATTGATCCGTGCGATAGGCGTCTATGGCTCGATTTCTAGAGACTTCGAAATTGAGGATGATCGCCGTCGCGGGGGCATCCGTCGCGGTCGCGTGCGCTTCACGCACCAACACTGCGGATTCGAGCGCCGCCAAGACGACGCCGGCGCCGGAGATTCATTCGTCCGCGCCGCTCGAACCCATCGTGGAACTGCCGCGCTCGCCGCTCGGGCAGCTGGCGCGTTTGCTCGTCGAAGCCATCAACAGCGGCAAAGTGGCGGAGCAGCGCGAGTTCGCTCGAACGCACTTCAGCGAGAAGGCGCTGAGGGACACGTCACTCGAAGACTGGACGACGTTTCTCGAGCGCACTTGGCAACTGAGTGGCGGCATCGACATCATTGGCGTTTTGCCGTCGCGTGGACCGAACCAGATCGGTTTCGCCGTACGCGCGCGTAAAGGTCGACACTATTCGAGTTTCGGCCTTGCGGCCGCCAACGCGGACGGTGCTCGCATCGACGGCCTATTTGCGAATCCGAAGTTCGATCCCGCCATCATGCGCGCGGGCGCCCTAACGCCCATCGCCATGAGCGAAGCCGATGCGGCGCGCGCCATCAGCGAGCGCGTGGAGCAGCTGGCCGCCGCGGACCGTTTCTCCGGCGCAGTTCTCGTGGTCAAAGGAGACCGCGTACTCGTGAGCACGGCACAAGGACAAGCGGACAAGGCGTTCGCCGTGCCCAATCGGATCGACACGAAGTTCAATCTCGGCTCGATGAACAAGATGTTCACGGCCGTTTCGGTGGGGCAGCTCGTCGAGAAAGGCAAGATGTCGTTCAGCGACCCGCTGGCCAAGGTCCTCCCCGATTATCCCAATCGCGCGTTCGCCGAGAGCGTGACGATTCATCAACTCTTGACCCACACGTCGGGCATCGGCGGCGACATCTTCGCGCCGCAAGTTTTCGAGCACCGCGAGCGGTTCAAACGACCGAGCGAGTACCTGCCGCTCTTCGCCAAGGAGCCTGTCGAGTTTCCGCCGGGAGAACGTTTTAGCTACGCGAATTCCGGCTTCGTCGTGCTCGGCGCCGTCGTCGAACGCGTTTCGGGCGAGGACTACTACAGCTACGTGCGCGCTCACCTCTTCGAACCGGCCAAAATGCGCGACACCGACTCCTTCGAGATCGACGAGCTCGTTCCGAACCTTGCGGTTGGCTACCGAGCTGACGACAACGACGCGTTCGGCGTCCTGCCCCGCCGATCGAACGTGATGGCGATCCCCTTCAAAGGGACGCCGGCGGGCGGCGGGTTCGCCACGGTGCCGGATTTGTGCGCGTTCTCCGAGGCGTTGCGCAGCCACAAGCTACTCGGCGCCGCGATGACGGAAATGGTAACGAGCGCCAAGGTGGACATGCCCGGCCCGCCCGGAACACGCTACGGCTACGGTTTCACCACGCGCATCGTGCGCGGCAAGGAAGTGCGCGGTCATAGCGGCGGCGCGGCAGGGATCAATGCGGCGCTGCTCATATTTTGGGACGGTAGCTACACCGTGGCCGTGATGGGCAATTACAGCCCGCCGGCAGCTTCGGGGTTGGCCGAGGAAATTGTGGAATTTTTGGCGGTCCAGGGCTGAACCGCAGCTTCGTCGCTCTTTCCCGCGAGACGCGGCGTGCCCCGTGCGACCTCTCGCACTCTACTGCAAAACATAGAAGATTACGACGGTGTCGTGTCACGTGTACTTCCCGTTCGACCCACTTCTCTCATCCCGAGCCGCACGGAGGTACCGCATGAGCGCACCCATCGGACGAACGGTCACCATCGACGAAAATGAGATCTATTACGAAGAGCGAGGCGGCGGAGAGCCGCTCGTTCTTTTGCACGGTGTCACCGGGACACACGCCGATTGGCAGCATGTGTTCGATCTCGCGTCGCTCGCCGAATGCTATCGGGTCATTGCTCCTGATGCCCGGGGACATGGCCGTTCTACCAATCGGCGCGCGGATTTCACGTTCCGGCGCTGTGCGCTCGACGTGCTCGCGCTGCTCGACCACCTGGGCGTCGAGCGCGCTCGCGCGGTGGGGATGAGTCTCGGCGCCAAAACGCTGTTGCACGTGGCGACGCTCGATCCGTCACGCGTCGAACGGATGATTCTCGTCTCGGGCACGCCGCGGTTTCCGGAAGCGACGCGCGCGGTTTTCCGTGCCGCGGCCGCCGCCCCGCATTCACCGGAGGAGTGGACGGCGATGCGCGCGCAGCACGCGCACGGTGACGCGCAAATCGCGGCGCTCTGGAAACTGCCGGCAGCTTTTGCCGCCGATCCGGTGGACATGACATTCACCGCGCAGCGACTGGCAGCGATCGAAGCGACGACGTTCGTCGTGGCCGGCGACCGCGACCCGCTCTATCCCGTCGAGCTAGCCGTGGAGCTCTATCGCGGCATTGCCCGCTCTTCGCTGTGGGTGGTCCCCGATGGCGGTCACGGACCTATTTTCAACGACCAGCGCGACGAATTCGTGCGGCGCGCGCTTCCGTTCTTGCGTGCGCCCTGACAACCGCACGCGCGCGTGTGACGCGCGAACTCGTCAATGACGCGGTACCGCGTCGCGCTTGCGCGTATAGGCCAAGAGCCCGCGCGCCACGCCGAGGAGCGATCCAGCCTGCTCGCGCATTCCGCGGAAATATTCGATTCCATAGACGAGCGTCGTCCCTTTGAGGGCCGCTTGCTCGAGCCCGCGCCCGTCGAGCCAATCACAGAGCGCCATGAGACCCCGGGCCGCCACCTTGCCCGCTTCTGGAACCGCCGCCGTCGCGAGCAGGAGCGGGCGCGACGCCGGGTGAACGAGGAACAAAAATCGCCACGGGCTCACGCTCGGTACATCGCCGTGCTTGGCGCCGATGCGCGAATCGTAAATTCCGTACAGAAAGGCACGCTTCAGCCACACTTCGAGACTGGTGTGGTCGGACTCGTGCACCGTGTACGCATCTTCTGCAAAGGTGAACTGTGCGCCGGCTCTTTCCAAGCGAATGCCGAGATCGCGGTCTTCGGAGCGGGCCAACGTCCGATCGAAGCCACCGATCTCGAGGTAGGCGGCGCGCCGGAACGACACGTTGCCGGTACAGAGGTGGACACCTCGCGCGGGCAATCCCGCCCGAAACGCCGCCACTTGGCGATCGAGCTGCTGCGCGTGGAACCGCTCGAAGAGCGGCATTTCGCTGAGACGGGGCGCGGCGCGGATGTGGCCGAGCACGACGGAATGGCCCTCGCGATGGCGGCGCAGGTGCTCTTGCAAAAGCGCGGGTGGAAGCCGCATGTCGTCGTCGATGATGAGAATCACATCGGCTCTCGCTTCCACGATTCCCCGATGCCGAGCGGCGGCGGGCCCCGCGTTCGCTTGCTCGATCACCCGCAGCGCAAACGAAGTGGGCCGGCCTTGCACGACCGGCTTCACGGGGATCTTCGAACCATCATCGACGATGAGCACTTCGAATGACGATGGCGCGAGCGTCTGCTTTTCGAGATCGTCGATGAGATCGCGTAGGAGTGCCGCGCGATTGTAGGTGGCGACCACCACCGAGAGCTCGGGGAGGTCGGCCCCATCTTCGCCGCTCGCGCGGGTCGAGACGCCGTTCGATTCTGTTTTGCCGTCCGATTCGTCGCGCATGACCAATTCCTGACCGCCGAGGGCACTCCTCACCGCATTCTCACCCGATGCGCATCCGGCGACAACGCCTCTCGGTGGCCCTTGGGCCGGGCCGCGCGACGCTGCGGGGGAGTTGCCGCGCCTGGACTTCCGTGGTCATATCCGCCCTTGCTCGGGCCCTCGGCCCACCTTCATGGAGGTCGCATGGGATCCCGCTTTGTAGGCTATCGAATCGCACAACCGGGGGCGAGCTGGTGCATCGCCCTCGCCCTTGCGCTTGGTAGCGGCACGTCCGCTTGTTCAGGGAGCCAACCGTACGTCTGGGTTTCGCAAATGCCGCTCGACCGATTCAGCGGCCAGGTCGAGGACCGAATTGGCGTCGACGATCTCATCTCCATTCGCGTCTACGCGCAGGAACCGATGTCGGCGCGCGGTCACGTGCGCCCCGACGGCACCCTTTCCATGCCTTTGCTCGGCGAGGTTCCGGTGGCCGGCAAACGCCCGACGGAGCTGAGTCACGAGATCGAGGAGCAACTGAAGCAGCGGGGATTCGTCGTCGCGCCGAGCGTCACGGTGGCCATCGAGGAATCGGCGCCGCTGCGCATCACCTTCGTCGGCGAGGTCCGCCGCCCCGGCACGCTCAAGCTCGAAGGTCCCGTCAACGTGATGCAAGGCATCGCCAATGCCGGCGGGCTCACCGAGTTCGCGAGTGGCAGCCGCATCTTCGTGGTGCGCACCGGCATTCCCAACCGCGAAGTGCAGCGCATCCGCTTTCGCTACGACGATCTGGTGGCCGGCGAGCCTAATTCGACCGCGTTCCGCCTGCGCACGGGCGACGTCGTCGTCGTCGAATAAATGGCTGTGATCGCGGGCCCCGCCTGGGCGCTCATCCACTGTATTTTGGCCCAAGCCGTTACGGTAACGGCCGCCGATCGCACCGAGATCCGCACCCGGGTGCAGAGCTCCGCCCTTCGTTTCGACGCCGAGACGCGACCGGCAGTTCGTCTCGCGCTCACCACGCCACACGCGAGCTACTCGTTCGGGTACGTGCCCACCCTGACCTGGCTCTCCATGACGGTCGACGAGGAGGGCGAGCTCATTTTCCAGCAGGCTGCCGACGCTAGCGCGGGCTACCGCTGGGAGCACACCAGCGTTTCGATCACGCAGAGTGGTTCGTACGGCACGCGCAATTTCCGCGCGATGTCGGTAGCTGCTCCGGCCCTCGATGCTCCTACCGGTACGACGCCGCCCGGAGGCACCACCGGCACGCCACCGCCGGGCGGAACGGGAACGCCACCGCCCGGCGGCCAAACCGGAACACCGCCTCCCGGCCAAACGGGGCCGCTCACGACGGCGCGGCTTCAAAGCTATGACCAAAACGTCACGCTCGCCTCGTCCAACACCCGCGCCACCCTGCAACAGATCTTCTCGACGCGCACGTTCGGCACCCTGAGCGCCGGATACGAATACGGCGGCGGCATCGGCGCTCAGTCGGAAGGGTTCCTTCCCCTGCGCAAAGGCCCGTCCGCAACCATCAGCGTGCGCCATCGGGCCTCGCTCACCGACGACCTCACCACGGTGACGAATGGGACGTCGCTCGAGACCGGTTCCACGATGCGCGCGCAGATGGTCGACCTCGGCGAGCAATGGTACCACCGCTGGGCGCCGGCATTGGTGAGCTCGCTCTACGTCGGTGCCGCCGCGGCGCTGGCCGAATCGGACGGCCCTCCCCGGCGGCGCACGAGCGCAATCGTTCCGACCAGCACCGCGGCGCTCGACTATGGGTTCGGCCTATCGGGCGGCCGTTTGCGCAGCGTCGGTTTGCTGCAATTCGCGCCGATGATCGATCGCTTCACCGGTGACTTCGATCAACGGCTGCAGTGGGTGCTCGACGTCAGCTGGACACGTTACCAGCTCAGTCTCATCGCCAACTTCTCGGGCGCCCAGTCGGCGCTTCCGCGCGTCGTGTTTTCGAACTCCACCGCTTTGCCGTTCAACTACTACTCGGGCTCGGCCTCGGTTCTTTATCGATTTACCCGGCAAGTATCGGCGGAGGGGGGCTTGCGCGCGGCGTGGGTGCGCACCGAAGGCGTCGAACAGTATCCGCTCCTCTGGAGCGTGTTCGTAGCGGGATCCTATGCGCTAAGCGCCACGTACTTGTGATCGCGTTCGCTCGCCGCACGCGTTCAGTCGCCGTCCATCCCGCCGTCGTCGCCGCCGCCGCCGCCGTCTGCGGCACCGTCGTCGCTGGTTCCGCCGTCCGTTGCGCCGTCATCGCCCCCGGTCCCACCGTCGTCGCCGCCGCCGCCGTCCGTGGTACCGCCGTCGTTGCCGCCGTCATTGCCGCCGGTGCCCGCGCTGCCGGCCGCGCCCGCCATTCCGGCCGAACCGGCCGCACCCGCTCTGCCTGCGGCGCCTGCGGCTCCGCCTTTGCCTGCACTGCCGGCGGCGCCACCTTTGCCGGCCGTACCCGCTGCCCCGCCCTTGCCGCCCGTTCCGGCTGTCCCGCCCGAGCCACCTTTGCCGGCGGCGCCTCCTGTGCCGGCGGCGCCTCCCTTGCCACCCGCTCCGCCTTTGCCGCCGATACCGGTGCCGCCCGTTCCCGTTCCGCCGTCGACTGCGCCGCCCGTTCCGCCGGTCGCACTGCCGCCCGTTCCCGAGCCGCCGGCGCCACCGGTGCCGGATCCGCCGGTGCCCGTCGTACCGCCGATGCCCGTCGTACCGCTCGTCGTACCACCGGCGGTGACGATACGACCGCCACTGCCTGATGCGCCATCGCCGGTTTTGCCGCCGGTACCCCCATCGTCGAATTCGACGCCCTCATTGCCGCCGCAGCGGACGCTGCCGGTGGAGGCAACGAGGAACCCAAGCAGAAGCAAAGAGAGATTCGTACGTTTCATGGTGGCTCCAGAGCAGAAGGGGCGTGCTCGCGCCTTAGCGCGCTCCAATGCCTTTTAAGTGGTCGAGCCGATCTGGTCGACCATTGCCCATAACATGGACGCTTTCTCATCCCATTGCTAGGCATCGGGAAGCAATACCTTTCGCTCGATAGCGCGCGTCTTTGCGACGGTCCTTACGCTAGGGGGCCCGGTTTCCCGACGGGCAGGCGTGCCCCTACGCAGCGAGGACGAAATCGGGTCGTGAATGGTAATTCAAATGCCCCGCTGCCCCGCGAGCACGCCGTCCGGCTTTCCGGCGTCGCGCAGCACCGTCGCTTTACCGCCCATGATCAGCACTTCCGCCGGCGTGGGGTGACTCAGAAAGCCGAGGCTGCTCGCGCTGTAGCCATAAGCGCCGCTGTAAAAAATGCCGACGAGATCCCCCACCTCGACTTTGGGCGCCGTGATTTTCTGGCCAATCACGTCGAGCGGCGTGCAGCAGGGGCCAACCACGGCGACTTGCGTGTCGCAGCGGTCGGTCATGCGGTTCAAAATCGCGACCGGATAAGGCTTGCGGAACACCTGCCCGAAATTGCCGGTGGCGGTGATGTGATGGTTCATTCCGCCGTCCGCGACGACATAGGTGGTGCCGCGCGATGACTTCACGTCGATGACGCGTGTGACGTAGAGCCCGGACTCTGCCACCAAGTAGCGCCCGAGCTCGATGATCAGCTTGGCTTCCGCGAGGAGCGGCGTCGATTTGCAGCGATCGACGACCGAGCGGTACGCCTTCGAGAACGCCGGCAGGTCGAAGTCCGGCGAATTGTCGAAGTAGGGAACGGCGAAGCCGCCGCCGAGATCGATCGATTGCAGCGGCTTGCCCAGCCTTTGCGCGACGCCGACGCTGATATCGAGGATGTGCTGGCAGTTGGCGATGAGCGCGTCGATGTCGAACATCTGGCTGCCCACGTAGACGTGAACCCCGACGATGGAAAGATGCGAGTGACCCTGAAAGCGCTCGATGACCGCGCCCAGATCTTCTTCGTCGATGCCGAACTGGGTGGGGCCGCCCCCCATGCGCATCTGCGCACCTTTGACTTGCTCTTTGGGGTTGATGCGCAGGCACGCACGGGTGGGCTTGCCGAGACGGGCCGCGATCGCCGACAGACGCTCCATTTCACCGGTCGATTCGACGTTGACCGATTCGATCCCCCAACGAACGGCGCGCTCGAGCTCTTCGTTCGTTTTGCCGGGCCCGGCGAAGATGGCGCGCGCCGCGGGAAACCCCGCCTTTTCGGCGACGTGAAGCTCGCCTATCGATGCGAGCTCGGCGCCCACGCCTTCGCGCGCCACCAGCTGGCAAACGCCGAGGCTGGGGTTGGCTTTGATGGAGAAGTAGAGGTCTGTTTCCGGTCCGAGCGCCGTGCGCACGGCACGCACTTTCTGGACGAGCGTGTCCCCGTTGTACACGTAAAAGGGCGTGCCCACCTGCTTCGCCAGGGTGCGCACAGGGATGCCGCCTACGTGCATCTCGCCCTTGTCGATACCGCCGAGGGCGTCGACGAGACGCGGGATCTTAGCTTCTTGCATACTCATTTCTCAGAAAGCTCCGATCGATTTTGCCGTTCGCATTCTTGGGCATCTCGGGAAGGATGTGGATGTCTTGCGGGATGAGGTGAGCGGGCGCGACCGCGGCGCAGAGCTTGCGAATCTCTTCCGGGGTCGACGTCTTTCCCTCTTTGATCGAGGCGATGACGACGATGCGCTGTCCGAGCATTTCGTCTTTTTTGCCGAAGGCGGCGCATTCGTGCACGACGCCCGTCGAATGGACGAGCTCCTCGATCTCGAGCGGGCTCACGCGATAGCCCTGGGTCTTGATCTGCTCGTCGCGGCGCCCGACGTAGTAGAGAAAGCCGTCTTTGTCGCGCTTCACCAGATCGCCCGAATAGACGACCATGTCCGCACCGAGAAGCTCGGGCGGAGCAAAAGGGTTCACGCGGTAGACCGACCGCGTTTTGTCTTCGTCCCCCCAATAACCGAGGGCCACCGTGGGGCCGCGATGAATGAGCTCGCCGATCTCGTCGGGCGCCGTCTCTTTGCCTTCCGCCGTGACGACCCAGATGTCCGTGTCGGGAATGGCCTTGCCGATGCAGGCCGAACCGCGCCCCACCTCTTCCGGTGGACAGAAGGTGGACCGGAACGCCTCGGTGAGTCCGTACATGAGGAAGATCTTCGTCCCCCGCAGCACCTCGCGCAGGCCGTCGAGATGCGGCTGCGGAATCATCCCGCCCGTGTTGCTGATGTAGCGCAGATGCGTGAGCGGCTCGCGCTCGAGGCTTTTTCTGCCCTGGAGGAGAAGCGCCCACACGCCCGGCACGCCGGCGATGCCCGTGATCTTCTCCTGCCGGAGACTCTTCAATATTTCGCCGGGCAGGATCGAGCGCGGCAGAACCAGCGTGCCCCCGACACGGAGCATGGTCGTAAACTGGTTCATCCCCACGTCGAAATTCAGCGGCAAGATGCTGAGCACGCGGTCTTCGGGCGTGTTCTCGAGGTAGGTGGAGACGATCTGCGCGCCCACGACGACGTTGTGGTGCGTGAGCATGATGCCCTTGGGCATGCCCGTCGAACCGGACGTGTAGATGATCGTCGCCAGATCGCTTTCCGTCGATGGCGTCGTGGGCGGCTCGATCTCGCCCGATTCGAGGATCTCCTTCAGCGCGATCGTTCTCTTGGCGGAAGGCGCATTCGGGCATTTGTCGCCTTTCACGTAGGCGACGTCGACGGGCGGGACCTGTTCTTCGAGCAGCTTGGTGTCGTCGGCGATCAACTGACGCACGCTGCAGTTTTTCATGATGTGCGTGACTTGCGCCGATTTCAGCTGGGGATTGATGTTCACGTACACGCCGCCCGCGTGTCCGATGGCGATCATCGACAAAACCGCTTCCCAGCTTTTTTCCAGGTAAATGCCCACGCGATCGCCGCGGCGCAGCCCGCCGGCCTTGAGCGCGCGTGCAAGGCGCGAGGACTGCGTGAGGAGATCGGCGTAGGTGTACTCGCGTCCGCTCTCGACGATCGCCGTCTTGTCAGGCGTCCGCTCGACGACGTTGAGCAGCATGTGAAACAGCGTCCACTCGGCGTGCAATACCTTGCTGGCCATGATCCCTTCTTTCGGTCTGCGGCGCGCAGACGTGAGATGCGTTGTCCTAGGCCGGAAGCTTTCGCTTCACGAGAGCGGCGATGGTCGCGAGCGAACGGAACTCGTCCTCGTTCACTTCCTCGGGCTCGATCTCCACGCTGTACTGCTCCCCAATGAACATCACGAGTTGGACGGTCTGCAGCGACGTGAGGTGGCCCCCTTCGATGAGCGCCGTGTCGTCCCCCAGCTCGACTTCGCTCTGCAGGAGCTCTTTCTGCATGTAATTGCGGACGGCTACGATGATGTCGGCTTCGCTGCTTCCCATGGGGGATCCTTCCTCACGATTCTCCTTTTACCGCCCCGGCGGCAAGCTCTGCAAGGCAAAGGCCCGCCCGGAACGAAGGGCCGAGAAACGCGCGTTCGCCGAGGGCGGCGCCCCTTCACGTCGCGACGCTGTGACTCGCTTCCGCGTCGCCAAAACCGTAGTCCCACCTCGATGCCTCGGCCGCCGCCGCTTGGAGCGCCGGGTCGCGGAACTTGATGAGCAAGACATGTTGATGCGCGCGCCGCCGGAAGCGGTTGGCGCGCACAATCGGCTCGGGCGCGCCGGTCACGCTGCGGATCCAGTGCAGGCGCGCCAAATGTCCCCCTTCGCGCCGGATGCGACGGCAGGCGAATGTCATGAGCGCGCTGAAGGTTTGGGCAGGGGCTCCTGGTCGAACGTGCAGCTCGAAGATGTAGCCGCTGCGATCGACCCCGCTGGGGGACGTCGCGCAGACGACGTAGCCGTCGAGCTCCCGCTGCGCGTCGGTCACGACGCCGATGGTGCGCGACCGGTGCGGCGACAGGGGACCATAGCGCCAGGTGAGGTAAGTCGAGTCACGCACGAGGGAGATGGATCGTGCTTCGAGCGTCGTCGAAAAGAAGCGATCGAAACGCACGTCGAACTCCCGCGTTTCTTCGACGCGCGGCATGCGCAGGGCACGCCCAGCGTCGTACGCCGCGAGCGCCCACGTCGCCGGCAAAAAAGCGAAGGCGGGAACCTTGGCTAGCCGGGGCACGCGATCCTTGATGACGCGTCCGTCGAGCACGCGCACGTAGCGCACCGCATTGTCGATAGCGACGGCCTTCATCATCTTGAGCACGGCGATGGTGGCCGGCATGTCGTCGAGCGACACGCAGTTGTCACAGGCGCGGAAGTACTCGCGCATGAGGGCGATGCCGTGAAAGCGGTAATCGGGGTGCACCATGAAGTCGCAAGAGGAGTGCACGAGAACGTCGTGTCCCGCGACGCGGAAGCGTTGGGGAACCGTCGCCAGAAAGCCGACCAACCGTTCGCCGTCGAGCAGCGACCATCTCCGCGTCTCGGCGGAAAAGCCGTTTTCTTCCTGAGACCAGCGCCAGCGCGCGGCGAAGTCGCGCGCGCCGCTCTTGCCGAACACTTCTTCGTAGAGCTCTACGACGTCGGGCAGGTGGCTTTTCTCGAAGGGGCGAACCTTCGCGCTTTTCGTGCGCTTCGCCGCGGCGCCGGGATCGGACGGGCTGGGTTCGGGCATGGGCCGAGACCGTAGCACGACGTTACCGCTATTCGCGTTCGCACACGGCGACGTAGCTGTCCGTGCACGGCGTGTCGCCCCAATTGTTGGTGAGCCGCATGCGCACGCAGTCGCCACTGTAATTGGGCTCGGGGGGGCCCGTGTCGTACGAATCCCAGCTTTTGTGGGTGAGTGCTTCGCCGGTGACCCAGTGAAATGACGACTCCAAGTTGGCCGGAAGATCTTTATGAAGCCCGATCCATCGGTCTTTGCCGGGTAGGATCGCGGCCACGATGCCTTGCTCGCCCGCCGTCGTGATCACGACCAAATGCGACGGCGCGACGCAGCCGCTGGTGTTGGCCACATCCCAAGTGGTCATGGTCGCGCTCGGGTAATAACAATGCCCTTGGTACACGGTGCCGCCGGCTGAAGCGCAGTCGAACGCGGCATCCGCGCGTACATCGCTCGCAGTGGCGCCACGGTCGGACGCCGCATCGGCGCCCGACTTACCGCCGCCGGCATCGGTGACGGCCGTGCCGCCCTTGCCGGCGTCGGCCCCCGCTTCGGTTGCACCGGAACCCCCCCTGCCGGCCGCGCCATCCGTCGCGCCGCCCGAGCCGCCGGCGCCCGTGGGGCCGTCGCTGGCGTCGTCGGATGCAGCTCCGCCCGCCCCTCCGAGACCCGCCGAGCCCCCAGCCCCCCCGGGACCGGTGTGCGCCACGAGCGCGTCGAAATCGTAGGAACAGGCGCTGAAAGCCGCGCCGACGAAGAGTGCGGTCAGCGCACCTGTCCAGCCATTGGCCGCCGATCGCATCTAGAACTTGCCCGTGTAAGAGACGGCGCCGCCGCCCGGCACGCCGGACACCGCGACCGTCGCGGGAGCGTCATTCCCATGGCTGCGCCCACCAAGAATGACGAGCGCCGCGCCGGCGGAGAGGCCGACCAACCCGACCACGATGCCGACGTTGGCGAGAGTCTGCTGCGAGCGCCCCTTGTCGATTTCGCCGAGCTGCGCCGCGTCCGAGCATCCCGATGCGCCGCACTCGTCGCTCATACGGTTGAAGGTGCTCTTGGCCATGAGGCCGGCCACGGTGAAGACGGTCAGTCCCGCTACCCCGACGCCCCCTGCGACCAATCCCACGGTGCGCAGGGGAAACGGCTGGGACGGGGCACTTTCGGGCTTCGGCGGCGCCTCGGACGGCGACGGCGCGGGTGCGGCTTCGAGCTTCTTGAAGGTGAGGATGGTCGTCTTGGATTCGCCGGGCTCGACGCTGATCTCGCGGCGCACGGGAGCCATATCGGTCGCCGTGCCTTCGATTTTGTGGGCGCCCGGTTCGACCACCACGGGCGACCCGAGATCCTTTTCCTCGACGGTCGCGCCGTCGAGCGTCACCGCGAGACCGGCCGGTACTTCGACGAGGGAGACGACCACCTTGGCGATGCGAGGCTCGAGAAGCCCGAGCTGCGCCAGCGCCGCTTCGCGGGTCGGTTCGTATTTGGTGTCGCCCCGCTGTGTGGTCTGCTTGACGACGGCCGTGAATGCCTTATGCGCCTCGACGTATTTGCCGAGCTGCTGGAGACAGTGACCGATGTAGAGACGCGCGTTGGGGCTGCCGTTGCCCTCCGCGATCTCGCGGAACACAGGCAGCGCGTCGGCCATTTTGCCGGCCTTGAAAAGGCGGAGAGCGGCATTGAACTTCGCCTCCGCGGTCGCACTGTCCATCGCCGGGCGACCGCTTTCGCCATTGCTTGGCGCTTGCGGAGCCGCGAGCAACGGTGTGGTCCAAGCCAGCGCTGCGAGCACGACGACGCAGGCGCGTCGTCGCGGGGCTCCGTCACAAATGGCTGGGAAGAAAGTCTTTCGCATTGCCGGAGGGACGAGGCGCAGAGTGGCGTGTCGGTCGCGGCGCGGAGACAGGGTGGGTGTTGGTGGGTGCAGCCTTGGCACCTTCGCTCGGCTCCGCCGCCTTGGTTTGCAAGGGAGAAGCGACGCCCGTGCTGGGATCTTGAGTTTGCTCGTTGGGAAGGCTGGGGGCCGCGGCGGGGGCCTCGGCGACCGGCGGAGATGCGAGCGCAAGGGGCGCCTCGGCGGGGCTCGGCGATCGAAGCGCGCGCGCCACCAAGGTCAAAGCCCCTATCGAGAGCGCCGCGATACCCACGGCGATGGCGAGCTTGCCCGAGCGCCCCAAAGAGCGCGGCGACGTGATGGGCGTCGTCTCGGACATCGCGTCCAAGGCCGCCAAGTCGCTCGGCGCCGCGGTGGTGCTCGGCTGCACCTTGCCGAGCGCCGAGGGCGGCATGGAGTTGATATTGGAGACCTCGATCTGCTGAAGGAGCTCGGATCGGCGCTCGAGCGCCTCGTGGGCGAGCTTGGTCACCCATTCGCCGACGACGCGCTGTGAGGCGGGCGAGAGCATGTTTTCGAGCTCGGCGGCCATCTCGTCGGCGGTCTCGTAGCGATCGAGCGGGTTGGGACTGAGACCGCGCAGCACGATCTTGTCGACGACGAGAGGCAAGCCGGGCACGATCGCGCTCGGCGGCGGAATGTTGCCCTTCAATACTTTGAGGATCCGCTCCTGCTCGGTCGGCGCTCCGAAGAGCTTGTGGCCGGTGACCAGCTCCCAAAAGACGACCGACGCCGAGAAGAGATCGGCCTGACGGGTGGTCGGCTCGCCGCGCAACGTCTCCGGCGCCATGTAGGAGAATTTCCCTTTCACGGTGCCAGGCGGTAGCGCGCTGTCGGGTTGGGCGGCGGTGCGGCCTTGCAGCGCCTTGGCGACGCCGAAATCGAGCACGCGGACCATCCCGTCCACTCCCGCCAAAATATTGTGCGGCGAGATGTCGCGGTGAACGATGCCGAGCGGCTGTCCCTTTTCGTCGAGCGCTTCGTGCGCCGCGTGCAAACCGTGCAGCACGCTCACCATGATCGCCACGGAGACGGAGAGTGGGATCGGCGTCTTCTGCTGGCGCGCTGACCGCGTTAGCGCGAGGAGCGACTCGCCGTGGACGTACTCCATGACGAGGATGAGCTCCTTGTCATGGACGAGCACGTCGAGGGTCGGAACCACGTTCGGATGGCGGATGCGCGCCGCCAGTCGCGCTTCGTCCAAGAACATCGCTTTGAAGTCCTGATCGTCGAGCAGATGGGGATGAAGCCGCTTGACGGCGACGACGCGCGAGAAGCCAACTGGCCCCGCCAGCCGCGCCAAGTGCACCGTAGCCATCCCCCCCGCCGCAATCTCGTCGAAGATTGCGTAGCGCCCCACCTGCTGCTTGCGCAGCTCTGGCAAAGCATCGGGGTTCGAGATCAACCTCAGATTGGGAATGATGTCCTCCCAGCCTTAAACGATAGCCGGACGCTACTTCTCTGTCGATACGCCCAAGACGTGTTTGTTATTTCCAATCGCGGATGCGTCTATGCGTAGGCCGCGGCCGGGCCCCGACGTGTAAGCATCCGAGTGAGCCTCTGTGCTCGGCGTGGGTGCTTGTGCTCACGCGTCGTGTGCGCGAGAGCCACGTTCCGCGGGTGAACAAAAGTTCGGCGGCGGCGATCCCGATGTGGGAGCGCCGCCGCAACCGTATTGCTATCGCAATCGCGAGTGCTTCAGGGGCCGGTTACCGTCAGCGTGTACGGCGTCGACCAAAACCCCGGCGTGGTGGACCCGGTCCCGTCGAGAGGACGGTGGATATAAGGGTGAACCGAGACGTAACACACGCCCGCGTCGGTCGAAGTCAGCGTGTACTTGAGAACGACCGTGGAGCCCAGCGTCGAATCCGCCTCGGTGTCGAGCTGCGAGCCGTTCGCGTTGAAGAGCTCGATCTCGCCGTCCATGTCCGGGGGCACGGTGAGTGTGAACGTCATCTCGCCTTCGGGAAGGGTGATCTTGAAGCGATCGTCCCAAACCGCATCGGCTGGCGCACTGTGGTCCTCGTATCCGGCGAAGATGTAACCAGAGACCGGTGTTCCGACGGTGATCGGCGTTGCGTGCGCGTTGTCGTCATTGGGCTCGTGGGTGTCGTCGACGCCCGTGAACGTTGCCGTCAGCGAGTAGGCCATGGGCGCGCTCACCGACAAATACGGTTCGACCTTGATGCGGAATTTTGCGCCCGCCTTGCCGGCGAAATAGCCGAACGCGCTGCCTCCCGCGGTGGAGCTGCTCTCCGTCAAGAACTCGCCGTTGTCATGCACCGCGTAGACGGTGAAACTGACGGTGCCCGTCGTGGCGACGTCGGTGACTTGGATCTTGACGAAGCCGCCTTGCACCGGCGTGCTCGGCAAGGTGAACTCGTAAAAGTCGACGTCGTTTTGCGACTGCAAGCACGCTTTGGTCGTCGCGCCGAGCGGGTAAAGCGTGGCGTGGTCGCGATCGTCGTTGGGCGTCGTTTCGGGGCCGGCGCACGAATCGCCCGATGCTCCATCGCCCGTGCCGGCGTCCGTCGTGCCCGTGCCGCCCGCACCGGCGCTTCCCCCCGGTCCACCATCCGTGCTTCCCGCGGCGCCGCCCGTGCCGCTATCCGCGCCGCCATCGACTCCGGCGTTTCCGCCGCTGCCCGCTGCGCCCGCGGCGCCGGCGGTACCTGCCGCGCCGCCGGTTCCCGCGGTTCCCGCGTTTCCGCCAGCGCCGGTTGCGTCGGGGCTCGTGCCCACGTCTGCGCCGGCATCGGTGCCCGCGCCGCCCGAACCGGCGGCGCCGCTCGAACCGCCGGCACCACTGGCCCCCGCCGTCCCACCCGAACCACCGCTCCCGCCCGTGCTGCCCCCATCAGGCGTCGTATCGACCGTCTTGATGGTGCAAGCACTCGCCAAGATCAAAAGCCACGGCCCCCAAACCTTCGACAAAGAAATGCGCATATTTTTCTCCATGAAAGAAGAACCTTAGGGAACCTTCGACTCCCCAGGCAATTGATTTATTCACTCCCAGCGTCCGACGAGCGGGGCGCGTCCAATACCCACATGAGCGCAGCTGAACAGGGAGGTGCGCGGCACGCCCTGCGCGGGGCGCGCTGCTCGCGTTCACGCTATCGCTGCTTTTTCCAAGCCCACTCCTCGGACCGCAGCGAACCTCGGAGCGTGCCCTCGACCTTCGCGTGAAGCGCTTCTTCGGCGTCCAGCCAATAGAGGATGCGCTGAGGGAAATCGTGAGCCTTGTTCTCGAATACGGCGCGCCGATCGCCGAGCTCGACGAGCGCGAAAGGGGTCGCCGCGGCCGATCGCGGGCTCGCGAAGTACACGAGCCCACCCTCGGGCGCCGATTCGATGCGCAGAAACTCGAAGCTCGTCATGCGCGCGCCCCTCACGTCCTTGTGCATGCCGATCAGCGCGCCACCAGCGGACGAGGTCCAATGCTCTTCCATGTCCATCCCGTCGGACGATCCCACCCAACGGCCTTGCAGCCACGCCAAACGCGAAGCGTCCGCGATCGGTCGGGCGGAAATTGCCGCCGCCGCGGGCGGGGTTTCCGCCGCTGCGGCCGCAGGGGCACACGACGGATGCAGCGTGGCGAGCAAGAACAGCGTGAGACGTGCATGAAGCGAGAGCATGGCGGTGGATCTCCTTCGGCGACGCTACGCCGCGCGACGGGCAAGCTCTTGGAAAAAAGCGACGACCGGCTGCGTTCACTCGGCCATTCAATCGCCGAGAAAGAGAAGACGGAGGCGCTCCGGTCGGGTGAAGTTCCGCGCCATGGCACCGTCCTCGGCGCGACCTTGCCGCGGCGACCGCCCGGCGAGGAGGCGGAAGTCACGCAAGAGGTGCGCTTGATCGAAGTACCCGGCCTCGAGCGCTACATCCACTGCGGCGGGCCGTTCGCATTCGTCGAGGCGAGCCAAGACCGTATTGAGGCGCACGATGCGCGCGTACACCTTGGGGCCGAGGCCAAGATCACGGGCGAAGCTTCGTTCGAGCTGTCGGCGCGTGCAGCCGAGCTTCGCGGCGATGTCATCGACGCGAAGCTGACCACGGGCGCGAACGATCATCGCGGTGGCGCTCATGCTGAGGGCGGCCACTGGCGCCGGTTTTCCATGTCGGTCGAGCCACGCGATCGCCGCGTCGAGGCGCCGCTGCCCCGGTCGCGCTTCGACGAGCCGGGTGACGAGATCGCGGCGCGCCGCAGCGCCGAGCAGACTGGCCAGCGGGATTTCTCGATCCGCCGTTTTCGCCAAGCTTCGCCCGAAGAGCGCCGGGAAACCGGCGGCGCGAAAGCGCAGCCCGACCGTCAGCACGCGCCGGCCGCTCCTCACCATCCACGGTCGCGTCAGCGTCCCCGCCAAAAAGACGCGCGGTTGTGGGCGCCATCGGGCGTCGATGCGACGCGCGAAAGGGTCGCCGAGGTGCACGATGATCTCCGGGCAACCGTCGGGCACGATGCGCTCGGGCGCGCGGGTCGAGGCGCGCGCCCACACGGTCCAAACGCATTCGACGAACGGTTCGAGTCGGCGGGGAACGGGGCGCTCGACGTACCGCACGGACTTCAGAAATAGCCGGTAATGACGGGCGATCGAACGACGCCGATGGGCTGCACCGAGACCGGCATAGGGACGGCGATGCTACCTTTGCCAAAGGCATCCAGCAATGTCGAGCCCGGCGCCGATCGCCCTTGCCGCGAGCTTGTTCCGACGACATGCTCTCGCGAGGCTCGGCGATGACGAACGACGCAAGCATGGCCGACCCGCGCGGCGTTGAGGCAGATCCGGGGTCCATCGGCCGCGCGAGCGACGTGATCGCGTTCGGCGAGTTCACCGCGCATCTGCGCAGCGCCGAGCTTTTCCGGGCGGGGGCGCCCATCAAGCTGCAGCTTCAGCCGTTTCGCGTCTTGGCGACGCTTTTGCGCCGGCCAGGCGAGCTCGTGACGCGTGACGAGCTCCGCCGTGAAATTTGGGGCGATCATACCGCGGTCGACTTCGAGCAGGGTCTCAACTTCTGCATCAAGCAGGTGCGCGCCGCGCTCGGTGACAACGCCGAACAACCATCGTTCATCGAGACCTTGCCGCGACGTGGGTATCGGTTCATCGGCGCTATCGAGCGCGCAGCGGTGCGCGCGCCCGCGGCACCTTCGGCACGCATCGCGTGGCTCGCATTCCTCGGCGTCTTCTTGGCTTCGCTGGCCCTGGCGGTCTTTGCGTTGCGTGCTCGCTCTGTCCGCGATCCCAATGCGGCGAACGTCGTCTTCGTCGTGCCGTTCGAAAATATGACTGGTGACCCCGGCAAAGACGTGTGGTGCGATGGTCTGACGGAGGAAATCATCGCCGGCCTCGCGTCGGCCGATCCCGGGCGCGTGCAGGTGATCGCGCGCACGACGTCACTCGCCTATCGTGCCGCCCGTCAGCCGCTGCGCGAGATCGCGGCCCGCGTGAAGGCGGACTACGCGCTCGAAGGCGCGGTGCGCAAAGTCGACGATGGCCTGCGTGTCACGGCGCAGCTCTATCGTCTTCAAGAACAGACGCCAGTCTGGGCCAAAGCTTTCGAGGCGACAGGCACCGACGTGCTTTCGATCCAGCGTGAGTTAGCGTTGAACCTGGCCGGATCGCTGGCCATTGCCGTCGACCCTGCGGAAACCCCCCCCGCATCGCCCGCGCCCGCACAAGAGGCCCTGGCCAAGGCGCGCTACCTTCGCAACAAGAACGACCCCAATTCCGTCGGACCGGCGCTCGCGGCCTACGAAGAGGCGCTGAGAATCGACCCGCAGAATGCCGTCGCTTGGGGCGAGCTGGCGATGGCGTACGACGCGGCTGCAGGTGTGGTGCCGGCCTCGGAAGCGCTCGATAAATCGTGTGCGGCCGCCCATCGCGCGCACGAGCTGTCCCCGCGCGAGGCACTCGGCGACACCGCGCTCGGCCTTTGCGCGCTGCAACGCGATTGGAATTGGGCGGCGGCGGAGACGGCCTTTGGCAATGCGCTCGCCAGGAACCCGGGGCTCGCCGCGGCCCATCATTACTTTGCAGCCTTCCTCTCCGCGGCGGGGCGCCATCGCGAGGCGATTCGCGCCATCGAACGAGCGAAGGCGCTCGATCCGCTCTCGCCGGCGATCGTGTCCGATGCGGGGTGGCATGCTTACCTGGGCCGCGAATATCCCGCGGCGATTCGCGAGTTCGAGCGAACCCTCGAGCTCGAGCCGAAGGATGCGTGGTCGCGCGAGCACTTGATGATGGCGCGAGCTCTGGCCGGAGACGCGGTGGGCGCGGCCAAGGAAGCGGCGGCGTGGGCAACCCTGTTTCCTCTCGGCGACGAGGAAAAAACGGCGCTGGCCGCGACTCCCGCGGACGCCGTTCGCCGCACGACGGAGGTCATCGCCAAGCGATTGGCCGGCCGCGCCATGGCCGGCGACACTCACCCCAATCCCGGTTTTGTCGCGGTCAAGTACGCTGGCGCGGCGGATCGAGCAGAGGCCCTGTCGTGGCTCGAGCGCGCGGCTTCTCAGCATTCACCCTGGTTTTTGCCGTTGCTCCGCGATCCCCGCTTCGACTCATTGCGCGACGACGCGCGGTTCGCCGCCATCCTCCAGCGCGCGCACGTTCCGGTCGGCGAATCGCGGCCATGATCCTCGCCGCTTAGCCTCTGTCGCGCGCCAGCATCACGAGCCCACGAACGTGCGCCAGCGACCTTCGCGGAAGGCGAGCAGCACCTGCCTTGCCTTGGCTCGCTCGCGATCGGGCAAGAAGGAAGCCTCCGAAAAATCGGGACGCAAAACTTCGTTGTGACCTTCGAGCTGAGAGGCACGAATCTGCGCGCCGGCGGCGAAACCCATGGACCAGTCTCCGAACGATCGATTCGGCACGGTTGTCTCGAGCAGCTTGATGACGCGCTCGTGGCGCGGATCCTTGCTGATGACCTCGTAGAGCGAGCGCACGTCCGCTATTTCACCCTCCAGTACCTGCAAGAACGAGCCACGATCATAAAGAAGCATCCCCGTCACACCGAGACGAGTGTTGTTGATCCGCGCCTTGCGCAGCAGCGTCGTGAGCTCGGCCTGGCTGAACGGCTTGACCGCGGCGCTTATGTAGATGACCTCCAGCATGGGACCCCTCCCTCTTTTGCCCTCAACAGCGGCGTGACGACGACTTTATCATCAGTGCGCGCCGGCGATCACGTAAGTACGGCCGGTGTTTGGTCCTTTCGCCGGATGGGTGGCGGCCGTGATGAGAAAGTCGATGGCGCCGTCGGCGTTGATGTCACCGATGCCGACGGCGTCATAACCAGAGCCTTCGCCGGCGATGCTGCTCGTCATCGTGCGTAAAAGCGCGCCCGTTTTCCCGGAGAATACATACGTTCGACCGGCCTCTGCCGCCGCCGAGCTGTTCGTATAGGCGCCGATGACGAGGTCGCCATAGCCGTCTTTGTCGACATCGCCCGCCGCGCCGCGACCAATGCCGAACCCCTCGGCTGGTGTTTGCGCCGGCAAGTCGTACAAGACGGCGCCCGTCGCGCCGCTCCACACGTAAGCGCGGCCCGCCGTCGTTGCGGCGTCGTCCGGGGTATCGCCGTAATCGCCGGCGTAGATATCGTTGACGCCGTCTTTGTCGACATCGCCCGCGCTCGCGACGAAAAAGCCGCCGAGCTCGCCCCCGCTCGGGTCGGCCTCGAACCGTCGCATCAAACTACCCGTTTTGCCCGAATAGACGTACACGCGCCCTCGCTGCGACGGCCCGGCGTTGCGCGCACCCACCGCGACGTCAGGGTACCCGTCGTGGTCGATGTCGGTAAGCCCTGCCACCGCGGTGCCGAAAAGATCGCCCGCCGCCTCGCCCGTAAATGCGAAGAGCGCACCGCCCGTTTTGCCGGAAAAAACATACGCGCGGCCACTCTTGTCACCTTGCGCGTCGGAACCGGGTGCGCCCACGATGACGTCGCTGCGCCCGTCGTGATCGATGTCGCCGGCGTTCCAAACCGCGAAACCGAAGGCGTCGTCGACCTGCTCTCCCATCAGTGTTCGTACGTGGGCCCCCGTTTTCCCCGAGTAGATGCGCGCCAGCCCGGTCCCTGCACCCGCTGCTTGTAGTCCGGCTTGTGGACCACCGGCGACGACGTCGTTCACGCCGTCGCCGTCGACATCGCCGGCGCTGCTCACTGAAAAGCCGAGCAGGCTCCGAGTTTCACCGGTCGCGAGAAAAAGCTGCGTGCCGGTCTTGCTGGAGTACACATAGACGCGCCCCGCCGAGCGCCCACCCGCCGCATTGAACGGCGCCCCCACGGCGAAGTCGCGTGCGCCGTCCCCGTCGATGTCGCCGAGATCGGACGAGACCCAGCCGAAATAGTCCCCGCCGGCTTCTCCGGTCAGGGTCAGCAGCACGCTGCACCCGAGCTCGACGCAAGCGGAGCCGGGGATGGCCCCGTCGCTCGCCGCGTCCTCGCGATCCACCCGGTCGTCGTACGAGGGTGCGTCGCCCGGCGCGTCGGCCGGCGGAGAGGAACCGTCGTGACGGCCTCCGCTCGGGTGTGGAGCACATCCGGCGCTCATCGCCACGGCTAACAACGCCAACCCACCGATCCGATCGTCGCTCATGGGCGTGAAACTCGCGCTTAGGCCAGGCGATCGCCATGCGCGCGGGGTGAGACGCAGGTGAATTGGCGATGAGCGCGCAGCTAACCTGGCGAAAACGCGACGGCGACCGATCGCTGGTCAATTCCGAGCTCGTGACGACGTTGTCGAATGAGCGCGCCGATATCTCGAGGAGTTCGGAGAAGCATGAGTCACAGAGCGCAGCTGATGTCAGCGATCGTGTACATCAGTGATGTAAGCGATCGCTGACAGTCGCAACTCGACCCCCTCGCGCGGCTTGCCGCCTCTGCGCGCCCAAGTTAGCGATCGATTACATCGAGATTTTGTAAGTGATCGCATACACCAGGCGGCGTTGAGCGGTCACTCGTGACGCGGGCGCCGCCGTCCCACGTACGCGTAACCTGTGATGCTGTAGAAGTAGCGCCCTTGCTTTTCGCGCTCCTCGAGATCGGCCATGAACCGCGCATGGTCGTCGGCCGTAGCCAGTCCCCGGTCCACCAGGGCGCTAAAATCCTGGGCGCGAGAATGACCGTATAACGGAGGGACATAGGACGTGTTCATGAGCACGCGCGCGTGCACCTCCCCCGCGAACAGGCTCGTCGCCTGAAAGAGCCCCCACAAGCGGCGCCCCATCCAGCCGTCGGCGTGGTCCATCCAGGTCTGTTGCCAATCCGCGAACGCGTGGACGAGGCGGCGAACCAGCGCCTTGTCGGTGCCGTCGAACAATTGGGAGTCCCAGTCCCAATGGGCGACGACGGCCTGGCCGTCGGGGCGCAAAATGCGTGCTATCTCGCGGACGAAGACCGCGCGATCTTGGATGCATTCCAGCAAATTGTTCGAATAGACGACGTCGAAGGTCGCATCCTCGAAGGGCAAACGGTCGCGAAAACGATGTTGTGAAAATTGAATTCGTCGGTCATGCGCAGAACTTTCGGCCGCTGCCGAAACATTCGGCTCCGACGCGTCGAGTCCGATCAATCGCAGATCCGGACTGGAATGGAGCGCCGCCAGGCGACGGAGATCGTGGCCTTTCCCGCAGCCCAGATCGATGACGGCGCCCGCGCTGGGAACATCGCAGAACGACAGCAGCCATTCCCGATGAGCGCGGGCGTCCTCGGACAACGGCTCCATTCGCCGGTCACCCGCCAAAAAGCCGGTCAGCGAAGTGCCACCACGGCTCGCCCCGATCGACGTGGATGTGATCGTGGTGGTCGGCGCGGGTTTCTGGGCCGATGACGTGGGTCAATCCCCCGTGCGAGCGAAGGGCGTGGAAAACGCCGCGCAGGAAGATGCCGCGCGCTGCCGGAGATTCCTCGAGCGGGCGGTAGTCACGGCTCACCGTGACGGTCGCTCCGCGCCGCGGAATGAACGCCCCGAAATCGATGGCATTGCCGACGGCATGCTCGCTAAGCCGCCCCGTGAACCCGCCGCGCACTTTGCGACAACTGAAGGTGCCGAGCGTCACGACTTGTTTGATGGGCGAGCCGAGGTGTTGCTCGGCCTGCTCCTCGATGACCTGCTCGATCCAAGGTAGCTCTTTGGCGAGCGTGCAGTCGATTTGCAGGGGCGGCGCGTAGGTGAAGCCAAGGGGACCCTTGGTGACGATCACGCCGTGCGGAATGCCACACCCCTCTGCGTCCGGCTCGGCGCGGTCGGGCAGCACGCGAAAACGTATGCCGAGCGCCGCCAGCTCTTCGCGACAGGCGGCGCCGTCGGCCGCTGCAACGAGCTCCCATTCCCGATGAGCAGCGTTCCGCTCGCGGGTCGTCGCGGCCGGCTTGGTAGCGACCGCATCGGAGGACGGCGTTGCAGCGCTCTTCGGTGAGCCCATCGAACCGCCGCACGGCCAGAGGAAAAGGGTCGCCATCGCAGCTGCGAGAGCCATCGGCTTCAACATCCAGCACGAATCGTGGTTCGCTGGGTATGGGTGCGCAACCGGCCGGAGTCATCGCTAAGAGCGGACGCGTTTAGCGGCGAGTCTCCGGGATCTCGCGGATGCACTCGCGCGGCTTCTTGTCGGTGCGAAGGCCGAGAAAGGCCGGATGGCGCATGCGACCGTCCTCCGTCCATTCCGAGAAGCGCACCTGCGCCACGAGCTGGGGAGAGATCCAGTGGCTGTCGCGCACGTGTTTCTGTGGTCGCTGGGCGAACGGGCAACGCGCGATCGCGAGCGGCTTCATCTTGTCCAGCAACATCGACGCTGTTTCGCGCGAGAATCCGGTCCCCACGTTGCCCGCGTAGTTCAGCTGCCCCGAAGCATCGTAGAGACCGATGTGCAGGGAGCCGAATCCGGTGCGGGCCCCTTGCGGATCGGTGTACCCGCCTATCACGCACTCTTGTGCCTTCTGCGCTTTGATCTTCACCCAGTCGCGGGTTCGCTTTTCCAGGTACGTCGACGAGCGCTTTTTGGCGATGATCCCCTCCAAACCCTTGGCGCTCGCTGCCGCGAAGAGATCCTTGCCGCGGCCGAGGACGTGGGACGAATAGAGCACGCGCTTGGCGCCCTTCTTCACGATCGATGCGAGGATCTCTTTGCGCTCTTGGAGAGGCTTTTGCCTCTGATCCTCGCCGTTCGCATAGATCACGTCGAAGGCGATGAACGCGAGGTGGGCGCTCGCGTTCTCGGTGCGGTTCAAGTGATTCTGCAAGCGTTGGAACGAAGAACGGCCGCTCGCGTCGAGGCTCACGATCTCACCGTCGACCAGCACCGGCGCCTCGGTAAAATCCTTCCCCATGTCGGCGAGCTCGGGGAAGCGGCCCAACAGGTCGAGGCCATTGCGCGAGGTGAGCGTCACGTCGCGCTTGGCGCCGATTCCGGCGAGCGCGCGAAAGCCGTCCCACTTGATCTCGAAGAGCCACTCATCGCTGTCGAACGGCGCATCGATGAGCGTCGCCAGCATGGGCGTCGTGATTTTGGGGATCGCAGCCGGTGCGCGCCGGGCCGGCGTTTTCGGCTTCGGCCGCGCGCGGGCGCGGTTTTCTGAAACGGTGGGCACCTAGGGGTTTTGACATCCCCCGGCGACCCTCGGCAAAGATCTTTGGTCTGGCTACTTCTTGCCCGTCATCGGGTTCGACTTGACCTTGATCTTCTTGTCGCCGGAATGGCCGTGGAAGGTGCGGGTCGGTGCAAACTCTCCGAGCTTGTGCCCGACCATGTTCTCGGTCACGAACACGGGCACGAATTTGCGGCCGTTGTGCACGGCGAAGGTGAGACCGACCGCGTCGGGAGCGATGGTCGAACGGCGCGACCAGGTGCGGATGACCTTCTTGCTCTTGGTCGCGACGGCGTCGTTGATCTTCTCGGTCAGGTGCCCGTCGATGAACGGGCCTTTCTTCACGGAACGCGGCATGGATCAGCCCTTCTGCCCGCGGCGCTTGATGATCATGCCGTCGGTTCTCTTGTTGTTGCGGGTCTTGAGCCCCTTGGAGAGCTGCCCCCACGGGGAGCACGGATGGCGCCCGCCGCTGGTGCGTCCCTCGCCACCGCCCATCGGGTGATCGACGGGGTTCATGGTGACGCCACGGTTGTGCGGTCTCTTGCCGAGCCAGCGGGTGCGCCCGGCTTTGCCGATGACGATGTTCTGATGATCGGCGTTGGAGACCTGGCCAATGGTGGCGCGGCAATCGAGATGCACGAGGCGAACCTCGCCGCTCGGGAGCCGTACCTGTCCCCACGCGCCTTCCTTCGACATGAGCTGCGCGGCGACGCCGGCCGAGCGGCAGAGCTGACCGCCTTTGCCCTTCTTCAACTCGACGTTGTGGATCGAGGTGCCGAGGGGGATGGCGCGGAGCGGCAGACTGTTGCCCGGTTTGATGTCGGCATTGCGGCTCGACACGATTTGGTCGCCCACCTTGATGCCGTCGGGCGCCAAAATATAGCGCTTCTCGCCGTCGAGGTAGTTGAGGAGGGCGATGCGCGCCGT
>DATHEQ010000452.1:0-8422 GCA_035318505.1 Polyangiaceae bacterium | reverse complement strand
ATTCGTGGTCGCGCAAGGAATACCGGTCGATTCCGCGGTCACCCGCGAGCTTCTCGTGTCGCTCTTCGTCCCGGAGTCGGTGAACAAACTCCACGATGGCGCCGTCATTATCCGCAATCTGCGCATCGCCAAGGCCGGTGTGTTCTTCCCCATGCCCGAGTCGCGCATCGTCGACACGAGCCTCGGCTCCCGCCATCGCGCCGCCATCGGCATCACCGAAGAAACCGACGCCGTCGTGGTCGTCGTCAGCGAGGAGCGCGGCACCATCAGCTTCTGCTTCAGCGGCAATATCGTCTCCAACCTCGACGGTGCCTCGCTGCGGCAAGCGCTGCTCGGTCTTTTCGGCCGCAAAGTGCGCAAAAAAGGCAGCAAGAAGGTCAGCACCCCGGCGGGAAGGCAGAGCTACGCCTCTCTGCAGGTGCCACGTCTTTCGGCGATCACGACGCCCGTTCCGGCGCGTCCTTCCACCATCGCTACGCCCGTCCCTGTTCCGTCGCCGATCACGTCAGCGCCGCCGCCGCGCATCGCCTCCGAGCCGCCGCCCGCCGGGCCCGGCGCCGCGATATCCGTGCGCGCGCCCGCGCCTTCGCGACCGAGCATCCGCTTACCCGAGGCGCTCGAAACCGCCGAGGATCCGGAATCGGGCACCACGGAGGTCAGCGCCGAGCTGCCCGAATCGCCGCCCCCCAAGGGCAGAGGGACGACCTCGCCCGAAGAGGCCAACGAGTAGGCGATGAAACTCCCCATCGATTTTCGCGCCGTGCTCACCCGTATCTGGGAGCTGATGGTCGAGAACCCCGGCCTGAAGCTCTTGTCCTTTGCGTTTGCGCTCGGCATTTACGGGTTCGTTCATGGGTCCGAGGAAGCGCAGCGCACGCTGCCCGTCGACGTGGTGGCATCGGCACCTTCCGGGGGAGTGCGCCGCGTGCTTTTGACGCCGTTGCCGCCCGTCGTGCGCGTCACGGTGCGAGGGCCGCGCACGCTCCTCGACGAGATGAAAGCCGATGACCTCGGCGCTTTTCACCCCGATCTGCGGAGCGGCAAAGTCGACCACGTCGAGTTCGACCCTTCGGTGATTCATCTGCCCCCGGGCGTACGCGTCGAGCAAATCGATCCTCCGTCCCTGACCTTGCGCTGGGAGGACGAAGTCAACCGCGAGATACCGGTGCAAGCATCGATCGCCGGACAGCCGGCGCCCGGCTTCGTCATCAAAGGCGCGCCCAAAGTCGAGCCACCGACCGTACATGCCATCGGGCCGCGCAGCCTCGTCGACGTCGTACAGTTCGCGCGCGTGGCGCCCTTCGACGTCACCGGGCTCGATCAGGAGAAAATACACGAGCACGTGTTGGCGCTCGATCGCCCGCCGCCGCGCGTCGAATTCACCACGCAGATCGTCACCGTCAAAGTCGAAGTCGCGCGCGAAGAGATGCAGCGCATCTTCGTCAAAGTCCCGGTCCAAGTCGTAGGCGTGCCCCGCGGTGTGCTCTCGCCCGCCGAAGTCGATGTCAAAGTCGACGGGCCGCCCGAACTCGTTCGAACGCTGCGCCCGGAGCAAGTCGTCCCCACCGTCGATCTTCGTTCCGCCGGTCTCACGCTCACTTCTCCTGGCTCGGCGCGGCTCCCCGTCGTCGTCGGTCTGGAGGGGTGCCGCGCGAGCGTCCAGCCGCAGATGGTCGTCGTGCGCTGGTAGCGCGCGACGCTGGCAAAACGAATCATTAGTTGTACCGGGCGCTTACAATGACGGGCGCGTGCGCTGTTATTGAAAATGATTGTCAAAGTCATCTTCAACAAGGTAGGTTCGCGGCGACTTGGTTCGGGCGCAGCGCTTCGCTGCGATCGCGAAGCGAGAGGAGCGAACGTTCATGAAGTCGAAACTTGGAGAAGTTCCTTCGGTACGCGCGGCCGTTCGAAGCGCGCTGGTGCTGTTGCCATTGCTCGCGGTCGCATGCGGCGACGATGCGAAGACGAGCAGCGCGGGAACCGGCAGCTCGAGCGGCGCCGGCGGATCGGGCGGCGCCGGTGCGGGGTCAACGGGAAGCGCAGGCGGAAGCGCGGGGACCGGTGGAAACGCGGGAACGGGTGGGAGCGCGGGGAGCGCTGGTTCGGGCGATCGCGACGCGGAGACCGGACCGCAGCCGCAGATCATCGCCATCTCCGCGACGGGGCACGATCGCTTTTACGGCGTCGTCCATGACGCGAGCGGCAACATCTTCGCGACCGGTCATGTCGCGGACTCGACGGCGTCGACGGCCGACTACGCGACCGTGCTCGTCAAGTTGCTTCCCTCGGGTGCCAAAGATGCGAGCTTCGGGTCGGGTGGCGTCGTCACGTACAACGCTGCGGTGGGCGCGGGCGCCGAGCTCGCGCGGGGGATCGTCGTACAATCGACGGGCAAGATCGTCGTTTCTGCCATCGTCGAGCATGTCGGCGGCGACCCGCGCGATCGCGACGTTGCCATCATGCGCTTTACCCAAGCGGGCGCGCTCGATGCGACTTTCGGGTCGGGCGGCGTGCGCATCCTCGATCTCAGCGCGGGCGAAGTCACGGTCGACGGTGGAACGGTTGACGCGGGCACGACCATCGTCGCCGAGAGCACCTGGGGCCTCAGTGGGTTTCCCAACGACGATCTCATCGTACTCGGATCGCGCAAGGCCGATGGGCGCACCGACACCGATTTCGCCATGGTCAAGCTGAAGGCGGACGGCAGCACCGACACGAGCTTTGCCGTCAATGGGATGTTCACGCTCGACATCAACAACGCCGGTGCGAGCCCGCGAACGGCGACCGTCCTTCCCGACGGGAGCGTCGTCGGCTCCGGTTATATGAACAACGGGGTGCAGATGCCGGTGATCTGGAAATTGACGCCGGCAGGCGCTCTCGACACGAGCTTCGGCGTGAACGGGGTCTTCAGCCAACCGGTGCTCGCCGCCGCTACCGAAGCGTACGGCGCAGCGCTCCAGGGGACGAGCTTCGTGACCGCCGGTTACGGACGCGCCAACACGTCGGAGTCGCTCGACTTCGTCTCCATCCGCCTCACGGCGGCGGGCGCGCTCGATAAGACGTATGGCACGGATGGCGTGACGCGCGTGGATGCGGCTGGATTCGCCGACAACTCGCGAGGACTGGCGGTCCTTCCCGATAACCGCGTCATGCTCATCGGCGGCGGCCGCGCGACAGCCAACGACGTGGACGGCATGGTGGCGGTGCTGACGCCGGACGGGCAACCCGATACGAGCTTCGGCCCCCAAGGTTTCCGTCTCTACGATCTGGGCGGCGCTTCCGATTTTTTCTGGGGGCTCAGCGTCGCGCCCGATAAAAAGAGCGTGGCCATCGCCGGGATCAAGACGGGAACACCGGGCAACGACGCAGGATCGGCAGGCAACGACGACGCCGCCCTCTTGGTTCTGCCGCTGGTGCCGTGATGAAACGCGCCCACCCCGCTGCCGTCGCCCATTGGGTCAAGGCCCTCGCTTTCGCACTTTCGATCGGCGCCTGCCGCAAGGCGGCGCCCGACGAACGTGTGTACCAGGGGCGCTCCAATACGCCGGGCACCCCGCCGGTCGGCAGCGGGGGAAGCGCCGGTAACCCGGGATCCGGGGGCACCGGCGCGGATCCGACGGCGTTCAGCAAAGCGGCGCTGCTCGGCGCCGTCGCGGATTGCGCGATCGATCGCTACCGCGAGTTTCGCGATGCGGCGGCGGTGCTCGATGACACGGCGCGCACCGCGGCAGCGAGCGCGGCTCCGAGCGACGTCGCGAGCATGCGCCAAGCTTGGCTCGTCGCCATGGCCAAATGGGAACAGGTGGAGCTCTTTCGCTTCGGTCCCATGGCGAGATTGGTCGATCCCGGCGGTCGGGACATCCGCGATCGGATCGATGGCTGGCCCCTCGTGAGCCGCTGCGGAATCGAAGAGCGCATCGTGAGCCGGGCTTACGACGCGCCCGAGCTCAGCATGGCGCTCATCAACGTGCGGGGGCTGGCCGCCTTCGAATACGTCGCATTCTACGAAGGTTCCGACAACGCTTGCTCGAACTTCACGGCGATCAACGCGCATGGCACCTGGGCCGCGCTCGGCGCGGCCGAAATCGCGCGGCGCAAGCTCGAGTACGCGGCAGCGAGCGCAAAAGACGTTCGTCTGCAGGCCGAGGCGCTGGTCGAAGCCTGGTCACCGACGGGCGGGAACTTCCGCGCGGAGCTGCTCGGCGCGGCGCAACGGCCCACGTTCGGCAGCGAGCAAAAAGCGCTGAACGCCGTGAGCGATGCGCTCTTCTACATCGAAATCGAAGGCAAAGATTGGAAGCTCGGCCGCCCCGTCGGGCTCGGCGATTGCGCCGCGCCCACTTGCCCCGACGCGTTGGAATCGCCTTACGCGCGACAATCGACGGCGCACCTGCAAAACAATCTCGCCGGGTTTCGCCTCGTCTTCGAGGGGTGCGCGGCGGGTAACAGCGGCACCGGGTTCGACGATTGGCTTCGCGCCGCCGGCGCGTCGGACCTCGCCGATCGGATGCTGGCCGCGCTGGAGCAGGCCGAAAATGCGGTCGCTACGCTCGATCCGCCCATCGAACAGGCGCTCGCCACCGATCCCGCCAAGGTGATGGGCGTCTACACCGCGTTCAAAGGACTCACCGATCTGCTGAAGACCGAGTTCGTGACGGTCTTGAATCTCGAGCTGCCCAAACCGGCGCAGGGAGACAACGACTGAGCGGCGTCCTCGGTCGGCCCGTCAGCATCGCTTGGCTGGTTGCGTTTCGCGTCCTCTTCGGCGCGGCGATGTGCATCAGCATGCTGCGCTTCATCGGTTACGGATGGATCGACGAATTTTTTGTCGACCCTCCGCTGCATTTCAAATACTGGGGTTTCGCCTGGGTAGAGGTGCTGCCCCGCGCCGAGATGCACGCGCTCTTTTGGATATTGGCGGCTCTCGCGCTCGGCATCATGCTCGGCGTGTATCATCGCTTGGCGGCCGCACTCTTTGCCGCAGGATTTTCGTACCTGCAGCTCATCGACGTCGCGACCTACTTGAACCATTATTATTTGGCGAGCCTCCTCGCGCTGTTGTTGGCGTTCTCGCCGGCGCACCGCGCCTTTTCCGTCGATGCGTTTCGCCATCGAAACCGCCGGGCTTTCGCCGTGCCCGCCTTTTGGCTCTACCTTTTCCGATTCCAGGTCGGCGTCGTCTACACGTTCGCAGGTCTCGCCAAAGCGCAGAGCGACTGGCTGGTTCACGCGCAGCCGCTGCGCATCTGGCTCGGCTCACATACGGATCTGCCGGTCCTCGGCGCGCTCTTCACCTTGCCGGGAGCGCCGACCGTCATGAGCTGGGCGGGGTTTGGCTTCGACACGAGCGTCTCCTTTTGGCTCTTGCTGCACCGTACGCGCCGTTTTGCCTACCCGGCGCTTTTGGTGTTTCACGCGCTCACCGGGGTTCTTTTTCCCATCGGCATGTTTCCCGTCATCATGACCCTCGCGGCGCTCGTCTTCTTTCCTCCCGCGTGGCCGCTCCGCTTGTGGGCGCGGTGGTACCCCGCGATCACCCAACAGGAGCACCGCGTACGACAAGGTGACCGCCGCGCCGCCTTACCGCGCGCGGCCTTGGCGGTAGGCGCGCTTTATTGCACGCTGCAAATAGCCGTACCGCTCCGGTTTCTCACCTACGGCGGTAACGTGCTCTGGCACGAGCAAGGGATGCGGTTTTCCTGGCGCGTCATGGTGCGCGAAAAAAACGCGAGCGTGACGTACCTCGTGCGCGAGAAAACGACGGGGCGCGTGCGGCACGTCAATCCGCGAAGCTATGTGACGCGCATCCAGGAGCGGGAAATTGCGACGCAGCCCGACTTGGTCTTGCAGCTCGCCCACCACATTCGCGACGATTTCCAGCGGCGCGGCTTGGGACCGGTCGAGGTCCGGGTCGACGCGTTCGTCTCGCTGAACGGCCGCCGCCTGGCGCGCCTCATCGATCCCCAAGTCGATCTCGGCGCGGTGCGCGACGGTCTGGGAAAAGCGACGTGGATCCTCCCGAGTCCTTCAGAGCCGCCGCCGCACACGCAGCCGATCTAGAACGACGCTTTGATGCCCACCTGCACCCAGCGGGGCGCGTTGGGACGCGCGCCGAAAGGGCGGTGCGAAACGATGGCGTGATCGTCGAGTAGGTTGCGAACGTTTGCATACACCGTGAGCGTCTTCATCACGCGGCCACTTGCAGACACGTCGAACGTGAGCTGTTCGTCGGTGGCGAGGGTATTCGCGAGCGGGTCGGTGCCCGCCTCTTCGCGCATCGCCGAGACGTACGTCGCGCCGACCGCGCCGCCCCCTAACGTGCTGTCGAGCCCGATGGACGCGTTCAGTTGATGGCGCGGAACGTACGGCATCTCGTCGCCCGCGACGACATCGCCAAAAATGGGGTCCTCGGAGTGAAAGCTCGTTTGAAATTCGGCTCGGGTGAGCGTGTAGGCAGCGGTGAAGGGTATCGTCACTTCGCCGATCGCGGGGGCGAGCTGGGCAAAGCCCTCCACGCCATAGACGCGCGCTTGGCCGCCGTCGTACTGGCGGTCGACGTTCTCTTGCACGCAGCCGCTCGAGAAGGTGCAGACGTCGGTGATGTTGGAATAGTCGTTGTAAAAGCCGATGGCCTCCACGCGTACGATGCGATCGAACCAGCGTGCGCCCCCTTCGTAATTGACGCTGAGCTCCGGCTTGACGCGCGCGGGGGAACCGGGCGCCGTCGGGCTGAAACCGCGGTACACACCGGCGAACATCCCGAGGGCATCGGTGACGCCGTAAAAAAGGCCAACACCGGGCAGAAACACGCTGCTGAGGGCGCGTTCTTCGGTGTTCGCCGCGCGATCGACGAAGGCAGAGCGCATCGCTTCGACGCGCACGCCCGGCGTCAAGGTGAAGCGTTGCCAACCGATGGCATCGACGGCGTGCAGCGCGAGCGCGTCGGTCCAAGCTTCGTTGAAGGCCGTCACCACGGTGGGTCCGCCTTCCGGCACCAGCTCGCCGCCGAGGAGACGGAATGGATCTTCGCTGTGCCGGCGCTCGACACGGTCATGATGAAGGCGCATGCCGTACTCGAGCCGGTGCGCGACCGGCCCCGTCGTCGCGTCCCAGCGCACGCGCGTTTGAATGCCCTGGGAGACGAAGTCGCGCTGGTTCGGCCCAATGACGAGCGTCTCCGCCGCGGAGCTCGCGTCGGCCCTGCCCCCGATCACCGCCGCGAAGACCGCGTTGCGCGCATCATCGGGATGGCTCAGCACGCCGAAGAGGTCCGCTCCGCGAAAGCCGTTGACCTTGCGCCACACCCGATAGAAATCGCTGCGGTACGCGGTGGTCGTGACGACGAGCTTCGGCGCCGGCTCGACCGTGTGCGTGAGCGACACGCCCGTGCGGAAGTTCTTCATGCGATCGAGCTTGCTCGCGCCGTAGCGCTGGAGCGGGTTGGCGCGAAAATCGGCGTCCGTGATGCCGAGGTACGTCTCGTTCGAGACTTCGTCGGAGTACGTGAGCTTGAGCAGGAATTCGCTCGGCGCGCGCGAGCGAGGGTCGAGCACGTAGCGCCCCTTGAACATCGCCTCGTTGCGGTAAAAGCCCGTGTCAGCGCCGCCCGGCAGCTCCTTGAAACCACTGCTACCGAGGTGCGCGGCCTCGATGAGAAAGCCAGTTTGCTCGTCGCTCGTACCGAAGTGGCCGTGCACCTTGTTGTAGCCGTACGCGCCGGCCGCGACGTCGATCATGCCCGACGGCGAAGTGGGGATAGCGCGCGTGACGAGATCGATCGCCCCCGCGACCGTTTGCGGCCCTTGCGTGATGGCGGCGGGGCCCTTGATGACGAGCACGCGCTCCACGCGCGCCATGAGCGGAAAGTAATAAGCGGCGGGTGCCGAATAGGTGGCCGGTGCAACGAGCACACCGTCTTCCATCAGCGTGATCTTCTTGCTGCGATCGGGATTGACGCCGCGAATGCCGATATTGGGGCGGAGGCCCATCCCGTCTTCGCCGCGCGAATACACGCCCGGCACCGATCGCAGCGCTGCGGTGGGGTCGTCGTATTGAAACTGCTCCAGATCTTTGCGCCGCACGACGTGGGCCGAACCGGGTGTGTTGGCGACCCGGGTGCCGACCACCGTGACCTCGGCAGCGGGCTCCCCCGATTCGGGCTCCGTCGATGCCGGTTTGGGCCCTTCAGCACCCGCACGGCTGGTCAGAACGAGGACGGACGCGGCGACGCGGTTACAGAATTTGAAAGTCATAATCAATATCAATTGATCGTAAGATGCCGCCGCGTCAATCGATTTGGGATCGGGGCACGACGGCGAGCGAGCTCAGCAGGGCGCGCGAGCCCTCCCGGCGAACGGGGCTCGGCGGGGAACGGCGCTGCGCGTGCGGCGCTGCGCGGTTACAGCGTGAGGATGACCATGTG
>DATHEQ010000451.1:0-8724 GCA_035318505.1 Polyangiaceae bacterium | reverse complement strand
AGTCTGATTCCGGCATCTCCATCAAGAAGAGCGGCTAGCCGCCGCGCCCTCGCCGCGGCGCGAGCGGCGTCAGTTCTTGAGAATGGATATGGGTTTTCCGAAGGAGCGCAGCACCGCGCGTTCGCCGATGTGCCGCCCGTTTTCCCATGCTTCGGCGTGGAGCGAGACGATGCCGACCTCGGGGCAATAGGTCGTGGTGACGCGGCGCACGGGTTCACCGCCCGCGCCGCGCTGCTCTTCGACCGTATCGAGACAGCCCACGAATTTCCCCGCTGGCACATCGACGATGCGGTCCATGGCCGCGACGCGCACCATCGCGCCCCCGTCGCCCGGCCACTCCGCGCCGGCGTCGAGAGGTGCGCGAAGCAGGTACGTACCGGTCTCGACGCGAGTGATTCCCTCGGCTCGCACTTCGACGATGCGAGAGCGCTGGCCCGTTACCAGCGAGAAACGCGGGCCAGCCATGGCGCGGGCACGCGTGACGAAGAGGCCCTTCTGCCCCGTGTCGTCTTCTTCGGCGTCATAAGCCCATTGGGTTCCGTCAATGAGCGGGAAAAATCGCGAGACCGCTGACTCGGGCGCCTTGGCACTGGCGGGCTCGACAGCCGGAGCCACCTTGGGCGCGCCGCAAGCAGCGAGCGAAACACAGGCGAGCGCGAGCGCCGAGCTGAAGCGAGCGATACGCATGGCTCAGTGCTTGTGAAGGTAGAACCAGGCCACGAGAAAGACGAGCAGAGCGAGCGTGAGCGCGAGCAAGTACAACTGCGCGGGGTCGGGTTCGATGCGACGGCGCAGCTCGAGCGCGGCCTTCCGCACGTCCGGATCGCTGGCGCGCTCGGCAAGCGCAGCCGCCCCTGCGCGCACGGTGTAGTAGTCCCCCGACTCGAACGCCTGGACGAGGCGTCGGAGCTCGGGATCATCCGGAAAGGAGCGGGTGAATTCAGCCATGCGCCGCTCCGCCGGGCCCCCAGCACGCGCCGGGAACGCTTGGCTCAGGCAGCCTTTTCGTCGGGATTGGGCGCGGGCGCCGCGGGACGAACGCCGATCTCTTCTTCGAAGCGCGTGTTGCGCTCCACTTGCCAGGCCGCCTTCTCCGAATCCTTGCGGAAGATGTGGATGGCGTCATAAGGGCAGTCGAGCTCGCAGAGGGTGCAACCGACGCACTTTTTCTCGAGCAGCACCGCGATCTCCCAGCCGGCCCCCTTGTCATTGGGGCCCGCTCCGGGCGTCTTGCCCATGACCAGGGCGTCGAACGGGCAGGCCCAAACGCACCACTCGCAACCGACGCACGACTGCAGATCGACGTAAGCGATCGGGCGCGAGTTGGCCTTCAACATCTCGCAGAGCGTGCCCTCGTGGTCGTAGATGGCTTCGTCCGGGCAAACGACGCCACAGGCGCCGCAATCGATGCAGAGCTCCGGATCGATGACATGCAAGAGCTTGCGCTCGCCGGTGATGGCATCGGTCGGGCAGCGTTTCATGCAAGCCGTGCATCCGGTACAGTTCTCGGTGATGATGTAGGGCATGGGTGCGGTTCCTGGCCGGGCGTCTCGGGTTTCTAGAGCCCGCCTCCGTCGGGGTCAAGGCTAGCATGATGCCGGCGGGCCGCGCCCTTCTGCTCGTGGCCACCGCGGTGGCTTTGGCGCTCACGGTGCGGTCGCTCATGGGGTCGCCGGTGCCTTTGTGGCTCGCGCTCGGAGCCCTCGCAGCGTACGCCGGTCTCATCGTATGGGGGGTCTTGAACCCCTCGCTCGAAATGTTTGCCGACGTGGTGTGGCGTGGCCCGGACGGCGCGCGCGGTGTAGCGCTCACTTTCGATGACGGGCCACACCCGCGCTTCACGCGCTCGGTGCTGGATGCCCTCGAAGCGGCGGGCGCGCGCGCGACGTTCTTCGTGATCGGCGAGAAAGGGGAGCGTCACCCGGAAATCGTGCGCGAGCTCGTCGCGCGCGGGCACCTCGTCGGCGTACACGGAAATCGCCACGATCGCCTGCTTTCCTTGCGCTCGTCCGCGCGCGTGCGAGCCGACCTCACGCGCGCCGTCGAGTTTTTGGCCACGACCACCGGCGAGCGGCCGCGTCTCTACCGGCCAGCCGTAGGACAAACCAACCCGCGTATCGCGCGCGTCGCCCGCGAGCTGGGACTGACCATCGTGGGGTGGTCCGTGCGCGGGCGTGACGGCGTCCCGACCGACGCGCGTCGTGTCATAGGCCGGGTGGTGCCGCACCTGCGGGACGGCGCGATCGTGCTCTTGCACGACGCGGCCGAGCGGGACGACCGCGAACCGGCGGCCGGCGAGGCTCTTCCGCGCATTCTCGCGGCCATGCGCGAGCGCGGTTTGGAACCGGTACGCCTCGACGCGTGGATCGGAAAAGCGGGCGCTCAGTCCCTCGAGTAAATGGGCTTTGCCGGCAGGCGCGGCGCAATCGTTGCCGCCTTGGTCGGCTTGGGGCGCGCTTTGGCAGCTTGCGCGGTCGCGAGACGCGCCACCTGGGGCGGCTCCGCCGGTTTTACTTCCGTGTCGACCGCGGGAGGGACGGGGTCGGCAGCATGCGCGACCGCCGGCACAGCTTCGGCGGCCCGTTGCGCGACCGCCGCGACCGGCGATCCGACCTTGTCCACGCCGCTCTTGGCGAGTGAACGGATGCCGAGCGCAACAACGGCAATGGCGAGCACGGAAGCAGCACCACCCGCCATGACCCAGCGGCTTTTGCCGCGCCTCGCGGGCAGCTCCATCGTCGCGGCGGACCCGGCGGGCGTGGTTCGGGAGGTGTGCGCCAAATCTGGATTGAGGAGCTCGGCACCGACGCCTTGCAGCGAAGCGGCGGTCGGGCGCGGCGGCGGAAGGTTGACCCGAAGCGCGCTGGAGAGCTCGCGGACGGCTTCCGAAGCGGTGGCGAATCGTGCCAGAGGCGCGACAGCCGTCGCCTTGCGGAACCAAACGTCGAACGCGGGAGAGAGGGGCATGCTCGCTCCCCGGAGCGCCCTCGTGCTCGCTTCCTCGACGGTGCCCTTCATGGCGATGAGCGCAAAGGCGAAGACATTCTCGTCGCGCTCGAGCTCCTCGTGCCAATAATCGGTACCGACGAGCAGTGTATAAGCGAGAAGACCGAGCGCGTAGATATCGGCCGCGGGCGTGACCTCCGCGCCCGGCAGAAACTGCTCGGGCGCCATGTAGAGCGGCGTGCCGACGCTGTTGGTCGCTTGGCTCGTTCCCTTGGCGGAGGTCGCGAATTTGGCGATCCCAAAATCGAGAACTTTGATCTGCGGCGGGCCGTCGTCGCGCTCGCAGAGAAAGATGTTCTCCGGTTTCAGATCGCGATGAACGATCGACGCCTTGTGGGTCCTGTCGAGCGCGAGCGAAGTCTGAAAGAGACAAGTCACGACGTCCTCGGGCGCCATCCGCACCACACGCTTCAGCGTCCGCGAAAGCTCCTCACCGCGCAAAAGTTCCATCGCCAGAAACGGCATCTTGGTCGCATCGTCGACACCCGCATCGAAGACGTCGACGATATAGTCGCTGTCAATTTGGGCGGCGACCCGTGCCTCGCGCTTGAAGCGCTCGCGAAAATCGGGACTGTCGGCAAAGTGCGCATGCATTACCTTGAGCGCGCGGCGACGTTCCGTTTCGAGATGGATGACTTCGTAGACGGCCCCCATGCCGCCCGAGCCAATGCAACGAACCACTTCATAGCGGTTCGCGAAAATCTGGCCTGCAGCGAGACTAGTGGACATACAAGATAAGCTTTCCACGCGCGACGGGGGCTCGTCGATGTAGGAAGCAGCTTGCGCTGTATGAAGCTCGCTTACAGCTGCGTCAGCGCTAGCGTGAAATTACAAACAGCGTCGGAGTAGCCGTCCACCACGATGTAGTACGTGGTGTTCGCCACGCCCTGAAAATTGACGATCTCGCTTTGGTTCCCGAAGCCGTCACTGTAGGTCGTCGGGCCGAGACAAGCGCCACCGCAATCGTTGGCGGGGAGAACGAAAAGATCACAGTCGGCGGACAACCCGGTCATCGATACGCGGTAATTGGCATTGGTGGTAGGGGTGAAGATCCACGCTGCTTCCGGCCCGGTCTCTCCGATGTTGAAGCCGCCGCAGTTGTAGCTGGGCACCTTACTCGCCGTCACGTTGGACGCACCGGAGGTCGGGTTGTTGGTGGCGCTGAAGCTTTGCCCGGGCTCGATGGGTCGGCGCGGCCAGCAGCCGTCGAGCGTCGAACACTGCACCGAGAGCGAGTAGTTTCGCACCAACGATCCATCGACCAGGAGGTAATAATCTTGCGCGGGCTGGGCGATAAACCCGATGGCTTCCGCTCCCGCACTGGCGGCGCCGTCGCTGTACGCGCCGCAGGATGTTCCGGCGACGCATTGCGAACCGCTGGGAACGCCGATTTCGAACAGCGCGAGGTTGCCGCTAAGGCCGTAGATCTCGGCATAGACGCGCTGGTTGGCGCCACCGGCAAACCGGTACGCGTACTCGCTGGCCGTGTACATGCCAGAAGAGCAGCTATAGGCGCCGAGGCGCGACGTCGATCCAGCCGCCCCGTTGTTTTGCCCGGTGACAATCGTATCGCACGGGATCGGTATCGCATCCATGCACTTGCCGGTGCAGCTCGCGTCGCCGGCGCAGTCCGGGTCGAGGCAGTCGACGCGCACATCGCCGTCGTCATCGATGCCGTTGGTGCAGATCTCGGGCACGTTCACCAAGCATGCGTTGCCGGCCTGGTGGTACCCATTGTTGCACCCGGTCACGACGCAGTTACCGCTCGTGCAAGTCGCCGTTCCATTCAGCTCGCACGGAGCGCACGACACGCCGGCGCATCCGTAGTTCGGATCGACCGTCGCCACGCACACGCCGCAAAACTTGGTGCCTGGGCCGCACGGCGACCCGAGGTCCTCGCGTGCGTCGGCAGCGGCTTCCGAGCTCGCGTCGATGGGCGCGCCGGCGGCACCATCCGTGGACACATCGCCAGCGTCGAGGCTGGAGCCGCCCGCGCCCGCGGAACCCGCACTTCCTCCTGTGCCTGCCGCATCCGCCGTCCCGGCGCTTCCGGCGTTGCCTGTTCCACCGCTGCCCGCCGCACCGTTGCCTCCGACACCCGCGTTGCCGCTCGCTCCCCCTGCACCGGTGCTGCCACTGGCGCCCCCGAGGCCTCCAGCGCCGCTGATTCCGCCCGAACCGCCGCCGCCCGATGCTCCTCCGGTGGCGCGCGATCCGCTGCTGCCTCCCGCGCCGGCGCTCGCGTCGGCGCTCCCACCGCTGCCGCTCGCTCCGCCCGCGTCGTTGCCGCCACCGTCGCTGGAAGCGCCACCTGTTTCGGTTCCGCCCGTCCCTGCCGCGGCTCCCGTACCGCCTCCCCCCGTGCCGCCCGGCCCCGCGCCGGCTGCGGTGACCGACGATCCGCCTTTTCCGACGGTGGGATCGAGCTCGTAATCCTGGTTGACGCCAACGATCGCGGTGCATCCGGCTGTGCCGGCGACGATCAACGCCGGCAGCCATCGAGTGGAGCTGCGTTTCACCATTTGTGCTCGAGTCCGACGACGATGCCCCCGCGGCGGTCCGCGACGAGGGGGGCCCACGTGCGCGACGCGGCGGCCGACTTGGGCTCGGTAAAGAAAAGCACCGTGGCCGTGGCCAGACCCGCGATGCCGACGCCGAATCCGATCGTGCTCACGAGTCCCAGCGTTTGCGCGCTGTCCGCCGCTTCTTTGCCGGCTGCATTGCAGCGCGTACCCTCGCAGTTGTCGTCGACCGTCCCTTTTTTGCCGAGCACGACGGCGCCGGTGATCGATCCGACGACGAGACCGGCGACGCCAAGACCGGCCGCTCCATACACCCAGACGCGGCGGGAGTTCTCCGACGATCCGGCGTCCGCTTCCGCAGCAGCGGGTGCGCCGCTCGGGCGCGCGGGGGAAGGCGCAACGGGCGATGGCGCTGTCTTCGCAATGCCGGACGAGGGCGCGCCAATTTTGAGCTCGACTTGCTTTCGTTCGGCCTTTTCGAGAGTAACGCGTGTCACCGAGCTCGCGCTCCCTGGGGCTTGCGTGGTCACGACGTGATCGCCAGGATTGACGGGCAGAGGCACGCCGAGCGCGGGCAAATGAAAGACCATGTCGTCCCACTTCACCGTGGTGCCGGCAGGCGCGTCGCGCAGCAGCAGCGTGACGTACGGCACCTGCGGTGAGAGCGCCGCTTTCTGTGCAGCCGAGACCTTCTCGCGCCCGGCCTGCGCCGCTTTTTGGGCAGGAGTGAGGCGCCCGAACAGACGCAGGTACTCGTCATAGTGCGCCACGGCCGACGCGATCATGCCCCCCTTCGCCTCGCATTCCGCGAGCGTGAACAGCGTGCCCATTCGGGGGTCGAGCCGCTGGCTCTCTTTGAGCGTCGGACACGCCGTTTCGAAGCGTCCCGCTTCCATTTCCGAAAGGCCCTTGTTGAAAAGCGCTTCGGCGGCTGCATCTTCTTGCGCGCAGGCCGACCCCGCGAAAAGCACGAAGCTTACCGCGATGCATGCCCCCAGGGTCGTTCCCTGCCAACGCATCATCCTCCAACCTATCACTTTAGAAAGCGCGCTTGCTATCGCGAAGGGCGCGTTCGCGTCGGCAATGCGGATAACGCCGACGCACGGCTACGCCGAGCGCCACATTGCGCCACACAGTTCCCTCTCATGTAAGCGGACACGGCGCACCGTCCCCGCGGCGGTGATCGCGACCCTGATTGCCGCCGCCGGTCCTTCGTGCGAGCTCCTCAGCAATGCTGCTCGTCCGAATCCTCGATATCTATACGCTGGTGATCCTGGCGAGCGTCATTCTGTCCTGGACTGGCCTCGCTTACGACCATCCCCTCGTTCGCATTGCGAGGACGCTCACCGAGCCCATGCTCCGTCCCATCCGGCGCGTGCTGCCCGTCGTGGGAGGTATCGACTTTTCACCGATGATTCTTCTCGTCCTCATCGGTTTTCTCCGCCGGCTTCTGCCGCACTGAGCGGAAGCGCTAACGCGACTCGACCATTTCCACCACCGTGCCGAACGGCGGCTTGCGCCGCGCGCGGCGAGGGACGACCCACAGGACATCGAGCGATCGAGTATCGCGCGAGCGCGGAAGCATTCCTTCGAGGTCGGTGAGATAGACGACCGAAAAGCGCTCGACGGTGCGCCGCGACTCGTCGATGAGGCGCGAGAGCGCTGGGACGAAGCTCGTCCCGCCGCGGCCACGAATGGCGACGCGTTCCGTCAGTAACTCGGCCGGCGTCAAGATTTCGTCGGATGTCACTTCAGCGTCGGCCTGCATGAGACGCACTTGTTCGATTCCCTCCGCCGCGGCGGCCGCCGCAATCGCGCCGAGAAAGCGCGCAAGCACGGTCTCATCGATGGAACCCGAAGTATCGACGATGGCGACGAGCTGACCCGCGAGCACGACTTTGCGACCGGGCATGGTGACGCATTCCGGCCACGCGCCTTGCTCGTGGGCGAGGGCGCTCATACGTCGCGAGGGGCGGAGCCATGTGCGGTCGGTGCGCGTCAAGTTGGAGACCGAACGCTGCAGGATCACAGTCCAGTTGGGCGGCGGCTCGATCGTGGCGCGGATCATCTCGTCGATCCAGGAAGGAACGTCGCCCCATGTTTTCCCCCCCGAAGCGCGTTCTTCTTGCATCGCGGTAGCGAGCCGCATTCTCCAGGCGAGCGCGCGGGCGTGATCGTCGACGGTCGACGGCAGAGGGGCAGGAGCCACGGCCCCGCTCGCCTCGGGCGGCGGCGGATCGGACGTTGGTACGTCGCAGAGATCGCACCATTCGTCTCCCGGGCGAGCCGTTTCGGGTACCGCCGGAAAGATCTGCTCGGCGCTCGAGCCCGGCGCAATGTCGTCGGGAGGCGGAGGGATGCCGAGCGGAAGCCCGGAGCCGCGCACGAGCGGATCGATGGCGAGATCGTGCGCGAGATTCCATCGCCCCGGCTCGCGATCGCCGCGCCGTACGAACCCGCCCAGCGCGGCGTGCAACGCGACGTGCGCGAGGCGGGCGCACAGACTCGGAAAGGGCGTGCGCAGCACGACGAGAGGGTTTACCGCCAATCGATCGTCGGAGAAAAGCCGCAGCGCTCGTACGTCCTCTCGCGGCTCGACGAGGAGCGCGCGCGCCAGCACTCCGAAGAACGGTTTTTCTTTGAGGAGCCACACGCGGGCGGCGGCGATCTTGTCGAGCGCGCCCGCACCGGCGGCGGCGGGGTCGCCGAGCTGGTCAACCTTCTCTGACATAGCGACCCAGTCGAAGGACGTCGACGAGCGTGGATGCGCCGCTCGTGCGAAGGGCGGCTTCGAACGCGGCGAGAGCCGGTGATGGATCCTTGCGCGTCAGGGCAGCATCGACGACCCACACGGCAACCTCCTTGGAAACGTTGCCGAGCGCCACCACCACTTTGCCAGTGAGCTCGCCGTCCTCGCGCGAGCCTGAAGCGAGCCGCGCCAGGCAGCTCGCGCCGAGAAAGTAGATGAGCTCCGGATCGCGCGGGACGACCGCCGCGCCGCTGGCCACCTGCTCGAGCGTCGGCGCCTCCAGCGCACGCTGCGCAAAAGCTGCGAATTCGGCGCCTGCGCGATCGCCGACCGATCCTGCGGCGAGTGCGGGCCAGAGCCGTGCGCTCGTGGCAGCGATGGAATCGGCCAACATGTGCCACGCACGCGGCGTTGGATAAGCGGGGGTGGCATCGCTCGGCGGGACTT
>DATHEQ010000450.1:0-20881 GCA_035318505.1 Polyangiaceae bacterium | reverse complement strand
CCGTGCAGAAGCACGTTGCCCGTCATCTTGTCGATGGCTTGACGCGCGCGCGCGCGTTCGGCGTCGTTACCGATGAGACCCGCCAGGTCGGCGTACTCGGCGCCGATGGCCACGAACATGCCCGCAATGAGGACCGACTCCGCCGTGCTGCCGCCCTCGTTCGACGTGGTCTGAAATGACTCGTCGGGCGTGGTCGAAAAGCAATTCAGGTTCAAGCAGTCGTTCCAGTCGGCTCGACCGATTTGCGGCAGGCCATGCGGCCCGAGGTGCTCGAGCACATGATCGAAGGAGCGCGTGAGGTGCTCGAATAGCGTCCCGCTTCGATCGGGATCATGATCGAAGGGCACGCGCGCTTGCAGGATTCCGACGTCGCCCGTCTCTTTGACGTAAGCGGCGACGCCTAGAATGAGCCACAAAGGGTCGTCGTTGAAACCGCGACCGATGTCGTGATTGCCACGTTTCGTCAGCGGCTGGTATTGATGATAGACGCTTCCATTCTCGAACTGCGTCGCGGCAAGCTCGAGGATGCGCTGGCGCGCGCGCGCGGGCAGGAGGTGAACGACGCCCAGCAGATCTTGATTGGAATCGCGGAATCCCATCCCGCGGCCGATACCCGTTTCGAAATACGACGCGCTACGCGAGAGATTGAAGGTGACCGCGCACTGGTACGGGTTCCAGAGATTGACCATGCGGTCGAGCTTCGCGTCACCGGAGTCGACCACGTATTGCGAGAGAAGTTCGGTCCAATAGCGAGAGAGCTCGTCCAACGCCGCGTCGACGTCGGCCGCGGTGGCGAATCGCTCGATCATGGCCTTGGCTCGGCGCTTTTCGATCACGCCGGGGCGTTCCCACTTTTCGCCTTCTGGATTTTCGACGTAGCCGAGCACAAAGACGAACGTCTTGCTCTCCCCCGGTGCGAGGTCGACCGCGAGGCTGTGCGACGCGATCGGCGCGCCTCCGCTGGCGATCGATCCGAAGGAGCGACCCTTCGCACAAGCGTCGGGCATGGCGAAGGAGTTGTACGCGCCGAGAAAGGTTTCGCGATCCGTGTCGCACCCGAGGATGGGCGCGTTCACGTGGTAAAAGGCGAAGTGGTTGCGCCGCTCGCGATACTCCGTCTTGTGGTAGATGGTCCCGTTTTCGACTTCCACCTCACCGGTGTTCAGATTTCTCTGGAGGTTCGTGGCATCGTCGTAGGCGTTCCACAGGCAGAACTCGAGCAACGAAAAGAGGACGAAGCTTCGCCTGGTCGGCCCCTCGTTGGTGAGCGTGACGCGGTGAACTTCGGCCGCCACGCCCATGGGCACGAGAAACGTGAGCTCGGCCCGAATGCCGTTTCGGCGCGCGGCAATTGTGGTGTAACCGAGTCCGTGCCTGCACTCGAATGAATCGAGCGGCGCCTTGACGGGCATGAAGGAGGGGCTCCAGACGTCACCGCCGTCGTGGATATAGAAATAGCGCCCTCCCAAATCCGTCGGTACGTTGTTGTAGCGATACCGCAGCAGGCGCCGCAGACGAGCATCGCGGTAAAAGCAATACCCTCCGGCTTGGTGCGAAATCAGGGAGAAGAAGTCCTCGTTGCCCAGGTAGTTAATCCAGGGCGAGGGGGTGTTCGGCGTCGTGATGACGTACTCACGCCGCTTGTCGTCAAAGTATCCAAACTGCATAGTGGGGGGCAGCCTATTTCGGTAGGAACGCAACCTCGTCGATGGAGATATCGAACGTCGCGTTCTTGCCGACCTGAAACTGCACCGCGTAGAGCGTGCTCACGTCGAACTTGGCGACCGACTGTCCCCAGCCGGATTGCGCCATTTTGGCGAACGGCAATGTGTACTTTGCCCACTCTCCCGTGAGGGTGAGGGGCGATCCGAAGTGATCGCTGCATTTGTCCGCGGGAGCGCACACCGCGCCGTCGGGATCAGTCTCCTTGTTGGAGACGTTGACGCGCAGCGCCTTGTCGGACGTGGGCCCCGCTTTGGCCCAAAGGGTGATGCCGGCGTAGGCGCTCGCGTCGTACGTGGTCTTCTTCGAGCCGCCGTCACCGTCGCCCGGGTCCTTGAAGTTGAAACCGTAGCCCGCCCCCCAGAGCGTGAAGCCGCTGCCGTGGGTGTTGGCGCAATAGCCGCTTCCCTCCCGCCCGCCGGCCGTCATGGTGAAGGGGTCCCCTTGTTTGGGAACCTGGGTCGCCGCCGGCGTGGCATCGTTGTACGTGTACCAAGCGCCCACGCGGCCATTGACGCTCGCGATCGAGCCGTCGTTGTCCTCCATGTCGTCGATCATGTCGCCCCCGCCCGGAGCACCTGTATCGGCGGTGGTGTCGCCGCCGGAGCCCGCGCTGCCTCCGGTACCTCCGCTCCCGCCTGCGCCGCCCGTTCCCGTCGCTCCACCGGTGCCCGATGATGCCCCTCCGGCATTGTCGGGAGTCGCGTTATCGGAGAAACATCCGGTCGCGGCGAGAGCGGCCGAACCAAGGAGAAGCGCGGAAGCGAGTGCGTTAGAGAATGCGTTCATGTCGAGAGACACGCCTTTCAGTCGATCGACGAAAGCGGCGCAGCGCCGCGTCCGGACCTGTTTAAGATCAGACGCATGACAGGGGGGGTCGAGGCTCATGAATTCACCACCACATCGTCGCCTGAATCTTAAAGACGTTCTCGTCAGGGGGGCCAGTGATTCCGGGCGCGCCGTAGCCGTACGGGGTCACAGGTCCGCTAGGGACGGCGGTGGCGGGACGCGTCTCGCGGAAGTAGGCCGTCCCGTAGAAGTACTTCGAATATTGGAGCGTGATGAGCTCATGGGTCAAGAACTGCGAGTGGAACAGCAGCTTGGGGGATAGACTCGAAAAGCCTTGCGTGCTGTCGTCGGTGTTGGGCATCAAGCGATCGAAGCGGGCGCCGACGCCGAGCCATGACAACGGCGTGTAGATCGCCTCGCCGCCGAATTTGAGCTTCTTCATGCCGTCGTAGGCCGGGTCATCGCTCCCGATCCAGTTGTACATTCCGAAGAGACTCAACGTAATGTCGGGGCCGTCGCCGGCGAAATCGGCGCCAGGCTCCTGCAGGTTACGCAGGAGGAGGCCGATACTGTAATCGTATTGAAAGAGAATGGTGTTGACCGAGCCGTTCCCATTGCTCATCGGCCCGAGGTAATTATCCGTTACGCCAAGCCCAAAACCTCCGCCTCCATAGGCATGAACCGTTTCGATGACCGGTCCCACCGAATTTGCGTTGCGCGCATTGATGTTGGCGTACCCGACGTACAGCTCGCCGAACATCCCCGCTTCCGCGCGGACGTCGACGCCCATCACCGTCAAGCGCCCATCGGGCTGCGTGGGCGTTGCGTAGTCGTCCTGACTCCAAGCCGTCATGTAGTGCGCTTCGGCGCGAACCAATTTCTTGTACGCGCCGCCGGCGTGGAGGTGATGAATCAACGTGAGCCCGTTCTTGGGGGCCACCAGCGGGTGAGGCTGTCGCGTGCCGAGCCCGTGCTCGATCTTCAAGGTGACATCGCCGACGTCGTACTCGCCGCGTAGCCGCTCACCCATGGCGTGGGTACGGCCGAACAAGTACGTATCGTATTTGCCGGCGTCGTACTTGCCGGCCATCCCATACCGCTCCGAGAACGATCCGACCCTCCACTGCAGTCGCGCGTTGGGTATTGGAAGAGGCGGGTTCCAGGTGACGAAGGCTTGGGCGATGCCGAACTGCGAGTCGGGGTTATTCCACGCCGCGTCGGTGAATTGAAAACCCTGAACCGAAGCGGTTCCGATGATGCGCGAGTTCCCGTAGGAAAAGAACATCTCCGCCCAGTCGCGTTCCTGGTTGCGGGTAAAAAGCCAGCTCAGGTACTGATCGTCGGGAACGCGGGGGTTGTGAAAGAGGATGCTGCTCTGACCGGTGCCGGCGCTTTCGCGTTTGGCCATTCCTATCCGCATGGGAGCGCGAAAGAACCCGTGGAAGTCGAACTTCCACTCATCCGACGTGGCCGCGGCCGGGCCGCTCACGACGACGGGAGACGCCGACGGGTCGACGAGGGTCGGCGTGGTGGAGCCGTCCATCGTTTGGGCCCGAACGACGCCAGTCCACAGCAAACCGACCAGTGACAGCGACCATGAGATCCGCATCGAGCAGTCTTCTCCTCTACACTTTTGCAGAATGCCGTATGGACGGCGGTGCGCTGAGGCACGGCTCACGCAAATCGACGAACTACGCTATGCGAGGGAGCCGTCCGGCGCGAACTGTTTTCATCGCGCGTCATCGAATGCGAGCCGACTACTGCCCGCCGCTCACGTCGGCAGGTCCGGCCTCGCGCGCGTCAGGCGTGCTCGTGCCCACATCGGGCACGCTGGTGCCGGCGTCCGGTACGCCGCCACCGCCACCGCCGGCGCCGGTAAACGCGATGTTGTCGAGCCAGAAGTCGACGTTGAGTCCGGCGTCAGGCGAAGGAGGAGCAAACTTGATTTGAATGCCGAACGCTTTTTTCAGATCGAGCGTGACTGGGGCACCCCACCCGGCTTGACGAAGATCGGTGGCGTTGAAATTGACCGTCACCTGTTTCCAATCGGTGCCCAAGCTCGCCGTGATGTCTTTCGTATAGTCGTCGTAACACTGCATGGCAGCGGTTCCACTGCAGGTACCGTCGCCTCCCTGAGCAGCGGGCGTCGTGGACGTCAGATTGAGCGACAAGGTGACGGGACCACCGGTGCTCTTTGCCCAGAAAGTGACACCGGTAAAGGCGGAAATGTCGTACGCGCAGGGAATGGTGCCACTCGTGAATTTCAGGCCGAAGCTGCCGCCGTAGCCGACGACAGTCCCGCTGACGTGGACGGCGCTGGTGGATCCCGGTGGACCACCGGCTTCGGTGGCGAACATGCCCTTCGGCGGTGTGAGCGTGCCGCCGGCTGCGTAGTCGATGAACCAATAGCCGTCGCGATTGTCGGCGACGAGGATCTGCGGATTTTTGTCTTCGAAGTCGTCGATCAACGCGGTGGCGCCGCCCTTGGCCGCCGGAGTGGGGCAGCCGGGAGCTCCGCTGGCGCCGCCCGTTCCTCCTACTCCGCCGCCGGTTCCGCCCGAACCTCCGGTTCCCGTCGTGCCGCCCGTTCCCGTTCCGGTTCCCGTCGCGGTTCCCGTTCCCGTTGCGGTTCCCGTTCCCGCGCCGCCCGTTCCCGTTCCCGTTCCGGTTCCGGTTCCCGTCGCGGTTCCCGTTCCCGTTCCGGTGGTGGCGCCGCCGGTCCCGGTTCCCGTGCCCGTCCCTGTTCCGGTTCCCGTGCCTGTCGTGCCGGTGCCGGTGCCGGTGCTCGTTCCCGTTCCTGCACCGCCCGATCCGCCGGTCTTTCCGGCATCTTCTTCTCTCGTTTGCACTTCCGAAGCAGCGCACGCTGCCAAAAGAGACGCGCTGCACGCCGCCACGATCCGGGCTTTACGTCCGAGGATATTCATTGGTTATTTCTCCTTGCTTCCTGGGCGTCGCCCTTTTTCGTCGAGATAGGCCGCCACCCACGCGAGGGGCGCGTTCCAGTTGATGGTTATTTCGTTGACGGACCACGCTTCGATGTTGTCAATGAAACATTTCTGCGGCGCGCAACCCGACAGACCCGCGCCGTGAGCGAGCGGATCCTGCAATCCTGAATTGGGTCCGCCCGACACGGCACCGGGCGGGGGCTTCGGATAGGCATGATTGAGTTGATAGGACCAGAAGCGATGATGCGGATTTTGCAGCGGACGACTGCCGAACCCCGTGACGTACGATTGATCCATGGGATTGCGGCCCAAGATGTAGTCCATCGCCTGGACCACGCCGTTCAGATAGCGGGGGTCCTTGGTGAAGTCGTGGGCGAGCGCCAGCACAATCGCATTATTGAGAACGAATGAATTCGAGCCCCAGGGGTATTCCCCCTTCGGTCCCGCCGAGAAGGGAACGCGATGCCCTTGCCCGTTCATGATTTGGAGAAAGGCGTCCGCCGTTGCCCGCACGTTCTTGCGAGCGGTTTCCACTTCGGCGGGTGGAAGGCCGTTCGGCACGACGGCCAGCGAAATCGAACCCAAGGCTTGCGTGCTCTGCCAGCTCATCGCGCCTGCGAGCCCCGTGTCTTGGCCGTCGCCCAGCGTGGCGGGCACGCGAAGGTAGTGGGGAGATCGGCTGATGAAGTCTCGATAAACCGCGTCACTCGTGGTGACGAACAGCTCTGCTGCCGCCCAGTAGAACTCGTCGTCGACGCGCTTGTCGTCATAGGGCCCACCGCCCTTGGCATCGCTCGCCGGCGCGAGCACCTCTGGATGCGCCTTCGCCGCATTCCAGGCCTTCTCGGCCGCGAGGAGACAGGTGCGGGCGAACGCGGCGTCGACGGTTTTGAAAAGACGAGCCCCCTGCGCGGCGGTCGCTGCGAGATTCAGCGTCGCAGCGGTGCTCGGCGCGCGTAACGTGCGCGCGATCCGGTCTTCATCGGGTCGCGTGGGGAGCCCCGTCCATTCCTTGTCGTGGACTTTGTGATGCGCCATGCCCGCCAAGGGTTGGCCCTCTGGCACTTGCATCTTCAAAAGAAACTCGAGCTCCCAGCGCGCCTCGTCGAGCAGATCGGGCGCGCCATTGTGGCTCTCCGGGATACTCATGGTTCCATCGGCAAAATCGCGGACCGAGGAGCCGAGGTGTTGGGCGCGTTCGTACTGATTGAACAGCGTCCATACCGAGATGCCCCCGTTGACGACGTATTTGCCGTGGTCGCCCGCGTCGTACCAGCCGCCGGACACATCGAGCGCGTAGCTGCTTCCGGTGGGTGGCTCGTACGAAACGTGCTTGTCCGTCAGATGTCCCGCCGGTCGCGTCCACGCCTTCTCTTTGGCATGGGGCAGCACGATCTCGACGCCGCTGCGATTGTGATAGAAATAAGCGAGCGCCTGGTACTTGAGCGATGCGTACAGGTTGTCGGCGATGTCGAAAGGATGGCTCGATTCGGCGCCGACTTTGAGCGTGTAGCCGCGCCCCGGTTTCGTATAGCTCGAGAAGTCGGCAAGGTGGATGCTTTCGCCCGACGCCGCGTCTTTGCCGAAAGCCGTCGTCGTTCCGGACTGCGCCACGGCTCCCGCGCCGTCGCGGAGCTCCCACCCCGTCGGGGATCCTTCTCGTTTTATCGATGCGATCTTGGGGAGCGACGGAAAATAGCCAACCTGGTTGACGCGCACCGCCGCGATGGGAGCCGTCTTCGCGGGCGGTGTGGCCATGAACTGCGGATCGTCGAGCTCGAGGTCATCGACGCACAGCGTATAGGGCGGTGTTACATTGCGCGCCAGATCGCCGCCGACGTGAAATGCGAGCTCGGCGGTAGGATCGTCGTCGTGCTCCATCGTGAACTCGTATTCGAAGAGCCGCGCCGACGTCGTGAGATCGATCTCTTGCCAGAAGTATTCGCGATAGGGCGGCCCGGACATTCCCACCTTGGGCCTGATGCTGGTCGGCTGACTGGATCGCGCGCGAAATCGTAAGAAGTAGTGATGCCCTTTGCGGATGGTGATCTCGCGATGCCGAAATTGAGCGTCCCAGTTGGCCGAACCCTTGTCGGTCACCTCCATGCAGAATTCGCCGTCTTTGACCTTTGCTTGGCCGGCGGCGGGTGCGGTGAAGGACGCGGTCCAGGGCAGGCTCTTTCCCCCTTCGAAAGTCGCGTTGCTGAGCAGATTGTGCGCGGCTCGCGGCGAGAGGGCAGTGGGGGGTGTAGCGGTGCTGCACCCTGCCAAGAAGGCGAGAAGGCCGAGGCCCGGCGTGCGACGCGAATGGATCAAAAACACGCGACTTTTCCGATCTGGGCTCGATTTTGGCTCAAGGTCGTGGGCCAGGTTGCCCCCGGGCTGTATTGCGTGACGCCGACGACGCCATCGGCAATGCGCGCGTTGATGTTGGCAACGACGTCCCAAACGGGATCGTAACCGGTTGGAGAACCCGCCGCGCCGTAGCCGGTGTCGGCGAGGATAGGCTTACCGGTCACGCGATGAACCCCCGCCCAAGTCATGGTGTTCTTGGCGCGAATACGCACGTTGTTGGCGTCGGTTCCGCCGCCAGAGGTGTTGATGAAGGAGAAGTCGGCCAAATTGAAGTTCGAATACCAATCGGTGCCTTCGTTGGGAATCCACGGGGAGATGTCGAGCGAGAAGACGGCGTTCGGCAGGTATTGGCGAACGGTGGCCACGAGCCGTCCCATGATCTGCCCGGCCTCTTGAGGCGTGAGCGCATTGGCGTCGCCCCCCGCGTGGTATTGGTAATAGTCGGGCTCCATCAACCAGATGATGGGCCGCGTGGTGCCGCAAGAAGCGGCGAAGCCGCGAGCGTACATGGCGTACTGCGGGATGATGCGATTTTCCAGGCGATTGCGGAGATACGTGGCGCCGTAATGACAGAGGTTCGTCTGATCGTTGACGTTGCAGTCTTGCAGGCCCTGATCGCGGCGCGCCGAGAAGGCAATGATGTACGAGACCACCGCCAACGTCGCGCCGGAGAACTCTCCCTTCATCTCGTCGCACGCATAGCCCATATCGAAACTGTCCGCCTGTCCCACCCACCCCGGCGTGAACAAATCGAGCTGCTGAACGAAGGCGGCGTTGCCCCGAGCGTTCGCGTCGATGGTCCCGAAGTGAAACCGACATTGATTGAAGGTCCCACCGTCGCCGCCGATCGCGACGTCTCTGATCGCGCCGCTGTCGGACATGGATCCGGCGTCCCGTCCCGCCCCGCCGCCTGCGCTTCCCCCTTTGCCGGCACTTCCGCCGCTACCGGCAGTGCCCGCGCTTCCTCCGGGTCCCGCACCGCTAGCTCCGCCGTTTCCGGCGCGCCCTGCCATCCCGGCTCCGCCATCGGTCGCCGCTCCGCTTCCGCCGGTGTTCGCGCCGCCCGCGTTCGCGCCGCCCGTGTTCGCGCCGCTACTGCCGGCGGTACCGCCACGCCCCCCGGTACCGCCGGTCGCGGACGCGTCGGGCATGCCGCTGGAGTTGTCGTTGGACACGTCGCGTCGAGGATCGCTTCCGAGATCGCTGCCGTTCGCGTCACCGCGCGACGTGCCATCGACGTTGTCTCTACCGGCGACACCCTCGGTGCTGTCGCTGCAAGCGAGCGCGAAACTGAGCACGCCGATGGAGGGAGCGAATGCAAATCTCCGCCTCGCGTTGTGCTGTGCAGGTCGCAATGGGATTTCTCGCGGAAAATGCCCCCATCGCGGCGATGGGCACGGCATTTCTCGACCTTGTCTAGACGTGGGTGCGCCAGGCGAAGGCTCAGGTTTCCGGCCGGAATCGTCCTGCTGCCCGGCCGAGGAGGGCGCCCTTACCCGCCAAGAACCACGGCCGGGACGAAACGGGCCGAGCGTGCCCAGGAACCTGTAGTCGCAGGGGGTGGTCGAAACGGCTCACGACCCGGCGCCGAGGGGGCGGGAAGCGAGGGAGCTACTGGCGCCATATTTCGACGCCGCACAAGTTCGCAAACGCAGCTCCGGTCGTGGGTCGCGTCGTGATTGCGATCGATCCGGCACTGATGTCGACAGCCCAGGGGCCTAGCCTTTCCCAATGCCCGTTCGCTCCACTGTTGTAGTTGGCGAGCACGACTTGCCCTTGCAGCAGGACATCGAACGTTTGAGCTCCGTTGTCCTCCCACGTGTACATGTAAACGAGGTAGCGAGCGGTTGGCACGTTGGACATGCTGAACGCAATTGGCCGCCCCCAAGCAAACGATTGGATCATGTTGGTGCGATTCGCGTCGGTCGACGGAATGAGCGGGATGTTGGTGACGCGCGCAAATCCACCGCTGCCGGCCGCGTCGGTGCCCCCCGAGTAGGTGACGTTGGCGGCCGTCAAACCAGCCTCCCAACTTTGGCCGTCGATCGTCAATGCCGTCGCGTCTGACGCTCCGACGTTGATCGCGCGGTAAAATGTGGGCGGTTGCGCGACGTCGTTCACATCGACGGCTGGGGAGTCCCGCCCGGGCGTGCCCGATTCTGCATCGCTCGCGTCGCCCGGACCACCCTTGCCGTCGCTCACGTCGGCAGTGCTCACCGCATCGGCGACGACGTCCGAATCGTCGGTTTCGGCATCGTCGCTCACGTCGGCAATCGGCACATCCGTGGGGGAACGCTGGTCTGCGCTGTCCGTCGCGACGTCCGAGGGGCGGCGCTCATCGCCCTGATCGGAGGCGACGTCACGAACGTCGCCCGAGTCACTTCGCGCTACATCGCCCGGCGATCGATCGGGGCGCAGCGTGGTGTCGTCGCAGCCAGCCCCGGAGAGGTTGCACCCATCGCGCGTTGCGTCGGCATCGGGCACACCGCCAGATGTAGCGTCGCTTGGCTCCCCAAGGACGACATCGTCGTACGTTGTGCATCCGATTGAAGCAAGGGCTAGGCCGGCCGCGGTGGCGAGGACCCGCCGTACCCGCCGGAGCCCTGCGGACAGGAGCATCGGAAGAGATAAGTCGCAGGGGGCCCATCCTTTGGTTCAAAAAAAACCCGATCCGCCGCCACGAAGGGCTACCCGACCTGCTTCGGCCCCGAGGGGTTCGCAGCCCCGAGGGTCGCCTGCGCTCAAAAACGAAACCGAGCAAGCATTCCGAGCTCACGACCATCGAAGCTGCCGCCGTGCCCGAGGAGGTTGTAAACGCGCAGGATCGCGCCGAGATCGACCTGGGCAGAGACGGTGAACATGACGCCCCCTTCGACAGGAATGGCGAAATGGCCAAAGAAGCCTTCGACGTCGCCGTAGAGCCCCGTGCCCACGAAGGGGGAGACCGCGGGGCTCGGTTGGAAAAAGAACCACCCCGGCAGACTCAAGGTGGCGCCTTTGTGGGTGACGCCGATCATCAGGCTGGGATCGAACACCAAGCTTACCGAGGGCGAGAAATCGTATCGTCCGATGACGCCTCCCCCTATCGCCATCCGAAACGGGTCGATGCTCGATGCGACGGCGCGCATATGCAAGTCGAGCTCGAATTGCGGCGACGAAAGGAGCCCCCACAGGAGAGCGAAACCTGTGTCGTTGTAGATCCGTTCGCAGCCCAAACAGATGCCCCACTCGTGCGTGATACCCAACGTGACTTCGCGCGAGACGCCCCAATAGAAATGAGGCGCGATCCCCACTGGCTTGCCGAAAGTATCCCCTTCGGACGCATTGACGCGTACGAGCTCGTTGCGTGCGGGATCGCCGGAGATCTGGAAGCCTCCGGTGGGGAGCAAAAAGCTCCGATGGGCGTAGGTGGGCTCGGCCTGCGCGGCCGCACGCGCCGACACCGTGAGCGCGGCGGCGATGATGAGCAGTCGTTTCATGGATCCTGTCGATCGTAGGAGGAAGCGTCGTGTCGTTCGAAGTAAGAGGCAGACGCTCCCGTCGAATGAACCGGCTCAACTTTCGCGCCGTAGAAAGGTAGCTGGATTCCCGCGATCGGGCGGCTCTGCTGAGCCTCGGGGTGGCGGGCCTCGCGTGACCCACAGGCTCGGCCCGCGCGGCCGCCGTCCCCCCGTAACCGGACCGGGGCTTCTCGTGCGCCGCGCGCTTTAGTGAATACACCATTCACTTTTGGAATTTCTCGCGCGACGTTCGCCGAGCACAACGTACGGACGTGCCGCGGGTCGACCTCGGTTTCTGGCGCGCTACGCGGAAAACTCCATCGAGCCGTCTTCGACCGGCGCAAACCCGAGGCTCAGGGTGTCGAGCGCATAATTTTGGTAAAGACGCCACGGGGCCCGCGAACCTTGCTTCGGAAATTTGTCGATCGATCGCTGAACGTAGGTGGACGAAAAATCGATCCATGGTTCGGGTGTGATGCTCGGATCGTTGACTTTCGGCGTGCAGCGTCGATAGCCCCTCTTCGCCATATGGTTCAAGAGGCGGCACACGTACGCGCACGTGAGATCGCACTTCAGCGTCCACGACGCATTCGTATAGCCGATACACGACGCCAAGTTGGGGACGTCGGTGTACATCATTCCCTTGTAACTGATGGTTTTCGAGAGGTCGACGGCCGCGCCGTCCACCATGAGGTCGACGCCGCCCAGCACCTTCAGCACGAGCCCCGTCGCGGTGACGACGAGATCGGCCTCGAGCTCCTCACCCGAACGAAGCCGGATGCCGCGCTCGGTGAACGTCTCGATGTGGTCGGTGACGATCGAGGCACGCCCGCTTCGAATCGCCTCGAAGAGATCGCCGTCGGGCACGAGGCAGACGCGCTGGTCCCAAGGGTTATAGCGAGGAGAAAAATGCTTGTCGACGTCGTAGCTCGGCCCGAGCTGCCGTCGGATTTCGGCGGTGATGAGCTTTCGCATGTAGCCCGGCGCGCGCCGGGACATGTTGTAAAACGTCATCCCTAAAAGCACGTTCTTCCAGCGACTGATGCCGTACGCGATTTTCTCGGGCAGACGCGCGCGCAGCCAGTTCGCGATGGCGTCTTCCGTCGGGCGCGACACGATGTACGTGGGAGAGCGTTGAAGCATCGTCACATGGGCGGCCGTCTTGGCGAGCTCCGGCACGAGCGTCACCGCCGTGGCGCCGCTGCCGATCACGACGACGCGCTTGCCTTCGTAGGCGATGTCGCTCGTCCACTTCTGCGGATGAGCGATGCGCCCCTGGAACCGCTCCGTCCCTTCGAATCGCGGCGTGTAGCCCCCTTCGTAATCGTAGTACCCCGCGCAAACGAAGAGGAAGCTGCAAGTGAAACGAACCTCTTCGCGCTCCGCGCCGCGCCGGGCGACCACCGTCCAGCGCGCGTCGCGCGAAGACCACGACGCGCCCTCCACGCGATGAGCAAAGCGAATGTGTCGGTCGATTCCGTAGGCTTCCGCCGTCTCGCGCAGGTATTTCAAAATCGCGGGACCGTCCGCGATGGCCTTGGGGCTCGTCCAAGGGCGAAAGGAATACCCGAGCGTGTACATGTCGGAATCGGAACGAACGCCCGGATAGCGGAAGAGATCCCACGTGCCCCCGAGGTTCTCTCTGCCTTCCAGGATCGCGTACGTGCGACGAGGGGATTCGGCCTGTAAGTGGTAGCCGGCTCCGATGCCGGAGATGCCTGCGCCGATGACGAGAACGTCGAAATGCTCGAGCGACATGCTGGACGCGCTGCAGCATCGCATAGAACGGTCTACGGAGCGACGTCCGCTCGCGATGAGGCCGGTTACTAGGCCATCGGCTGAGCCGATGCCCCTTCTCCATCGCCGAACACGGCGCGGTGGACACGCGGATCTCCCGTCAGCTCGGGGTGAAACGTGGCTGCCGTCACGTTGCCCTGTCGCACGAGAATCGGTTCGCCGCTCAACGTGGCGAGCACGTCGACGGCCGTTCCCACGCGCAGGATGCGCGGCGCCCGGATGAAGACGAGAGGGAGATCGTCGCTGCCGTCAGATGTTGCTTCGAAGCTGTCGCGCTGCCGGCCATATGCGTTGCGCGCCACATCGACGTCGATGAGCCCGAAGCTCCGTTGCCGCGGCGAAGTCACTTCGGCCGCGAGGAGAATCAATCCGGCGCACGTCGCGAGCACCGGCTGTCCGGCGCGCGCGAACGCGCAGATCGCCGACTCGAGGCCAAACCGCTCGATCAAAAGGAGCTGCGCGCTGCTCTCCCCCCCCGGCAAAACCAAGCCGTCGGCTCGTTCGACGTCCCGCGCCGTGCGCGCCTCGAGCGCGGCATGCCCGAGCTCTTCGACGCGCCGCGCGTGCGCCGCGAACCCCCCTTGCAAGGCGAGCACAGCGATGCACTTCGTCACGGCGAATTACCACCCGCGGGGCGCAAACCGCTCAGCCTCGGCGATCCCGCGCGCGGAAACGCCGCGCATGGGGGCCCCGAGCCCGGTGCTGATCTCCGCCAGTTTCTTGCCGTCTTGCCAATAGGTCGTCGCGGCGACGATCGCGCGAGCACGGCGCGGCGCATCGTCGGTCATGAAAATCCCGCTCCCCACGAACACCGCTTCCGCGCCGAGCGCCATGCACAGCGCGGCATCGGCCGGCGTGGCGATCCCTCCCGCGGCAAAGGCGGGCACCGGCATGTGCCCTTCGCGCGCCACTTGCGTCACGAGATCGAGCGGCGCCCCCAGCTGCTTTGCTTCGGCAGAGAGCTCGTCGGGGGAGAGCGCACCGAGTCTGCGGATCTGAGCTCGCACGGCGCGCAAATGCTTGACCGCTTCGACGATGTCTCCCGTGCCGGCTTCCCCTTTGGTGCGGATCATGGCCGCGCCTTCGGCGATGCGTCGCAACGCTTCGCCGAGATCGCGGCACCCACACACGAAGGGGACGTCGAAATCGCGCTTGTCGATGTGGAACTGCTCGTCGGCAGGCGTCAAGACTTCGCTCTCGTCGATGAAGTCGACCTCGAGGGCTTCGAGAATGCGTGCTTCGATGAAGTGCCCGATCCTGCACTTGGCCATGACCGGAATGTCGACGGTCTTTTGAATGGCCTGGATCATCGCGGGGTCGCTGGCGCGCGCGACGCCCCCTTCTTTGCGGATCTGGGCGGGCACCCTTTCCAGCGCCATCACCGCCGCGGCGCCGGCGTCTTCAGCAATCTTGGCCTGCTCGGCATTGACGACATCCATGATGACGCCCCCTTTGAGCATAGCGGCGAGTCCCACTTTGGTGGCGAATGTCGATTTTTGCATGATGAGCTCCTTCAAACGGTTTGCAGCTCGGCGCCGGCCGCCTTGGCGCGCCGCGGCTGCTTGACGAGAGCACGGAGCGCCTCACCGAGACGCTTTCCGCCCAGCGAAAGGCGCGCCGGCTCTTCGGCGCAAAATGCGAGACGCAAACCGCGCTCGCGACGCACTTCGACTTCGTAGAGCGCGCTCGGCCCGACGAGCACGCCCCGCCGCTGCGCCTCTTCGAAGACGGCTTCTGAATCGAGGTCTTCCGGTAACGGCAGCCACAGGACGAGCCCCCGCTCGGGGCGCCGCCACGTCATTCCTGGCGGAAGATGCTTGGCCAGCGACTCCTCGAGCGCGTCGCGCCGCACGCGGTACTCGGGAAGGGTGCGACCGAGATGGGCACGCATGTACCCGCGCTCCAAAAACTCGGCGAGGACATGCTGCAAAACGAGCGACGATCCGAGGTCGAGCGCCTTTTTGACGTACACGAGGGTGGGCCGCAGCGCGGGAGGGCAGACCACGAATCCAACGCGCAACGCCGGCACGAGCTTCTTGCTGAACGTCGAGACGTAGAGCACGTCGCCGCTCAGCGAGCGCAGGGCGGGAGGCGGCGGGTCTTCTCCGAGCCACAGATCGGAGCCGTAGTCGTCTTCGATGAGCGGCACACCGGCGCGCTCGGACCAGTCGACTAAGCTTCGCCGACGCTCGGTCGAGATCTCGGCCCCGGTGGGGTTATTGCAATTGGGCATGAGGTAGAGCCCTTTGGCGCCTCCGCGCGTGAGCCGCTCGAGACTTCCCATGTCCGGTCCCTCGGCGTCGGACGGCACTGGCACCAAGCGCGCGTTGGTGAGGGAGAACGCGTCGATGGCGCCGGAGTACGTGGCAGCGTCGACGAGAAAGTTGTCCCCGGGATCGATGAGCGACCGAGCAATGAGATCGAGCGCTTGCTGGCTGCCGCTCGTGATGACGACATCGTCGGCGCGCGCGGGAACGCCCTGCCGGGCCAGATCTTCGACGATGAGCTCGCGCAACCTGGGCAGCCCTTCGGCGGGCGCGTAGCCGAGCGCGTCGGCCCCCTTTTGGCGAAGCACATGTTCGAAGCAGTGCCGCAGGAGCTTGTCGGGAATCAAATCCGCTGAAGGCTGCATACGCGTCAGATTCACGACGTCGCGCCCCGCGGCCACCGCTTGGAAGCGGCGCGCCCTTCGCAGCGACTCGAGCTTGCTCGAGCCCGAGACGAGCGACGCCCAGGGGAGCCCCCCCTCGATGGGACGCGGCATCGGAACGGGCGTCAGCGACTGCAGCGCCACGAAAGTGCCGCGCCCTACCGCCGATTTCACGAACCCGGCATTCTCGAGATCGGTATAGGCGCGCACGACGGTGTTGCGATTCGTCGACAGCTCGGCCGCGAGCTCGCGCGTCGGTGGCAATCGAAAGCCCGGCGGAAAAGCGCTGGAGAGAATGCGCCGCACGATTTGATCGAACAGCTGTTTGTAAAGAGGATCGCCGTCCTCCTTGTTGAGGACGATGCCCATGCTTCGCTCCATCTTCGGCACCTCGATTGGACTAATGCTACGGGACCAATATCAACCTAAAAAGGCCCAACGCCGCGATTTGTACCATGCCAAGATGGTCCAATCAGGTCAATTTGAAAGGTCCAAAGTCGGTCCCGCATGACGCGGTGCGAAGACTTTTGCCGACCGTGTCCCCGTGCGTACGGGTGCGAAGCACAGTGCGACACGCACGTCCGATGGCGTCGAGCGCTGGCCTCCACACTGCCACCGAGTTCTTCCTGAAATTTCGTGTGGGTGGTGGGGATGGCGTACCTTGGCGCGATCCGTGCTTTACGACGGGACAAAAGGGGTACGCATGAAAAAGCATGAGAGAAGATCACTGTTGCACGGTCGATGTGCGCTTTGGATCGCCGTTGGGTGTGCGGCCCTTGCACCGCTCGGCTGTGGCTCGGACAGTTGCGGCGACGCCGCTAACAGCTGCACGGCGGCCGGCACCGGTGCAGCGGGCGGCACGGGCGGAACGGGTGGCACCGGAGGTACGGCGGGCACCGGAGGTACGGCGGGCACCGGAGGCAGCGCGGGTGACACCGGCGCCGATGCGAGCGGCGCGGCTTGTGGAGGATTCGCAAGCCTGCGCTGCGCCGATCCCGAAGTGAGCTTCTGCGATTACGACGACAAAGAGGCGTGTGGTATCGGCGATCTCACCGGTATCTGCACGCCGCGCCCCACCGCCTGCGTCGAAGGTGGCCCCGGCGTGTGCGGATGCGATGGCAAGTTCTATGGCAACGCCTGCTTGGCGCACCAAGCGGGAACCGATGAGCTTCCCAACGGAACCTGCTCCGACGCGGGCACCTGAGCGTTACGCCGTGACGTGATCGTCGATCGGGTGGGGCTTCGTCGGCCTCACCCGACGACACCGTCTTGCTCGCCTGTCTTGCTCCCACCGTGGGCGGAGCGCAGTATGCCGAGCGCATGTCAGCCTCCCATCTTCACACTTGTATGCTGTGCGAAGCCGTTTGCGGCGTCGTCGTCGAGACCGAGGCGGACCAGATCCTCTCCATTCGCGGCGATGCCGACGATCCGTTCAGCCGAGGTCACGTCTGTCCCAAAGTCGTGGGGCTGAAAGACGTGCAGACCGACCCCGATCGCATTCGGCATCCCCTTCGCCGCGCGGGTGAAACATGGACCGAGGTCAGCTGGGAAGCTGCGCTCGACGAAGCGAGCGATCGTCTCGCCGAGGTGCAGGCGCGCCATGGCCGGCACGCGCTCTCCTTATACCTCGGCAATCCCACCGTCCACAGCTACACGGCGCTCCTGACGATACCGCTCTTCGCCAAGGCGCTCGGGACGCATGCGCGGTTCTCGGCCACGTCGGTCGATCAGCTCCCCCAGATGCTCGCTTCGCTGGAAATGTTCGGCCATCAGCTGCTTCTGCCGATCCCCGATATCGATCGAACGTCGTTCTTTCTCGTGGTGGGGGCCAATCCCATCGTGTCCAACGGCAGCATCATGACCGCGCCCGACGTCGCGGCCCGCTTGAGGGCTCTGCGCGAGCGCGGTGGCAAGCTGGTGGTCGTCGATCCGCGCTTCACGGAGACCGCCAAGGTCGCCGATCGGCACTTGTTCATTCGCCCGGGCGGCGATGCGTTCCTCCTCTTCGCGCTCCTTTACACGATCTTTGCCGAGAAGCTCACGCGATTGACGACGCTCGGACCGTACCTGCGCGGCCTCGATGAGGTGCGCGAGCTGGCGGCGCGCTTTTCGCCGGAGCGGGTGGCGGCGCGCACCGGTATCGAAGCTGACGTCATGCGCGGCCTGGCGCGCGAGTTCGCGACGTCACCGAGCGCGGTTTGCTACGGCCGGGTCGGTGTCTGCACGCAGGAGTTCGGCACGCTTTCAGCGTGGCTCGTCAACGTGCTCAACATCGTGACCGGCAACTTCGATCGCGCCGGCGGCGTGATGTTCACCACGCCGGCGGCAGATCTCGTCAAGGTCGCGAGCCGACTCGGTGAGCGCGGCCACTTCGGCGTATGGAAAAGCCGGGTGCGGGGGTTGCCCGAGTTCGGCGGTGAGCTCCCGGCCGCCGCCATGGCCGAAGAAATGGATACGCCCGGAAACGGGCAGATCCGAGCGCTTGTCACGTTCGCGGGCAATCCGGTTTTATCGACACCGAACGGCGCTCGCCTCGAGCAGGCCCTTTCCAAGCTCGACTTCATGGTGTCGATCGATCTCTATCGCAACGAGACGACCCGCCACGCCAACCTCATTTTGCCCACGAGCTTCGGGCTCGAGCGCGATCACTACGATCTCGCATTTTACGCGCTCGCCGTGAAAAACGTGGCTCGTTACGTCAAGGCGGTCACGGCGCCGCCGCCCGGCGTGCGCCACGACTGGGAAGTGCTCATCGCGCTCGCGCTCGGATTGCACGACAAGGGCGGAGGGCGTCGCGATCGCAAGGTGGTACTGGCGCTGAAGACGCTCAAGCGGCTCGGGCCGAAGCGGGTGCTCGATCTCCTGCTGCGCTTCGGGCCTCACGGAAAAGGGCTTCTCGGCAGCGGACTGTCGCTGGCCGAGCTCGAGGCGCGGCCGCACGGTATCGATCTCGGTCCACTCTTGCCCCGGTTGCAGGATGTGATCGAGACTGGCGACGGCAAAGTCGTGCTCGCCCCGACGCTCATCGTGGCCGACGTACGACGCCTGGAAACGGCGCTCGCAGAGAACGTGACCGCCGACGGTGAGCTCTTGCTCATCGGGCGTCGTAACTTGCGCAGCAACAACTCCTGGATGCACAACACGCTGCGGCTGGTGAAAGGTCCCGAGGGGTGCACTTTGATCATGCATCCCGCCGACGCGGAGGTGCGCGGCGTGACACAAGGCGATCGCGTCCTCGTGCGATCGCGCGTCGGTGAAGTCACGGTACCTGTTTCGGTCTCCACCGACATTGCGCGCGGCGTGGTCAGCTTGCCACACGGTTGGGGTCACGCGCGTCACGGCGTCGCTTTGGAAGTCGCGCGAGCGCACGCGGGAGCGAGCGTCAACGATCTCACCGACGATCGATTGATCGATGCCGTGTCGGGAACGGCGAGCCTGAGCGGCGTACCAGTGACCGTCGCGCCGGCCAGCCCGGCGGTCTAATGCGTCGCCGTGCGCGCGTAGTCCTCGACTGCCTGCCACACGCGCAGCACGTTACCCGAGCAGACTTTCTCGATTTCTTGCTCGCTGTAGCCGCGCTCGAGCAGCACGCGGATGAGGTTCGGGTACTGCGAGACGTCCTTCAGCCCGGCGGGTAGTGAATCGCCCACCCCATCGAAGTCGGATCCCAGCCCGACGTGGTCGATGCCGACCAGCTTTTTCACGTGGTCAATGTGGTCGGCGACCTGCTCGACGGTGGCGAACTTGCGTGGATGGCTGGCACGAAACTCGGCGAGAAAGGGTTTGGCCTTGGGATCGCCGAACTCGAGGCCCTTGCTCTTCAAGATGGCCTCGACCTCTTTGCGCATGATGTCTTGCTGTTTTTGCGCCTGCTCGTCGATGAAGCCGGAACCGAAGTTGATCTGAATGACCCCCTTCTTCTTGGCGAGAGCTTGGATCATCTCGTCGCTCACGTTGCGCTGAAACCCTGGGGTGAAGTAGCGGCAAGAGGAATGCGAGGCGATGACGGGAACCTTGGAAACGTCCATCACCTGCCAAAACGTATCGTCGGAGACGTGAGCGACGTCGACCATGATGCCGAGTCGGTTCATCTCGGCGACGACTTGTTTGCCGAAATCGCTGAGTCCTTTGTGCGTGTGCTTGTCGTCGTAGGACGAGTCGCTGATGTGGTTGTCCTTGGAATGGGCGAGCGTGATGTAGCGAATGCCGCGCTCGTAGAAGTGGCGAATATTGGCGAGATCGTGCTCGATGGGCGAGCCGTTCTCCATGCCCATCGCCAGGCTCACTTTGCCGGCGGCGAAGTTGGCGCGCACCTCGCTCGGATTTTTCGCCAGCGCGAACTTGTCCGGCCACTTCTGGGAAAAGCCCACGACCATGTCGATGAGGCGATCGGCGATTTTTTTGGCGCCCGCGTCCTCGTATTTGGAGGGGACGTAGATGCTCATGAAGGGAGCCGAGAGCCCGCCTTCGCGCGCGCGCTCCCAATCGAAGTCACCCTTCGGGGTGCGGTGCGAAACGTCTTCGCTGATGCTTCCGTCGGGATCGCGCGACTCGTCGAGACGCCACGGTACGTCGACGTGCCCGTCGAGCACGATGAATTTGTGCGTCAGCTCTTTGGCTTTGGCGACGAGCGCCGGCGACGGTTCGGCACGGGCCGCCGCGCTCGCGCTGGGATCGGCGTTTTGCGCGCCGGCGCTCGTGGGTGCGGCCGTGCTCGGCACGGCAACGGAATGAGCACTCGCCGCCGTCGCTGGCGATTCGTGTCGCGTATTGCATCCCCCCGCCGCGACCAGCGCCACCAAGAGACTCGCGAAATCGAGTGACCACTTCCTGCCCAGCGCTCCTAGCATCGCCTCTTTCTCACATGCTCGTACGTTCGCGCAGACTTAAGCACGAATGAACGGCAGTCGCGAACGGTTTTCGCGCGGCTTCTTGTGTGGCGGCCATTTTGCTGCGAACCTCGATAACTCACGGCCAATTCGACGGGAGCAGCGTGATGACGACGCAAGAAATCTCGTTCCAGCACGGAGACACGTTCGAGCAAGGAGAGCTTTCCGGCTCCCTCCGGCTCGGCAAATTCGAAGTCCACTACGAAGAGCTTTTCGCCGAGGTCATCGAAG
>DATHEQ010000449.1:0-16142 GCA_035318505.1 Polyangiaceae bacterium | reverse complement strand
TGGGATCAAGGTCTCTCGGCGAGCACCGCGATAGAGTCTTGAAGCCGACGCTTGTCGGCGATCGGTCGCTTGTCCTTCGCGCCGTTCGCTTTGTGAGGCTTACAAAGCAGGCAACCGGCGCGCCGGTTCTTGGGCCGTCCTCGCTTATGGTGAGCCATGACAGAACCTATCGGACTATCGGTGAGAGGGAAGGGACCTAGCGTACGGCTCGCCACCGGCGAAGGCGAGCGGCCCGCGCGGCCGAACCACTCACGCGCTTCTGCAAGAGCGCTCTTCCGGCCTCTCGCTCCGCCAACGCGTGCTCGCGCCTCTCGCCCTTCGAGGCGATGAGACCCCAGACGAAAAGAATGCCACCAAAAACGGCGATGCCGATAAGACCATTGTACTCCGGCGGGACGTGCATCTTTCGGTGCAATCATGACGCACCGCACCCCAAAAACAATTCCCCAATGTAGGCGACACCGCGGTGGGTTGCTCTCGGAATTCCGGGCCGTGGGCCGCCAATATACCGGCCGACGCGGAGATGCCGTCAATCGCGCCGCGGAGCCCGGAGAGCGGCCCGGTAGAGGTCGTGGGAGGTCAGCGGCGCTCGGGACCCGGCGCGCCTACCTTCGTGTCGCCTGTGTCCTTCATATCTCGGAAAAACCGCTCGCGCCGTGCCCAGTCGACCACCTTGACGAGCGTCTCCTCCAAGGTGACTTGATCGCGCTCGGCAATCTCGCGCAAGCTCGCATGGGTAACGTCATCAATCTCCAGGGTTCGGTCCATGAGCCGAGGTTGGCACGTAGTTGCGCATATTCCAGGGCATCGGGAGGTCCATCGCTGCTCCCAACTACCCCAGGGTGACCCGGCGGTCCTTCCAGGACGTGTCGAGGTATCGGGAGCGAAGGTATTCACGCGTCAGGTGGAGCGAAACGAACAGATTTGCAGTGACGACAACGAGAGGCTGTGCCGCGACGCGCCCCGAAATGGCGGAGGAACGCGCTACCCTCGACCTCCGACGGTTGGACCGCCTGCCAGTCGTGTGCACACGCGACGTGATCGGCAGCGCTCTTTTCCAGCTCCGTGCGGAACGCGGGCGAGATCTCGGGATCCATGTCGATCGGGCAGTCGGTGACGATCTGAAACCTCGCCGGATCGACGCCCAGTTTCGCCGCTATGGCCTGCTTGGCCGCAGTCTCCGCGTCGTCGATCCATGCCCAATCGCCTTCCAAGGTGATGTCCAAATGGGGGATCGAGATCGTCGTGCCCCGTTCCGTCGGAAAAACGGATACGAAATAGGACGGTAGCTCGTCATCGCCGGCACGGTCGTCTCGTGAATCTGACAAAATGTCCTCCATCTCGTTTCGGGAGCCAATGGGGCTTCAGCCGCCTACCGTCCGTCCTGCGGCGCGTACTCGAGGCCCGGAATCCGCGGAGTTCGAACGAAATAGCCTTGTTCGCGATCGAACGTTTCAAACACGGTGATCTTGTGGGCGAGCCCTTCGGGCATTCCGGCGTCCATCCATTTGTAGCGTTCCTCCCATGACTCTTGGGAGCGAATGAGCGGCCACCCGGCCAGCGCCAAATGAATCGCAAACGTTCCGGGCGCGTGCCAGTAGGCATCCGGGAGGGACTCCCGGATGGCGTGGTATTCGGGAGGCTCCGTCCAGCCCAGTCGTTCGCCATCGTTCTTGGCCTCGAGGATAGTGCGCCAAGAGCCATCCCGCTCGATCGAGAAACATGCTGCTCGGCCGGCAAACTCGACCCGGTACCGTGGGAGCGTCCGACGCGACGTGAACAGAAGCGAATCCTTCCAGTGCAAGATCCAATATCCCTGCCGCGCGTAGAAGTGGACCGCGGGTTGCCACGACCAGTTCGTCGAAATTCGCAGACCGGAAAGCCCCGCGGCGATTGCGGCTTGGTGAGTACAACGCAACGCTCGGCTCGCGATCCCGCGTCGCCGCCGTGCAGGGCGAACGTAGAGGCTCGAAATGCCGAGCAATTGGCCGCCTAGCACAGAGCGATCGAGAGCAAGCGTCCCCACGCGGACACCCGAATCAAGTAGCCAGTACGGCTTGGAGTACGGAGAGTGGGGATTGTACTGGTCCTTCCCCTGACCGATAACCCGGCGCACCCAACTCGTCCGCTCGTCGGGCGAAAGCGAACCATTGTCAATTTGCTCGTGATGGAATCCTTCCACGAGCGAGGCAAGGTCCCAGTCGAGCCACTGGCGGGTGTCCTCCGTGCCTCGAGCGAGCGGCTCGAGAACATGACTCTCGATGACGTTGCGCTCGACGACCGACAGTTGGGCGTCTTCCTCCAGACGAAACGCGCCGTGGTCGGGGGATCGGTCGGTCGACATCGCGGGAAGCTAGCACGTGCCCGCTTCAGCGCTCAGGGCGGGTTTCCGGTGCGTCGAAGCGCAAGATGTCGACCTCGACTCCATCGGAAGCGCGGTACACGGTGAATTTCTTGGCCGGCAACGCGAGCACGCCGAAAGTCCCGCCCTCGAGCGGCGGCGCGGGCACCGATTTTCCGGTGTCGAGATCGAAGAGCATGGCGCCCGGCTCCGAGTGATGCGCTGGATCGCGCAGCAGCGCCCCCGGATTGACGATGAGACCGCCCCCGGCTACCTGCAACGCGAATGCAAGGTGCGTGTGGCCGACGACGAGGACGTCCGCCTCCGCTTCGGCGAGCCAGCGGCGAGCATCGAGCCCCGTAGCGAGCCGCGGATCGATCCCCTCCATGTCTGACTTTGGCGTGGCGTGACGTGCGGCGACGCGAACGCCGTCGTGCAGCGCATCCCACCGCGTTGGCAGGCCAACGAGAAACTTGATGGCGCCGGACGAGAGGTCGAAACCGCTGGCGTCGTGCAGCGGGACACCGGTGTCCTCCGGAGCGTCGGCTCGCCCGCGCCCGACAGCCCAGCGATCGTGGTTTCCTCGAATGCATGGGACGCCGCGTTCGCGAAGCAGGGCGATTGTCTCCTCGGGGAAAAGGCCGTAGTCGACGATGTCGCCGGCACAGACGATGAGATCGCATCCCATCCGGTCAATGCGCGCGAGCGCATCATGAACGGCATGAACGTCGGCGTGGACGTCGGAGATGATGGCAAGCCTTGTCACGTCGGGCCTCGCTCGACGAAGCGCCGGACGAATTCCAGGGTAAGATGCGTTTTCGGGTCTCTTTTCGCCATGCTAGATTTCGCTGGCGAGCACTTCGATCGCAACGGCTTGAACATGCGCCTGATCTTGCGTTTCGCCGTACACGTGCACGCCAACGAGTTTCCCGATAGTCCCAATCCAGCGCCCGTCAAGCTCGTCATCGAATTCGATGGTGAGGATCAGTTTCTTTGGTCCATCGGTGTGGGACATCACGTAACGCTCGTCCACCGTCCCCTTGTTCGCTCGTGAGGCCGCTGGATTAGCTGACGACGAGTCGCTTCGCAAGGTGGAAGCCGGTCGACATGTCATTCTTTTGAAACCCCACGCGTTTTGTAGCGTGCGCAAGAAAACTTCTTTTCGGTAATGGCTGACGTGAGCCGATTGGCGGCAACGACTAGCCATTGGGGCCGTTCGCGGTTGCTTCGACTCACCGGCGTTGGACGTCCACATTTCGAGACCATGGCCCCGGTCGCGCGAGTCGATGAATGACGAAGAAAAAAAGGTAAAGCCGCCGCAAAAAGAGCTCGGCCAGATCGGCATCGCGCCGCGTGATCCACGATCAGCCGAGGGTCGAAAGCAATTGTGCGACGCATTGATCAATGGGTCGTCGATCATCGCCGCCCGTTTCGCGACCAGCATCGTCGAGGGCTCGAGAGGAATGGCTTGGCCAAATGCTTACAACAAACAACGTTCGACCGCGCCAAGCTACATGATGCTAAGGAGGACGTCGCTTCGCCTCGCCATACCTGCGTTGCAATCTCCGCATGCAGTGAGAACATCGCCACAGGGCGCCCGTGTTTCTGGCTCGGCAATCTTGGATCCACTCGCTACTGAAGCACATCGATAGGCCGACAGCCCACGTGCTCTCTAACTTGGCCCAGGCACCCTATATTGTATCCTATTGTCGAGCATGGCTCACCGAAGGAAGCCTGTTTCGGAAGGCAAGGCTCCCTCTCGGGAGGATCACCCAAAGGTCCTTCCCCTTGTCCGGAGGACCCGCGAAGCCGCCGAGTTGCGGAGGATCGCTGGCGAGTACCTCTCGACGATGCCGCGCCTCGTTCGGGAGGACACCACGAGCGAGGAGACCTACTATCCCGTCATCAAGGATCTCTGGGCTGGCCTCTTAGAGTTCGCCGAACTGCCGTTCGAGGTGAGGACCGGAACCAAACAGCGTCGGGCTCGCGGCGGAATGGACCGGCCGGACATTGCCCTTTACGACGCTGGTGAATTCGTTTCCGTGTTCGGCGAGGTCAAGCTTCCCCGCGTCCGACTTGCCGACCTCGCCAAGTCGACGGAGAACGACAATCAGGTGGGGCGCTACCTGGGTCGGACGGGGATTGTTCTGCTCTCCAACGTCCGTTCATTCGGCCTACTCGCCTGCAAAGCGGGTTATGCGAGAAAGTCGGGAGAAGCAGTTCCCCCCGAGGCGCGGGAACTGCTGCAGGTCGCCGACTTGTGGTCGTCGGAGGAGGCCCTTGCTCGTGGAAGCGTGGTCGGTGACCAGGCGCTCCACGACCTTCTCGAAATCATAGAGCGCGCGGCGACTGAGTTCGCACCGATTGCCGACCCGGCGACCCTGGCGCGAATTCTCGCGCGCCTCGCTCGCCGAGCCAAGCTCGACCTACCGGACACCCTTGAAACACTAGAGGGGCTTCGACAGGATTTCAAGGCGAGCCTAGGCCTCACCTTTGAAGGAAAGGAAGGGCTCGAATTCTTCAAGTCATCTTTGATTCAAACCGCCTTTTACGGACTGTTCGCGGGATGGACGCTCTGGCACCGCACAAATGATGGTCGCCCATTCGAGTGGGACCGAATGGAGCGCTACCTGCGCATTCCGTTCCTTGCCCAGCTATTCCACGACTTCAAGCATCCTGACCGAATGGAGGAATTGCGCCTTGCACCACACCTCGACAGAGCGACGGACGTTCTTGGGCGTGTGGAGCGCGGCCCCTTCTTTCTGCGCTTTACGTATGGTCCAATCTCAACACCACCGGGTTTGCGCGTAGTCCCCACGACCGAACTGGCGCCTGAAAAGGCCATCACCTATTTCTACGAACCCTTCCTCGAAGCGTTCGACCCTGAGCTGCGTAAGTCTCTCGGCGTTTGGTATACTCCGTCGGAAATCGTGCGATACCAAGTTCGTCGTGTCGAGCACCTCCTCAAGACAGAGTTCGACTGCGAGCGCGGGTTCGCCGATGAACGCGTGGTGGTCTTGGATCCGTGCTGTGGGACTGGCGCCTACCTTCTCGAAGTCGTGAAGTGTATTAGAGATGAATTCCATTCAAGAGGTGAGGGGCAACTTCTTCCGGCTGAAATCCATGCTGCCGTAACGAAGCGATTGTTGGGTTTCGAGATACTGACGGCCCCCTTCGTCATTGCGCAACTCCAGCTCTACCTCTACCTCAGCGATCTCGGCGTTGCTCCTTCACAGAAGGAACGTCCGGCCGTCTTTCTGACGAACGCTCTCGCGGGTTGGGGATCCTTAGATACCGTGAAGGGTCTGCTCAGCAATCCGGCGCTGCAAAAGGAACACCAACTTGCTCGCAAGGCGAAGCAAGATGCAAAAGTAATCGTGGTCCTTGGGAACCCGCCATACAACAGATTTGCGGGGTCAGCCATCGCTGAGGAGGGGAATCTCGTCGACCATTACAAAGGTGTCCGCCGTCGACAAAAGACGGACCGTTCTGGAAAACCGGTCTTCGAGGATGGCCACCCGGTCATGATCCAATCGGCCGAAAGCGACTTGTATCGGGTGTGGAGAGTCCGTAAGCAGCTACTTGACGACTTATACGTTCGGTTCATTCGATTGGCAGAGGTAAGGATTGCGGAGCAATCGGAGTATGGCATCGTCTCGATGATCTCCAACTCCTCTTACCTTACTGGGCGCTCTCACCCCATCATGCGCGAATCCATCCTGCGCAATTTTCACGAGGCATGGATCGACAACCTGAATGGCGACAAGTATAAGACGGGAAAGGTCATCCCTGCTGGTTTGCCGGGAGCTGGCTCACCCGACCAGAGCATCTTCACGTCTGAGCATGATGCACGTGGAATCCAGGTCGGCACATGCATCTCGACCTTCGTCAAGCGTAAGACGCCACGCACGGACCCAAGCGAAACACTTGTTCACTATCGTGAGTTCTGGGGAAAGTCCGAAGAGAAGCGACGGTCTCTGCTCGCATCCCTCTCATTGGATGACTGGGAGGATGTTGAGCGGAGAAGTGCTGCGATTAGACCGGCAGGGCCACGACAATACGAGGAGATACATCCATCGCGTGCTCTTCGATGGCTACTCGCCCCACGTGAAGCAAACGCTGGCTACGATGCGTGGGCAGCACTGGACGAGCTGTTCCCGACCAATTACCATGGCGTTAGCCCGAATCGCGGACTCGAAGGTAGTCTCATCGACACGGACCAGGATGCGCTGATCCTGAGGATGCGAGATTATTTCGGGAATATGTCGTTCGCGGCCTTTGAGGCGAAGCATTCCGAGCTGGTGAAACCGCGCTCCAGATACTCCCCCGAAGCATTGCGCGAGGAACTCCACACTGTCGGGTTCCGCAAGAGTCAAGTGCAATCCTACCTGACGTTCCCTTTAGACCAACGATGGATCTACTACGAAACAGAAGCAAAGTTGCTGGATGAGCGGAGCCCAGAGGTGTGGGAGAATCTTCTTGGGAACGAGTTTCTACTCACCGTTCCTCAGTCGCGGAAGGTCTCCGAAACGCGACCACTGTTGGCGCGCACGTTGTTCGGAAACCACGTGTATGAAGTGGGGGCTCGCGGTATTCCCCGTGAGACGAGAGATGGCCCCCTTGCATTGGGAACTGTTGCCAATCTCGCTCCTCCTGCCTGGCGAGCGCTGAAACGCGTATGGAAGCTACAAGGAGAGCTGCGGGACGATGATGCGAAGAAGCTTGTGTCTAGGCTGTTTCGCCTGGCACTCGCAATCGTTCACAGTCCGGCATACCAGGAGGAGTCAGGCGAGCGGCTCGGGCAAGATTGGGCACAGCTCCCTGTCCCGAGAAAACAATCCGCCGCAGCACAGGCCACAGCCCTCGGAGATCAGCTCGCGAGCCTGTTGGACCCATCCCGGGATGTGGAGGCACTTGTCTCGGACGTGCTGGGTCTCCATCGCATGCGCCACTTGGCGGTCCTATCTACCGCCGACAAGCGACCGGTGCAGCCGGGTGGTGAGGCGCTGACTTTCTCCTACTTTGGAGGGGGAAAGGGGAAGTATCTTCCTAGACCGTTCCGCGAGGAGGAACAGGCCCACGCGGCCTGGGGCTCCGAAACGGGCGAACTCTGGATCAACAAGAGGGTTTTCGTCGGAAACGTCCCAATCCGGGTGTGGGAATACGAACTGGGTGGATACCCGCTGCTGAAAAAATGGCTCGGCTACCGTCAGCAGAGCCACAGAGATGGCAGGCTACTCACCATCGCAGAAATGAAGATGATCCGTAGCATTGTCCACCGCATCGCCTCCGTCCTTGCTCTCGGGTCGGCGTTGGACCGCGTCTACGAAGCTTGCTCCACCAACGCGCTGACCGCAGTTGACCTCGGCCTGCGCGAATAATCTCGACGCGACCGCTGCAGGTAGCGGCGAGGTGTTACCATTAATTGAGCCCACTAGATAGTGTCAATTTTGTGGTTGTCAATGCGAATCGGGCCTGTTCACCCAAGTTGCCGGTTGGCGGTGTTCTCATGCACGCGTCTGGACAGAACCGCTTGGCGACGATGCGCGGAATGGACCGCCGCGATTGGGAAAAACGCACTATGCAGCCACTGCTTTTTTTGCCGTTTCTTCGGCGTCGAGTAGCCGCCCCAAATCCTGCTTCATCTCTTCCAGGGAATAGGTTTGCTGCCCCGCTGCGGGTGCATGGTCGTGGGCCTCGATGACAGCGGAACACCGCCGCCATCCCTCGTGAACCTTTTCCGCAAGCTCGTGGCTGTAGATAACTTTGCTCAGCGCTCCGGGCATCACATTCCGTTCGAGCCGGCGCACGACTTGGGCAAACAGCCGCTCCTCGATGAATCTCTCCCATGTACTGCGCAGCCGGTCGTAGAAGTCGCGCGCGTGCATGCGCAGCGCCTGCGGTTCGGCTCGCTTGGACGCAGTCTCCGCTTGCACGAGAATGGTTTTCAGCACGCCGATCCGCTTGTTGATGCTTCGGGCGCCAAAAGGCTCCTCCTCCTCGACGACTCCCACGGCATGCTCCGTCGCGGTCAAGGTCCTGAACTCGCAGTCGACGTTCTGGATCTTTTCCGCCTGCTCCCGCAGATCGGCGAGAAACGCTAGGTCGTGCGTGAAAACGATGACCTGCCTTTCCTTTGCCGCCGCCACGAGCCGCCGAGCGACGTGTTCGCGCACGTTGTGATCAAGCGACGATACTGGATCGTCGAAGATCAATCCTGACGGATCGTTGCCGAGCCTTAGCTCAGCCAGAAAGCATGCCAGCGCGATCGCCGTCCGCTCGCCCTCGCTGAAGACTTTCTCGGCGGACAGGTGCTTCATCTCAGCGCTAACCAGCGGCTTGACTTCAACCTTGGCCTTGTCGGTTTTCTGCGAGAGTACCGGTTTCTGCCGCCGAAAGCACAACCCTCGCAGTTCCTCGTCGACGAGCCGCGCATATCTTTCGGTCATGTGCTTCGCGTGCAGCTCCTTGGCCTTGTTCGATGCCGCGCGCGTATTCACGGCGCCTTCCGCGTTGCTCAGCCGCTGATATTCGAGGGTGCTCTTTACGAATTCGCGCACCGCGTCGGCCGACTGCGCGAGCGCCTTGCGCGACGCCAGCGCGCCACGCTGCTGTTCCAAAGCCGCGAGCTGTTCGTTGGCGAGCGCATCGGTCGCCGGCAGCGCAGCGCCTTCCGCCTCCATTTGCGCGCTCAATGCCCGCACCTCATCTAGTGCCGCACTGTCGACGGCTACGATCAGCGGCCACTCAGCCGAATTGAGCGCTCCGAGGATCGCTTCGCGGCGCGACATGATGTCGGCCGCCAGCAGGCGCAGCCGTGCAGCAAGGCCCTCGACTTGCGCGACTAACGCTTCATCCTGCGCACTCAGCGCCGGTGGCTCAGCCTTGATGCGGGAGACCAACTCATCGTAGCGTCGCTGGGCTTCCTCCTTCGCCTTTTGCGCCGCCCCCTCCACGTGGCGCTGGAACCGATCGAGTCTGGATCGCGTTTGTTCGTCCAATCTCTGCCAGCAGAGGACGCAGCGGCCATCGAGCGACAGCATCGCCGTCTCTGTCGGTCCATCGACGGACTGAACGAAGCGCGCCGCCGCGCGGACCAGCTCGACCCAGGCGTTGCTCTTCAGGCGGTCGGAGGACACATTCTCATCGCCAATCGACCGCGCGGCGCCAAGCGCAGCCTCCGCATCGGACAGGTCCACGACCGCGCGCTTCAGCTCGGCGACTGCATCGGTAGAGACATGCTCCGCCCACGCAGCGAACCGACCAGACAGCGCGCGCATCGCCTGGTTTCCAGCAGCAAGTTCGAGCCTTCGTGCCGACGGTGCGCTCGATTTGCCGGAGGCGACGGCTGCATCGAGTCGCTGTAGCGCTAGATCTTGCCCTGGACCCCATGCCGCCATCGCGCCGATTTCAGAGTCGCTCGTCAATGCCGACAGCGACCTGACGAAGCGACCCGCTTCTGTGTCGTTCTCCAGATGCTGCAGGGTCTTCTTCGACGGCTGCACCGAGATAGCTCTACCCGCGAGCTGTCGCTTCGCCCGGTCCAGCTCGACCGCAAATCGGTCAAGCACATCGATGCCCGCCGGGCCGACGGCCAGCGTCCCGCCACGAACGTACGTGGCCGAGCAGGCGCTATCGAGCACGGCAAACCTCCCTGCATGGACCGCCGGTGACTCGTCGACCCACTGCACAGTAAGCTCCTCACCTTGGGCCGTCTTGACGACGAAGGTCGCCGCCGCCGCGCTCGTAGGCGGTGCCTCCGACCGTACATCGCCGAGAATGTCGTCGACGACGCGCGCGCGATAGACCTTCTTCAGCACGCGACAGTAGCCCGACTTACCGGCCGCGTTGTCGCCGTAAACAACCGTCAACTGCGGTCCGAACGTAAGCGTCTGGTCCGCACGCAGCGCGTTGACGTTTCGGACCTCCTTCAGGGCGAGGAGTCGGCGGTGCTCGGTGCTTGCAGCGACTGCCGGAAGATCGCTCGCGGACAGTAGCGCGTAAGTTGAGGTTTGCAGCTCGTTTTCGGCCACGGCCGCCGCAGCAAGCTCGTTGATCTCCTCTAGTGCGAGGTCCTTAGAGCGGAGCACGCGACGGAGCAGCTCGTTCTGCCACGCCGGTAGCGAAGCACTCCATTCAAGGATGTCTCGATAGACGTCGCCGACCTTTCCCGAGGCTGGTGGCGGATAAAGGACCGCGCTCGTACCCATGCTCGCCAGCTTATCCGGCCACAGCTCGGTCCAGCAACGCGGAGATACGAGAATAGTTCCTCACCAGCTACCCAAAGCCATCTAATTTTTGGGTCGCTTCACGTTCAGTGCGTGCAGGCGAGATCTTAAATTCCACTGCTAATCCGCTCGTTGCGCTTGGTTGACCGCCTTTTCAAAACGCCGATTGCAAATCCCGCCTCCCCGCCCCGTTTGTATGGCCCTTGGCCGTGTCGGCCGCACCGCCGACGTCCGAATCCTGGATGGCTTGACACCGTAGCGCCTGAGCAAGAGTCGTCGGAGGGTGGGAGGGGCACGGATACCAACGCCCATCGGCTGAGCGACCATAGCGTGTTGCCTTGGCAAAGCGTCGCATGAAGGCGAAGCGATCGACGGGGATGTCTACGGAATCCTGGGGATCGAACCTGACGCAATCGCGCCACTACCCCTCCACCCCCGCAATCGGCGCGTTCACCCTCACCGCGAGCATCCCCCCATCCCGCGCCTCCCGCGACGCACATCTGACTCACGCCGATGATCTCATTGTTCCCCGCCTGCAACACGAAATACGGCCTTTCATCCGTCGAAACCCGCCGGTCATATCGCCGATCGATCACCGCACTCTCCTTGACGGCCTCAACGCCATTCTCCGCACTCGCCTTGGTCGTATACAGCTCACTCGTCAAAATGATCTCGCCGTTCCCCGCCGCAAGGTGAAAGTAGAACTGCTCATGACGGCGCTGGATGACGAACTTGAGATTGCCCATTGGTAGCTCCTGTCGGTTCTCGTTCTGGTTCAAGGTTGGCACCGCGATGATGGCCGATCGCCATCCGTATCTCGGCGCGCGTCATCGGTCCGCGCATGAACGACATGGCCCAGCGCGGTTGCATGAGCACCGCACCCTCCGACGCATGCGCATCGCGCGTGACGAACCATCGTGGCGCAAGCCGCTGCAGGGTGAGCGCAAGCTCGTCGGCATCGTCGCGCCCCGTGTCGCCGAGTGCGAGGCCGTCGAGGACGTGTGCAGGGTCAGCGTCGACCTGCAGGCGCCCGAGGCACCAGAGGCCGGCATTGCCGAGGGCGCGGTAGTCGAGGTCCATGGGGTTCTGCGTGGCGACGACGACGCCGACGCCAAACGCGCGGGCTTGTTTCATGAGGGCGACGAGCGGCCTTTTGGTGGGTGGATTGGCAGGGTGGGGCGGTAGAAAGCCGTACACTTCGTCGAAGACGACGAGGGCGCGCAATCGCTGCGAGCCAGGCAGCGATCGTACCTCGCGGCCAAGATAGAGCGCGCGATGGCCCGGAGAAACATGACGCAGACCGGGTTGGCTCGTGCCATGCGAACAAGCCGGACGGTCGTCTACCGGCTGCTCGATCCGCGCGATACCAGTGTGACACTGGCAACACTCGCCAAGGCCTCGAAGGCGCTCGGCGTGAAACTTCTGCAGGTGGCTTGACGCTACCCCTCCACCTCCGCAACCGCCGCATTCACCCTCACCGCCCGCATCCCCCCATCCCGCGCCTCCCGCGACGCATACATCTGACTCACGCCGATGATCTCATTGTTCCCCGCCTTCAACACGAAGTACGGCCTCTCATCCGTCGAAACCCGCAGGTCATCGGGATCGCGTCCCAGGAGTCGGAGCACCAGGGAGATGGCGGCGCTGAGCGCAGCGCGTGCCGACTCGGGATCGTGCTCCCACCGAGCGCCGCTCGAGCGACGAGAGCACGTGCAAGAGCTCACCCGCGGAAGCCCTCGGTGTGATCACCCTCACCGACGTCGATGCGCGGAATGCCGCGAGCTCGCGCTCCCCGATCGACCAGGCCGCGAGGCCGCGTCGTCGCTCCTCGGCGAGCTCGGCGGCGATCGCCGCGTGGGCGCGGGCGTCGTTCGCCGATGCCGCCGCGCTGCCCCACGGTAAGAGCTCCGACGGCGCGAAAGTAGGGAAGGAGAGGGCCCCCACGACCACCCCCTGGGTGACGAGGTGATGCGCCGGCAATCGAAACGGACCGCCCTTCGAACCGTCGAGCGGCCGCCATGCACCCACTTTTTCACCGCGCAGGCTTGAGTAAGCCTCGCAAACCGCGGAGGGTCAGAACGCGGCGATAAGCTGGCCGCTCCGCAGCCTTGCGTAATACATAACATTGGTACATAGTAATACATACCAATGATTAGTATCGGCCGCCTATCAGCCCAAGGAGTCCTTCGCGCCCGCGACGCCGAGGCTCATGGGTTCGCACGCACCGTGCTGGCCCGGCTGGTTCAATCGGGGGAACTCGAGCGCGTGGGCCGAGGGCTCTACGTGCCCGCCAAGGCGAAGATCACGGAGCACCACTCGCTGGTTGAGGGCGCCGTTCGCGTTCCCCACGGCGTCGTGTGCCTGCTCTCCGCCCTGCGCTTTCACGGCATGGGTACGCAGAACCCGCACGAGGTCTGGCTCGCCATCGACGTAAAGGCGTGGAAGCCCGTGGCGGACTCGCCGCCGCTCCGCATCGTGCGGTTCTCGGGGGCCGCGCTCATCTACGGCATCGAGGTTCACAAGCTCGAAGGTGTGGACGTGCGCATCACCTCGCGCGAGAAGACCGTGGCCGACTGCTTCAAGTACCGAAACAAGATCGGTCTCGATGTCGCTCTCGAGGCTCTCCGTGAGTATCTTCGATCGCGGAAGCGTTCGATTGACCAACTCACCAAAGCGGCGGAGGCTTGCCGCGTCGCACGGGTCATGCGCCCGTACCTCGAAGCCCTCGCATGAAGCCGCCCCCATCCAACGTCGTTCATTCGGTTCGCTCGCGCCCTGGAGCTGAACCCTTCCGGGCAAGCCTCTCCGACGCAGTGACGCCATCTTCCCCTCGCCCGCATGCAACAGACGGCGCGCCTCTCTTTTCGTCTGTTTGCCGGCAAGCCCCAAACGGCACGTCGCTCCGTCCCATCCTTGCGGGCAAGCGTGTACTGAGGGTCACCTTTCGCCCGCCCTTGCCCGCAACTCCGCGGTGACCCCCCACCCTCAATCGAGGCTTGCCCGCAAGCACACAACGACCTCGCCCCCTCGTCGTCGCCTTGCCGGCAAGGATCTGACGGCACTGCCCACCACTCCCGCCTTGCGGGCAAGCCCCTATTGAGGGTCAGTCTCCGTTCCAGCGCGGTCACAAAGAAATCGGCGCTCTCCCGCTTCTCCTTTTTCGCGCAACCGCGTGGCGCGGCGTCCGAAAGGGACGTCATACAGCGCAACAACGCGTTGTGAACCTAAGGAGAAGTCACGATGACGCAGTCGACGGATTCGCAAGAAACGACACACGTGCCGCGGTTTCGCGACGCTTACCAGAGCCTTCTCGGCGAGATTCGCGCCGTTCCGCCGAGCGCGCTCACTCCCATCATCGTCGATATTCCCACGGCGGTGACCACGGCGCTGGGTGCGCTGCCGGAGATCCGTGCGCTGCGCTCGCGGGTCGTGTCGGAGATGCCGCAGCTCGATGTGGCGCGTTTCGACAAGCTGGAGGCGTATACGCTGGCGCTCGGACACGCGCACGCGCTGTACATGGCGGCTTCGGCACCGCAGGAATCGCTGGATCAGATCGCCGAGGCGGCGACGACGCTCCGCGAGACGCTGCTCTCCGATGCCTTGGCACTGGCGCAGCGCAATTTGCTCGATGGGCAGCGGCTGGAAGGGCTGAAGGGTCCACACGGGTTTCGCAACCTGGCGTTCGATCTCTTCGCGCTGGCGGCGATGATGCGCGACAACTGGTCGACGATCTCGGGCAAGTCCGCGACACAGTTGACCGAGCTCGATCAGGCCGAGACCCTCGCCGACCGGATCCTGACGACCGTGGGGCAGCGCGAGCAGGGGCCCGCCGTCGTCGCCGCGTCGGCGGAGATCCGGCAACGTGCCTTCTCGCTCTTCGTGTCGGCTTACGACCACGCGCGCCGCGCGATCAGCTTCCTCCGCTGGAACGAGGAGGATGTCGACAAGATTGCGCCGTCGCTCTACGCCGGGCGCACGACCGGGAAGCGTAAGAACAGTGACACGCCGGCCGCGCGGCCGGTGACCCCGCCCGAAGCCGCGCCGGGCGCGCCGGAAGCGCCGAAGCCCTCGACGCCGGCAACGTCCAACGGAGGCGCGACGAGCGCGAGCGTCGGTATGCCGCAAAGTGAGCCGTTTCTCAATCGATAACGACCGGCGTGACGCGAGGTGATGGGCCATGGATCGATCGCAGTTGTACCTGGGCGCGGTGCGCGCGCTCGGCAGCTCGCAAAGCGTGCCTTTTCGATTGCCGGCCCATCACCTCGTCACCCACGGCGTCGTGGTCGGCACGACCGGTAGCGGCAAGACAGGGCTTCTCACGGTGCTCATTGAAGAGGCCCTGCGCGCCGAGGTGCCGGTGCTTGTCATCGACGTCAAGGGGGACCTGCCGAATTTACTCCTCTCGTTTCCTTCGTTCGCGCCGTCGGAGCTCCTGCCGTGGGCCAACGCAGCCGCATCGGCGACGGATCCACGACCGCGAGAAGCGATCGCCGCGGCCCTTGCCACGGAGCGCCAGCGCGGACTCTCGGGGTGGTCCATCGGTGAGGCGGACCTCGAGGCGTTCTCCAGATCGACGCTCCTTCGCGTCGTGACGCCCGGGGCCTCGGCCGGAGAGCTCTTGCACGTTCTCTCGTCGCTCGAGCGAAGATCCGACCGCTGGAATCACGATCCCGAATCGGCCCGCGCTGCCCTCAGCGCCGCCATCTCCCTCGTCCTGCGACTGCTCGGTCGCGATCCCGATCCCGCCAAGAGCCGCGAGCACGTGCTCCTCTCAGTCCTCGCCGAACGTCGCCTCGCTGCCGGCGCGTCGGCCGATCTCCCGGTGCTGCTGGAGGATCTCGCGAATCCGCCCCTCACCCGCATCGGCGCGCTCGAGCTCGAGGCATTCTTTCCGCGTCGCGCGCGACGCGAGCTCGCCGCTGCGCTCAATACGCTCTTGGCGTCTCCCACGTTCGCGAGCTGGCGCGTGGGCACGACGCTCGACATCGGCGCATGGATGACGCCGCAAAATGGTCGCACGCCCGCCGTGGTCGTCAGCGTCGCGCACCTCGACGACGACGAGCGCGCCCTCGTGCTCGGTGTGCTGCGCGAAGAAGTGCTGACGTGGGTGCGCTCGTTGCCGGGATCACAGCGGCTGCGCGCGCTGGTCGTCTTCGACGAGGTGTACGGCTTCTTGCCGCCGCATCCCGCCAACCCTCCCACCAAAAGGCCGCTCGTCGCCCTCATGAAGCGCGCGCGTTCGGCGTGGGCGTCGTGGTGGCGACGCAAAACCCGATGGACCTCGACTACAGGGCACTCGGCAATGCTGGGTTGTGGTGGCTCGGACGGCTGCAGACGGACGCCGACCGTGAGCGCGTGCTCGATGGGATCGCGCTGGGCGGCCACGGAGCGGAAGGCACGGAAGATCTCGGGCGCACGTTGCAACGACTGGCCCCGCGATGGTTCATCATGCGTGACGCGCATGCGTCGGACGGCGTCATGCTCATGCAGCCGCGGTGGGCGATGTCGTTCATGCGCGGCCCGATGACGCGCAGCGAGATTCAGCTCGCGCTCGCGAAGAGGGCAGGGCAGGG
>DATHEQ010000448.1:0-2637 GCA_035318505.1 Polyangiaceae bacterium | reverse complement strand
ACCCCACCGCCTCGCGCTTGGATCGAGGGCCGCGTGAAAAACCTCAACGAGCTCCTGGCCGCGCGCACCGAGAGGTCGGCCCTTCAGCTCCAAGCGTTCAGCCGTCGTCAGCGCGTCCGCAGGCCCACTTGCGGCGTCAATTGCCGCTCGTCTCACCCACTCACGCAGCGCCGTCTCCGTGAGGTCGAATTGCTTCGTCACCTCCGCGATCGTTTTGCCGCCGGTCGTGCAAAGACGAACGGCATCGGCCTTAAACTCCGCGGTAAACTTCCTTCGTTTGCGCTTCTCCATCGATCACTCCTCCGTGCGTTACCACTTTCGGGGAGTGTCTACAAAACCGCGGAGTTCCAGACGGACAAGGGGACGATCGTTCGCTCGTGGGCAGTCAACCGCGAAGCGAACGTCGGGATAGCTACCGGCGTGGTCTCGGGCATCGTCGTGTTGGATATTGATCTGCGCACGGTGGTGACGTCAGCCTCGCCGAACAGGAGCGTGTGCACGGTCCGTTGGCTGAGACGGTCAGCGTCGCGACAGGGGGTCGAGGTCGGCACTTCTACTTTGCATCGCTGACACTCGCGGTGCCCAGCGGCGACCTCGCGGATGGCGTCGAGGTGAAAGGAGACGGCCGGTACGTGATCGCCCCGCCTTCGATGCATCCAAGCGGCGGGGCCGATGACCGTCAAACGCAGCGGCGTGATCGTGGGGACAACGAACGCCCAGAACTTTCTCCACGATCCCTCGGGGAGCCGGCGCTTTTGGGTCGTTCCCGTAGGGCCAATCGACACGGCCCTCTTGCGCCAGCAGCGCGAGCCGTTGCTCGCAGAGGCAGTTGCCGCTCACGTTGCCGGCGAACCCCGCTGGTTGAAGAGCAGGAAGAATCACGACGTTAAGCGCTCTCTGCTCGCTTCGTCGAGACCGACCCCTGGGAGGATCGGGTGTTGGAGTTCGCCACGCGACAGCAGCGCGTCCGAACGGCGGAGGTTCTCCTGCAGGCGCTCGACCTGAAGTTGGACCGCCTTACGAAGCGAGATGAAATGCGCGTCGCCAGGATCTTGCGCCGCGCTGGATTTCGCGCTGAGCAAGCCCGTCTTGATTGACACGTTCTCGATTGTTCGTCGATCCGAGCAATGCACGCGCCGAGTTTCCCTTCATCGAGTATCATCGTGCCTTTCGTCGGTGCCGCCATCCTTTTCCAGAACGAGGTGGTGAATCTCGATGAAGATGTCGCATGCCTTTTTGCAGAGGCAGCAATGGCGGTCGCACCAAAGAAGCAGGTCTTTCACGCAGGTCTGCCGAGAAACCCGTCCGTCGGCCGGGCATTCGGCCGTCGTAGTACTTTCCGATTGTGCGCGCCTGCCGTTGAGAATGTATGGAGCGTCGGCCGAGCCCAACTTTCACAGCGCTCAACGGTTTCTCAACAGTCATTGAGTACAGGTAAGGTCCGTGGCCGAACGCGTGCTCGTAGTGGAAGACGATTCCGGCGTCGCGGGTGGGATCGTGCGCGGGCTGCGCGACGCGCACCTCGTCGAGCGCGAGGGACGCGCCATTTCGCGCGCGCAGCGGGCGGAGCTCGCCCTCACTCCTTTCGAGAAGCGCGACGCGCGCACGGTGGACAGCCACATCGCTCGCATTCGCAAAAAACTCGGGGCCGAAGCGGGCGCCCGCATCGTGACCGTGTGGGGGATCGGCTACCGCTTCGAGCCCGAGCGGGAGAACCCGTGAAGATCTGGCGCGGGCTGCGCACGCGCATCGTCTTTGGCTCGATCCTCTGCGGCATGCTCGGGCTCGTCATTTCCTGGGCGATGATCCGGCGGACAATGCGCGAGGCCATTCAATCCGGATTTGCGCCTTCCGTATATCGCATGCTCGCTCACGGGGAGCTCGACCGTTGTCAGCGCGATCCTGCTCACTGGACGACACGCATCGGCCGCGGAGCGCGGCTCGACGCCTATGACGAGAGCAAGCTCGCGTCCGAGAACCGCGAATCACCACCGCTCGATACGGCGCTTTACGGTCGCCTCGTGAGCGGCGAGCCGAGCCCGATCCAATACCTCCGTTTCGGCAGCGCTGAAGCTACGACCATGCTCGTGCGTGCAGCCGACAGCGGAGCGTGCGCGCTGGTGCAAGTCACCTGGCCGCCCCATACGTCGGCGCGGCGTCGTTACTTTTATTTTATGCTCATCGGGTCACTCGTCGTGATCGCCCTGGCAGCAGCGCTCGGTGTGGTCGTGGTGGTGCAGCCGCTCACGCGGCGCATCGACAAGCTGAGGCGCGCCGCGGGCGCCGTGGGATCACCGGACGGGTACGTTTCAGCGCGGGATCCCGCTTCCGACGAGATCGGAGATCTGTCAGCGAGCCTCGACCGCGCGCATGCCAGGATCCGCGCCGACGCCGAGAGCCTCGAAGACAAGCAACGCACGCTCGAACGCCACCTGTCCGAAATCGCGCACGACTTGAAGACGCCCATCGCTTCGCTGCAGATAGCGCTCGAACAAGCTACGAAACAGAGCGACACCGCGATCTCTCCGATCTGCTGAAGGGATCGCTGAACGACGTCATCTACCTGAACGCGCTGACCACGAACTTGCGACTCGCTTGCCAGTTGCGCGACGGGTGGAATCCGGCCGAATGGAGTCC
>DATHEQ010000447.1:0-49166 GCA_035318505.1 Polyangiaceae bacterium | reverse complement strand
GTCCAGAGGGAGCTACCACCGCTACGGTGTCGCCCGGCTCGAGCGGCGCAGGGAAGATCACGCAATACACGGTAGCAAGAACTCACGATGAGCGATAAGCCGCGCGCCGACCAACGCATCGATAAGCGGCGTGCCTGATTGCTGCGAGGCGCAAGGAAGGCTAGAAGCGAAGGTCCCGATGGACCCTGCCAGTCAGCTCGTACGCCTCGGCGACTTCGCTCGCAAGGACGGCCTTCCGTTCGCTCGCGACCTGCTGCGCAAAGCTCGCGGAGCGCTCGATGGTGTCGCTTCCACGCTGCTCGGGCGCGATCTAGAAGAGCGGCTGCGCCGGGTGAGCCATGAGCTCGCGCCACATGGCGTCGACCCTTTCGGCTGGGATCCTGAATACGCTCGCTACGTCATCGCCGCCGCTACGGCACTGTCGCGTTCTTACTTTCGCACGGTCGTTACGGGCATCGAGCGAATGCCCGCGGGACGGGTGATCCTCGTCGCCAATCACTCCGGCCAGATTCCGCTCGACGGCGTGATCGTCGCCATTTCGGTTTTCCTCGAAGGCAACCCGCCGCGCATCGTGCGCGCAATGGTCGAAAAGTGGGCGCAGACGCTGCCGTTCGTGTCGACCTTCTTCGCCAAGTGCGGTCAGGTGGTGGGCGTACCGGAAAACGCGGCCTTGCTGTTGCAGCGCGGTGAGCCGCTTTTGGTCTTTCCCGAGGGCACCAAGGGGCTCGCCAAAACGTTTCAACACCGTTACGAGCTGACGGATTTCGGGCTCGGTTTCATGCGACTGGCGTTGGCCACGGATACGCCCATACTCCCGGTCGCCGTTATCGGCGCCGAGGAGCAGTACATCAGCGTCGCCAATATGAAGTCGGTTGCCAAAGCGTTGCACATGCCGTCATTTCCCATCATTCCGCAGCTCTTTTTGCCGGGCGGCGCACTGCCGTTGCCAACGCGCTACCGCATTCAATTCGGCGATCCGCTCTACTTTCGGGGGGACGCCGACGACGATGACGCTGTCATCGAAGAGAAGGTGTGGGTCGTCAAAGCGACCATTCAATCCATGCTCAACCGCGGCCTCATGGAGCGAAAGAGCCTGTTTTTCTGATGTTCAACCGAACGACCAACGGCCAGCCGCTCACGAGCGCGGCGTCCACCGACGAAGCGCCTGCTAGCGATCCTGACGGTGGTGCGGCGCCCGAGTCGAGTGGGGGTCGTGCGCGCGCCTCGTCAACGGAAGAACCGGCCGTCGTGATCACCGGTATCGTTGGACGGCTCGGCCGTCGCCTCGCCCGCCGAATGCATCGCGATCGCCGGGTGCTCGGCATCGACCGCCGTCCCTTCGACGGCCGACCCAAGGACATCGAGCACTACCAGATCGATATTCGCCGCAAAAAGACGCGCGACGTCTTTCGTTCCACGCGTATCAGTGCCGTCGTCCACCTCGGTGTGATGCACGATCCACGGGCCAGTGCCGCCGACCACCACACTTGGAACGTCGCCGGTTTTCAGAAAATCCTCGAGTACGTCGCCCTTTATCAGATTCCCAAGATCGTTCTTCTGTCGAGCGCCAATGTCTATGGCCCGCGCCCGGAAAACCCGCAATTTCTCAGCGAAGATGCGCCGCTGCTCGGCGGGGCCGCCTTCAGCGAAATTCGCGATCTGGTCGAAGTCGACATGCTGGCGCAGTCGTTCTTTTGGAAGCATCCCGAAATCGAAACGGTCATTTTGAGGCCGGTGCACATCGTCGGCACGGTGCGCAACGCGCCGTCCAACTACCTGCGTCTCAACGTCATCCCCACCTTGCTCGGCTTCGATCCCATGGTGCAGGTCATTCACGAGGAAGATCTGGTGCGCGCGATCGGGCTCGCCTTGAGACCGGGTGTGCGCGGTATCTTCAACCTCGCCGGCCCTCCTCCGGCGCCGCTCTCGCGGATCATCAAGACCACCGGGCGCCCCACCGTGCCCATTCCCCATGCGCTTGCGGCTCCCATGCTGGCGCCCTTGTGGCGCCTGCGTATGGCGTCGTTTCCCGTTCCTGAGCTCGACCACGTGCGCTACGTGTGCATGGTCGACGACGGACGTGCGCGCGCCACGCTCGGATACGCGCCCACCAAGAGTCTCGAGGAAAGCGTGCGCGCGGTCAGCGAGGGGCTTTGGGACTGAGCGTGCACGTGGCGAGCTCGTGGCGGCGTGTGGCGGCCGGTGCGGTTGTCCTCAGCCTCGGGGCGTGTGCCGGCGCGCGTCATCGCAAGGTGGCCGGCCCGCCGCCCGAATACGAGAAGCCCGACGAGCCCGTCGCGTTCGAATCCCGAGACGGTGGCACTTCCGACGGCGCGGCCGAGAGCGGCGCCGAGTTCATGCTAATTTCGCCCGATGCCCGACCCTGACATCGTTCGCGTCACGAGGGGGCTCGCGACGAGCGCGCGCGCCGCTGCGCGCGTGCTCGCGCGCGCCAAGCGTGTCCAAAAGGATACCGCGCTGCGCGCGATTACGGCGCGCATCCGAGCTTCCCCCGGTGCGCTCCTCGAAGCGAACCGGGTCGACGTCGCACGTTATCGGAACAGCGAGGGCGCGACCCCGGCGCTCACCGACCGCCTCACGCTCACCGAGGCGCGGCTCGAGGGCATGGCAGGCGCCGTCGACGAGATCGCCGCCCAGGAAGATCCCATCGGAGCGGTGACGGGCATGACACGGCGCCCCAATGGCCTCTTGGTGGGACAAGTGAGCATCCCGCTCGGCGTCATCGCCATGATCTACGAAGCGCGTCCCAACGTGACCGTCGATGCGGCCGCACTCTGTCTCAAGAGCGGAAACGCCGTGCTGCTGCGGGGAGGCTCGGAGGCGCGCGACTCCAATGCCGCCCTGGTGGCACTCGTGCGCGCTGCTCTCGTCGATGCTGCGCTCCCTCCTGACGCGGTTCAACTCGTTCCCCCCGGCGATCGCGACGCCATCCGCGCGCTCTTGTCGATGACCGGGCTCATCGATCTCGCCATTCCCCGGGGAGGGGAGGGGCTCGTGCGTTTCGTTGCCGAGCACGCCAAAGTTCCCGTGATTCAGCATTACCAAGGGGTATGCCACCTCTATGTCGACCAAGGGGCCGATCACGACACGGCCCTTGCGCTCATCATCGACGGCAAAGCCCTTCGGCCCGGCGTCTGCAACGCGCTCGAATGCCTCCTCGTGCATGAGGCGGAGGCGCCGCTCCTCCTGCCGGCACTCGCTGCTCGTGCGGCAGCGCATGCGGTCGAGCTCCGCGGGTGCGCGCGCACCGTCGCGATCGTCCCCTCGACCGTTCCCGCGGCCCCTGACGACTACGGGCGCGAGTTCCTCGACATGATCCTGGCCGTTCGCGTCGTCGCCGATCTCGCCGAAGCGCTCGCGCACGTTGAAAAATACGGCTCGTCCCATACCGAGGCCATCTGCACCCCGAGCTACGATCACGCCCAAGTTTGGCTCGACACGGTCGACGCCAGCTGCGTGCTCGTCAACGCCTCGACCCGGTTCAATGACGGGGGTGAGCTCGGTCTCGGGGCCGAAATCGGCATTTCGACCTCCAAGCTGCACGCTTTCGGCCCTATGGGCGTCGACAGCCTCACGAGCAAGAAGTGGATCGTGTATGGAGGAGGCCAGGTACGCGGTTAGCGCTACTTTGTCGACTACGGAACATCGCCATGATTGAGACCGAACATGCCGGCAACTAAAAGCGCGCGCCGCCCCACCACGAAGAAGGCAGCTCGCCCGCCGAGACCCTCCGCAGCCGACGAGAGCCGTGATCTGGCCCTCGTCGTCGCCACCGCCGCCCTCGAAAAAAAGGCGCTCGCCGTAGAGATTCTCGATGTCGTCGGCAAGGTCGATTATGCCGATTTCCTCGTCCTCATGACGGGGCGCTCCAGCCGTCAGGTCGATGCGCTGGCTCAAGCTGTCGAAGAGGCCTGCGCCAACAAGAAGCAGCGCGCGCTCTCGGTGGAAGGGCTCCCGGCGGCGGCATGGGTGCTCATCGATTTCGGCGATGTGGTCGTGCATATCTTCCAGGAAGAGGCCCGCGGTCTCTACGACATCGAGGGGCTGTGGCTCGACGCCGCGCGCCTCCCGGTCCCCGGCGCCAACGCGCGTTAGCGCCAACGTGCGGCTCTCCATCCTCGCGGTGGGCAAGATCAAAGAGCGCGGGATTCGCGAAGCGATCGACGACTACACCGGCCGCGTGAGCCGCCACTTCCCCGTCGACGAGATCGAAGTGCGCGACGCGCCCCCAGCAGAGCTCGCGGCCACGCTCGAAAAGCGGTGGCCGTCCTCCGCCCATGTCGTTGCTCTCGACATCGAGGGCAAGACAATGTCGAGCGAACGCTTCGCGCGATGGCTCGAGGCCCGCATGGCGCAAGGCAAGGGCAAGGTGGTCTTCCTCATTGGAGGCGCCGAAGGACTGCCGCCGTCGGTGCGAGCACGCGCCGACGAGAAACTCAGCCTTTCGGCGATGACGCTGCCGCACCGTCTGGCTCGGCTCTTTCTCGCCGAGCAGCTCTATCGCGCCGTGACGATTCTGCGCAACGAGCCCTACGCGCGCTAACGCACCGAACGGCTGCGCCGTCGCTGCGTTAGCGGCAATCTCCCTGCGGGGGCTTTGCCCCCGCCCCGCGGGAGCAAGTCCCGAACAGGGCCCCACCCCCACCGTGCCTCCTGCACGGGCCGAGCTGCCCGTCGGTGCTTTGGCTTTGTTTCCCTGCGGGGGCTTTGCGCGCGTTATTCCTTGCCCTTGGTCTTCATCTTGGCTGCGCGCTCCGCTTTTGCTTGGGCTTTGCGTAGAGCGCGCTCGGCGCGGTCTTTGGCGATCTGCTCTTTGCTGGGGCGCTTGCCGAAAAGGTACGCAAGCCCGATAGAGAGGAAATACAGCACGCAAAGCGGCAAGCTCATCGCGATTTGGCTGGTCGTGTCCGGCGGCGTGAAAATGGCTCCGATCACGAACGCGATGAGGATGAACCACCTGCCAAAGCGGATGAGCTGCAGATAATTGACGACGCCGGCGATGGATAAAAAGAGGATGAGGAGCGGCAGCTCGAAGGTGATGCCGAAGCCGAGCAGCATCCGGCTGACGAAGTCGATGTACTCGCCCATCATCACGACCGGGCGAATGGCGAGACCGATCCCCTGCGCTGCGCCCGCCAGCGAGAGGAGATAGTCGAACGTCAGCGGGAAGGCGACGCGCCATCCAAAGAGGCCGCCGCCCACGAAGAGAACAGTCGAAAAGAAGACAAAAGGGAGGACAATCTTCTTCTCTTTTTTGTAGAGCCCGGGCGCGATGTAAGCCCAGAACTGATAGAAAATGACCGGCGCGGCGATCATCACGCCGCCAATGAGCGACAGGTTGAGATAAGCCTTGAAGGCGTCACTCGGCGCCGCGAAGTTGAGGGTCGGATCGCCGGGGATGTTCTGCGCCTTCCACGATTCCGCGTAGGGTTTCCACATCCATGCCAGGATTTCGTCGCGGAAGGTCCAGGCGATGCTCGCCCCGACGACGTAAGCGATGAGGGCCCGGATCACCCGCGAGCGCAGCTCGTCGAGGTGCTCCCAAATCGTCATCTTCCCCGGTTGGGCCGCCTCGTTCATCGGGGGTCAGTTTTTAACTTCGACACCAGCGGGTGAGAGACCATTGGTTGCTACCGGTGGGGCCAGGTTCGACGAGCGCTGCAGGCGGGCCAGGTTCGACGAGCGCTGCAGGCGGGCCAGGTTCGACGAGCGCTGCGGGCGGGCCAGGTTCGACGAGCGCTGCGGGCGGGCCAGGTTCGACGAGCGCTGCGGGCGGGCCAGGTTCGACGAGCGCTGCAGGCGGGTCAGGTTCGACGAGCGCTGCAGGCGGCTCGTCGGCAGCGGGCGAGGGCACATACGGTACGAGGTCCTCGGAAAGGCCGCCATATGCGTCGCACCCCACGAGCGGATATTCGCGGTCCCGGTCGGGGAGGATTTTTTGCACGGGCTCGTCGAGCGAGATCTCACCCGTCGCCAGCCTTCGAAAGTTGTCGATCTCGGAGCGGATGCCCTCCGCGTCGAGGATCTCGTCGATCCCGCTCTCGGTGCGGATCTCCATGGCCATACGACGCACTTTGCCGATGAGCTGTCCGGCGCTGCGCAGCATCGAGGGCAAACGGCGCGGCCCGACGACCACCAAGGCGATGACGCCGAGGAGGACCATCTCACCGAAGGACATGCCGAACACGCCGTCACGCTAGCGCGATGCGGGTTTCGTCGCAAAGGTCGAAAGCAGAGCGGCGGCGTTAAGGGTAGGCCTGCGCCGTCACGAGGGGCATCACCGTTTCGCTCGCGACCAGCGGGCGGTCACGCGCGGTCAAAACCTCGCATCCCGCCTTGGTCACGACCAGCGTGTGCTCGAACTGGGCCGACAAGGATCGGTCACGCGTGATCACCGTCCAGCCGTCATCGAGCACGTCGACTTCGTAGCCGCCGGCGTTGATCATGGGTTCGATGGTGAAGCACATGCCTGCCTTGAGGCGTAAACCCGAGCCGCGCGTGCCCACGTGGGAGACTTGCGGTGGTTCATGAAAGCGGCGCCCAATTCCATGTCCGACGAAGGCGCGCACCACCGAGCAGCCTTCTCCCTCGGCGTACTCCTGGATGGCGGCGCCGATGTCACCGAGCCTCGCTCCCTCGCGGACCTGCTCGATACCGAGCTCCAATGACCGGCGGGCGATTTCAGTGATGCGGACGGCGTCCTTGCTGGGGCGTCCGATGTAGAAGGTCGCCGAGGTGTCGCCGTGAAAGCCTTCGTAGATCGAGGTGACGTCGACGTTGATGATGTCACCGTCCTTCAGGCGCTGCGAACCGGGGATGCCGTGACACACCACCTCGTTGATCGAGGTACACACGCTCTTCGGAAAGCCGTGGTAGTTGAGCGGTGCCGGACGCGCGCCGCGACGAACGGTGTCTTCGTGAACGAAGCGGTCGATGTCGTCGGTCGTGATGCCGGGACGTAGGATGTGCCCCACTTCGAGCAGCGTTTCCGCCGCCAAGCGACAAGCACGGCGCAGCGTGTCGACTTCTTTGGGTGACTTGATCTCGACGGAGCTCATCGGCAGTGACGATCGGGAACGACTGACTCTAAGCCTTGTGCGGCTCCGGTCAACAGGCGCTCGGCGGAAGGTCCCCTCTGCTGCGCACCCGCACCAGCGGCTTTTCGTGCGCTCGCCATCGGTTCCACGCGCGCCCGCTCGATCAACGCCTGGCAGGCGCGGAAAGCTCGCCGAGCGCGCTGGCATCACGCACCGCTGCCAGCACTTGCGGGTCGTCGGGCGACAGATGAAACCGCACTTCTGGCTCGTAGCTTCCGGCAAACCGGTGAAAAAAGCCGATGAAAGAATGCCCGATGAGCTTCGTGTCCAGCCATTTGACGATGCCGAAGGCTGGTGAGTCGTCGCGCACCGCGATCTCGATCTGATCGCTGGAGATGCCGTGCGCCACGACCGGTGGCTCGATGAACGTGAATCGCAAGCGATAAACCGGCTTGCCCCCCACGGAGTCGACGCTGACCGTCGAAACGCGGGTTCGCACGACCACTTCGGCGTGTTGGGTACGAGCGCGAAGCACAGGGTCGGTCCGCGGGTTCTCGGTCACGTCTGCCAGTCCGACCGCCGTGGGATCGATGCGATCATCGAAGAGCTGAACGGCGTTGCCCGCGTATGGAGGCAGGTTTTGCGGCGGCGGCGCGGCCACCGCCCTGCCCCCGCAGGCGACGGCCGAGAGCGTCAGGAGGAGGCCAAACCCGCGGAGAAACGAGAAATGGAGGAGGATTCTCAAAGGACGGCAAGTCCCTAGCACGGAACTCCGGCCGGGCCGAGGGTGTCCCTCGGGCAGAGCCCCGAGGGTTGCTAAGGAGGCGATCGGCGCTGATCGACCGACAAAGGCTAGTGCCTCACGACGAAAACGGGGCTAGAAGAGTTTTCAGGTCCATGGATGAGCGAAGCCGCTCGTCTAAGTACATAGGTTAGGCATCCTCGCATTAGAGGGGACCGAAAATCTCTCGGAGGCAGGCGATGATTCGATTTCGTTCTCTCGGGCTGATCTCGCTGATGGCGGTGGGACTCATGGGTGCGGCAGCTTCTAGCGTTCCTGACGCGTATGCGGCGGGAGCAGCTGCCAAGGGGCCCAAACCGCCCCCCCTCGTCAAGGAACCGATCCGGTTGACCCCCGAAGGGTTGCACTTCGGGATGGCGAGCAACGAAGTCGTCGACTTCTATAACAAAGTGCTCGATCAGGACTATGTCGCCATCTACAAGGTGACCCCTGTCGGCCCCAAAATGAAGCAGGTCGACGCAGCTCTCGCCGATCAAAAATCGGCATTTCCCCGCAGCGAAGTGACCTTCGGCGCTCTCCCCACCGGCATCGACAACACGCCGTTGCGCGGCGAATATAGTTACAACAACAATGAAACAATGATGTCGCTGACGCGTCTGGGCGTGACGCGGTATTTCTTTTTCTCCAGCAAGCGACTTTGGAAAGTCTACGACGCCGTTCCGCTCAAAGCCGAGAGCGAGCTAGGGGCGACGTACAAGGACGCGATTGCCGCGCTGACCAAGCGATTCAACGTCGCTGGGCGCGTGCTCGCGGAAGACGGCGCCGCGGGTCGCAACACCACGGAAGTCGACTGGGCCGACACCTCTACGCACGTTCGAGCCATCGACCGCTCGTCGGAAAACATCCTCGGTCTCGTCTACGAAGAGAAGGGGACGGCCGAGCGCATGGCCGCCTACCGCGCGTCCCACAAGGACAACCAGGGTGCCATCGACCCCTCGATCTCCGCGGCAACGAGCGCTGGACCTGCCAACGATCCCAACGGGTCGGCGGCAGACGCATACACCGGAAAGGCTCACGCGGGGCCGCCTGCGCCCGCCAAGAAGAAATAGACGAGATCAGGCCGCGCCGGGCTGAGCGAGGACAGGCGCCGCGCCGGCGGGCACCTGAAACCCCGACGTCACCACCACGCGCATCGTCGGGGCGACCGCGCGAATCGCCGGCTCGATGATGGCCGACGAGGTGAGCGTCGCACCCGGGCAGCCCGAACACTTGCCCGCCAAATGCAACGTAATGCTATCGGCTTCGATGGCCACGACGAAGAGCTCGCCGCCATCGGCGCGGATGAGCGGGGCCAAAATGTCTTCGCAGATCTTGAGTAGCTTCTCCTGCGGAACGCTCATCGACAGTCAGCCTACCACAAAGGTCGAGCGTGCTTGACCTGGCGTGTGGCGTGGCGTAGGTTGCGCCGCCCGTCGTGGCGAGCGTCAGCCAAGTGGCAAGAGCTCACTCGGGTGCTAAGCTCGCCAGAGAGCGGGCCTTGAAAGCAGGACGAAGGAACCTCAATGGCCGTTCATATTCGTTTGAGCCGCGTCGGTGCCAAAAAGGCGCCGCAGTATCGCGTCGTCGTGGCCGATCAGCGCAGCCCTCGCGGGGGCCGCTTCATCGAGAAAATTGGAACCTACGACCCTTCGGGGGATGCCAGCGCGTTCATCGTGAACCGCGAGCGACTCGACTACTGGCGCGGATGTGGTGCGCAACCATCCCACACGCTCGAGCGATTGCTCAAAGCAGCCTCCCAAACGGCCGAAGCAGCCGGCTCTTCCGCCCCCTCCAAGGGGCGCGCGACTCAGAAGTCCTCCTAAAGTCTGGTAGGCCTCCCGGTGCTCGCGAGAGAGCTGTCGGTACGCTCTCTCATTGCGGCAGAAGCGGAGGCGGAGCATGGCTTTGAAAGAATTGATCGAGACCATTGCGAAAGCCCTCGTTGACGATCCCGAAGCCGTAGAGGTGACGGAGATCGAGGGCGAGCATAACCTTCTTATCGAGCTTCGCGTTGCGAAGGACGATGTCGGCAAGGTGATCGGTCGAGAAGGGCGCACAGCCCAATCGATGCGCACCATCCTCACGGCGGCGTCCACCAAGCTCGGACGACGCTCACACTTGGACATCGTCGACTGACGTTCTTTCGGGCGATGGCCGAAGTTCGTTGGGTGCCGCTGGCGGAGGTCGCGCGACCGCACGGCGTGCGCGGTGAGCTCCGCGTCAAGATGTACAACTCGGACTCGGAGCTGTTGCCCTCCATGTCCGAAGTGCTGGTGCGCAAACGCGACGGCATCGAAAAGAGCATCCGTCTTCTATCGGTCCGCGGCTCCGACGCCGGGTATCTGCTGGCCAGGCTGGACGGCGTGGACGATCGCGACACGGCCGAGTCGTTTCGCGGCGCCGAGCTGTGCGTGCGGCGCGACGCATTTCCTCATCTCGACGACGGCGAGTTCTACGTGTGCGACGTCGTTGGTTCGCGGCTTTTTGGACCTGACGGCGAGCTCGGCATCGTCGAAGATCTGGCAAGCTACCCGACTGCCGACGTCCTCGTCGGCCGTTTGAGCGGCGGCACCCGCTGCGAAATCCCCCTCGTTGACGACTACATCGAAGAAATCGACGTGGCCACGCGACACGTGCGGCTCACGAGCGCCGCCCTCGATTTCGTGGCTTCCTCTCTGAAGAAGTCGCCCCATGCAGATTGATGTCGTCTCGCTCTTTCCGGAGTGCATCGAGCCGCTCTTGGCGACGAGCATCGTCGGTCGCGCGATCGGGAGCGGTCTCATACGGGTGCGCCTTCGAAGCCCGCGGGCGTTTGGCGTCGGACGCCATTTGAAAGTCGACGACACGCCCTACGGCGGCGGCTCGGGAATGGTGATGCGCGTCGATTGTCTCGTAACCTGCATGGAATCGCTCGACGGCGATCGCGAGGGAAGCGTCGCCGCACATCGCGTCCTGCTCACGCCGCAAGGCGAACGGCTCCACCAGCGACATTTGTACGCTCTCGCGGCAATGCCCGCTCTTGTCTTGGTGTGCGGCCGGTACGAGGGGTTCGACGAGCGGGTGCGTTCGTTCGTAGAGCAGGAGATTTCGTTGGGCGACTTCGTCGTTGCCGGGGGCGAGGTCGCCGCCATGGCCATCATCGAAGGGGTGGCGCGGCTCGTGCCGGGGGTGCTCGGCAACGAAGCGAGCGCCACGGAGGAGTCCCACAGCGTGGCCACCGGTGGGCTCCTCGAATACCCGCAGTACACGAGACCTGCCGAGTTTCGCGGCCAAAGCGTTCCCGAAATACTGCTCGGCGGCAATCATGGGGAAATCGCGCGCTATCGGCGCGAGCAATCCGTGGAGCGAACGCGCGAGCGTCGACCTGATTTGCTCGATTCGCATGACGCATTGCCTTCGCCAACGCGATTACCGCGCCGATGAGCCCTATCGCCATCGCCCTCGTGCATCACCCGGTCCTCGATCGCCAAGGCGCGATCATCACGACCGCCATCACCAATCTCGATTTGCACGACATGGCGCGTAGCGCCTGCACCTACGGCGTGTCTGCGCTCTACATCGTCCATCCCGTCACGGCGCAGCGCGAGCTGGCCATGCGCGTGAAGACGCACTGGGTGACCGGATCGGGGGCGCGCCGTATTCCGACGCGCGAACCGGCCATGGCGCTCGTGCAGGTCGTTGCCGACATCGCCGACGTCTTCGCCGCGCTGGGCGGGCGAGCGAACGTCGATCTCTACGTGACGAGCGCGCGAGCCGTGGGACGCGGCGTGACGACGTACGCCGAGGGGCGCCAAAAGATGAGCGCCTCCCCGCGAAGGTCGCTGGTTCTCTTCGGTACCGGCTGGGGGCTTGCATCGGAGCTCATCGACGCTGCCGATTTTTTCCTGGCGCCTCTCGACGGGGCGGGCGTTGGGTATAACCATCTCAGCGTTCGCGCCGCGTGTGCCATCGTGCTCGATCGGCTGCTCGGGACGAGCGCCTGATCGCGAGGCAGCGGCGAGCGTTGGCGATCGCTGCTGGCCGATCGCGACTTAGGGGCGAACGAGGCGCGCGACTTCTTCGGTGGCGCGCCCGTCCGATTCCGTTTCGATGAGAGGCGTTTCGACCACCAATCCGCCCGCCTTGCCGGAGACGAGCTCGATGAGCGCGACGCGCGCGGGGCGATCGGCCTTCCCGTGGACGAAACGCAGTCGCTTGGGTTCGAGTCCCACGTCCCGGCCGAGCGTCATCAATTCGAGCAGAGCGTGGGCGGGATAGACGAAGCACGCGCGTCCGCGCCGCCCAAGCGCTTCTGCCGCGCTACGCAGGAAAGGCGCGAGCTCGCCGTGGCGTGCGCGCTGCCGCGCTTTGCTTCGCGCGTGGGCGGGCGCCCGCGCATCGCGCGATTCGGCGACGTACGGCGGGTTCGACACGACGAGGTTGGCGGTGTGCACGAGCTCGGGCGCGACGGTGCGCAGTGATCGTTCGAGATCGCCGACGACGACGGAGCTACGCTCCGCGAATCCATTGGCGTCGAGGTTGCGCTGGCAGAGCGCCACCAGGGACGCGTCGCGTTCGATGAATTCGACGCGCTTCGCGATGCCAAGATGAAAAAGTGAAAGCCCCACCGCTCCCACGCCAGAGCCGAGGTCGACCGCCTTGGCGACGCCGCGACGTTGTTGGCCGGCGAAGGCGGCGAGGAGAAGGGCATCGACGTTGGCGCGGTAGCCGAAACCAGGTGACGGCTGAAAAAGAGCGATGCGCCCGCCAAAGAGCGCGTCTTCGCTGACCCGAGGTTTCGTCGCGGAGCGCACGTGCACGTCGTTGTGACACAACCATGCTACCAACGAAAAAACGGGCCGGGTGGCATCTCTTGTGCCACCCGACCCGCCGATTTCCGGGCCCCATAACCAGAGGGACTCAGGGCGCCCGCCCAACTGCTGCGAGCCCAAGACAGGACAGTCGCTTACGCTTGTCCAGCCTCCAGGTTAGGGCCACTGGTACTCTGCATGGTGACTATCCTCCTCCGGCAACGCCGGCACCCGGGTCCGTCCGACAATGGTTGGGCGGATTGAATCGGCGGGTGTTCGATTAGGTTGGGACTGATGTCCCGTTCTTTGCCCGAAGCACGGAGGTACTCCTCCGTCGGACCATCCGGGGGCTCACGCCCCAACCCGCGGGCGACTTCGCGAAGCTAGCACGGGAAAAGAATGTGGCCAATGTCGAGGATGGGAATCCGAACCAACGATCGGAGACGTTTGACGGCTTACGATGCGCTGCTCGGTCGTCGAACAGCCGCGCTCGGTGTCGCGCTGACCGCGCTCATTTTTCTGGCCATGCTAGGCACCGACGACGCGATCAGCACGCACGCGGGGCGGCTCGGCCGATTGTCTGCCCTCGCGTCGCTCGCGGGCGGCGGGGCTGCGCTCCTCGCCTTGGAGCAGGCACGGTCACGTGGCGAGATGCGGGCCCTCGCCGCTACCGGTGTGAACCCCGCGCGGTCGTCGCTCGGCGCGGTCGTGGGCGGCGCCCTCGTGGGGCTGCTCGGCCCCGTGTTCGCAGTCGTACCCGGCGTGGACCTGACGCCGCTTTTTCCGCACGCCCTCCCCGCCGAAGCTGGGTGGGTGGCCGAGAACGGGGCGTGGCTCGACCGCGTGCGCGCGGTTCGCGTGGCCGCCGACGGGATGGTCAGCTGGGCGGGCACTCCGAGCCCCGCGGACGTCGTCGCGTCGTCGCCGCCGTTTGCCGCGACGCTCGTCACGCTGATTGTAGCGGCCCTGGCATTGCCACTTTGGGCGGCGGCACCGGGGCCGCTCCTTCGTCGCGTTTGGGCAAGCTTCGTCGTTGCATCGGCGGCGGTCTTCGTCTTCCATCTCGTCGCCGCTCATCGGATCGGCGCCATGACACTCGTGATTCCCCCTTTGCTGCTGTTCGCGGACGCTTTGCTCCTTCATCGGGCCCGCCCATGGTCGTGACGGCTTCTTGGGGCAGCGTAGGTTCCGCCGTTTCGCCATCGCCGGGAGGCTGGGTTGTCTTGGTTCACGGCGGCGCTGGGCGGTCGGAGAACGACGCAGCGCGCGTGGAAGGATGCAAGCGAGCTGCCGCTGCGGGCAGCGCTCTCCTCGGTGCGCAAGCAAGCGCGCTCGATGCCGTGCAGGCGGCGGTTCGGGTGCTCGAGGACGATCCGCTCTTCAATGCGGGCACTGGAGCGTGCCTCACCGAAGACGGTCTCATCGAGCTCGACGCGGCGATCATGGAGGGCTCGTCCCTGCGCGCGGGGGGCGTATGCGCGTTGCCGCCTTTCAAAAATCCGATCGACGTCGCCCGCGCAGTGCTCGTCGAAGGGCGACACGTTCTTTACGCGGCGGATGGTGCGGCTGCGTTCGCGCGCGCCGCGGGGTTTCAGCCGTCGACCTCCGAGCTCATGACGACCGAAAGCGCGCGGCGAAAGTGGGAGGAGCTGCGAAGGGGCGACCTCGAGCCGGGCGCGGTGCCGACGGGCACGGTCGGCGCGGTGGCGCGCGATGCGCACGGGGTGTGCGCGGCGGCGACGAGCACGGGGGGAATTCTCGGCAAAAAACGCGGTAGGGTAGGGGATACCCCCATCGTCGGAGCAGGTACCTTCGCCGATGACGAAGCCGGAGCCGCTTCGGCAACCGGGCAGGGCGAGGGGATCTTGCGCGCTTGCCTGGGAAAAACAGCGGTCGACGCGATGCGGGCAGGACTCGACCCAGAGGGGGCCGCGCGCCGAGCGATCGATTTTCTCTCGGGGCGCTTGCGCTCGACGGGAGGCATCATCCTCGTAGATCGCGCCGGGAGAATCGGCTGGGCGCGCTCGACGTTCTCGATGGCGTGGGCGGCGCATTGGCAAAGTAGCGCCGCGCCGGTAGGAGGCACATGAAAGAAGACGAAGCCAAGACGCTCGCGGCCAAGACCGCCCTCGCAGAGCTACCGCAAACCGGCATCATCGGTCTGGGGTCGGGATCGACGGCGCGCTTGTTCATCGCCGAGGTGGGCGCTCTTGTCCGCCAAGGCCGAGCGTTTCAGGGCGTACCGACGTCGGAGGGAAGCCGCAAAGACGCCGAGCGCGCCGGGATCCCGCTGCTCGACGACAGCGGGCCCTGGGACATCGCTATCACTGTCGACGGTGCGGATGAGGTCGACGCTCGCCTCCATTTGATCAAAGGCGGAGGAGCGGCGCATACGCGCGAAAAAATCGTCAACCAGTCGTCGCGCCGCAACGTCATTATCGTGGACGAGAGCAAACTTTCCGCGCGCCTCGGTGAAAAGTGGCCGATCCCCGTAGAGGTCCTTCTCTTTGGTCACCTGGCGACGGCAAAGCTCTTGTCGGGCATCGGGCGCGCTGTTCGCCGCATGCGGGATGACAAGCCCGTGCTGACAGACACCGGCAACGTCATTTACGACGTGCACGCGGGCGAGCTCGCCGACCCGGCCGCAACCGATCGCGCCTTGCGCGACATCCCGGGCGTCGTCGAGACGGGTATTTTCGTCGATCGCGCCGATCTCGTCATCGTCGCGGGCGTATCCGGCGTCCGCAAGTTGCTGCGTCCTCTTTGACGGGCGCCAGGCGAGTTTTGCCGGCCTAATTCGCCTTGCGCAGAAAGAGCGAAAACCGCCCAACGCCCGCCGGATCTTGCTCGAGCCGCACCGACGCACTCGCACTCTGTGCCAAGGAACGGGCCGAGGCAAGGCGGATGCCGCCGCCGGCAACGGCAAAAGGTGCCTTGGCCAGGGCGTCGGTCGGTTCGCGTGCCAGATCCCCGACCCGAATGCGCACCGTGCCCGCCTCCGGCTCGTCGACGGTGAGGATGACCCGCGGTGGCGAATTCTCGCTCTGTTCGGCGTGCCGCTCCGCAACGGCGGCAGCGATCTCGATCGCCGCGCGCTCGACCAGTTTGAGGTCGATGACGGCCTTCAAGCCGGGGACCGACGGAACCTCGAACGTTGCCGCTCGCCCGATGACGACCGGGTAGTGCTCCACGATCGCGCGCAGCAACGTGTCCACGGCGACCACCTCGATCTGCGGCTCGACCACCAGCTCTCTCATGCTGCTATTGGTCTCGCCAATGAGCGCGTCGAGTTTGCCGATCTGCGCGCGCAGCTTGCCGCGTAGAGCTTCGATGTTCGCAGAAGGCGAGCCCATCGCTTCGATGAGGAGCGTCGCGCTGTGAAGCGGGTTACGTAGGTCGTGTACGAGCACGTTCACGAGAGCGGCCATCATCTGATGGCGCGCATAGAGGTCGTCGTACTCGCGGCTCATGTCGGGGCGGGTGTGAGGCTAGCACTACAGGGAGCCATCTCTATCGTCCTTCCGGACCCAGCGAGGATTTGTTTCCTCGGGCGGTTGACCGATTCCGACTTTTGGAGGAAAAACTAAACGACCGTGTCGGCCTTGCGAGTGTTGTCCTACAACGTTCGGTACTTCGGGCACTCGACGCGCGGCATCGCCAGCACCCGCAGCGCGATGAAGCGCATCGCGGGTGCCATCGCGGCGCTCAGTCCGCTGCCCGACATCGTCTGCCTGCAGGAGGTGGAGACGTCGTCGATCCGATCGACGGTGGCGCACCGCCGCTCTCATCCAGAAGAGACACAGCTGACGCGCCTGATGATCATGCTGCAAGAGGCGCTCACGGCGGAGGGCAAGCGAGACGCGTTCGAGGCCTACTATTTCCCGGCGCATGCTTACCAGCTCAGCGCGAAGACGCAGATCTATACGACGGGGCTGGCAATTTTGACCCACCGCGACTTCGACGTTCACCACGACAATTCCCATCTTCCCGCCGACATCACGCATCGTCGCGTTCACGCCGTACGCCGCCTCAAGCAGACGCGCATCTGCGCGCACATTCGCTTCAAGGATCGCCTCGGGCACGCGGTCGATGTGTTCAACACGCATCTCAGTCTCCCCACCACCCTCTCGCGCAACTTCTGGACGCGCCCCGAACGGATGGGTTACGGCCCGAACCAGATCGAAGAGGCCAAGAACCTCATCCGCTTCGTAGAGGCCGAACGTCGGAGCGATCGCTTTTTCATCGCGGGGGATTTCAATTCGCTCCCCGGGTCGCCCGTCTATCAGTACCTCGTCGCGCAGCAGGGCTACCGCGACCCCTTTGCCCAGCTTTATCGCATGAGCGACGACGAGCTCCGAAAGTGGCCCACCGCCGGTTTCATGCGGCTGCGCATGCACCTCGACCATATCTTTACCGGGCCAGCGCTACGTTGGGTCGACTTCGACGAGACCCACGCCTTCGGCGATCGGTCGGCCACGTTCTACGGTCTTTCGGACCATATGCCGCTCATCGGGCGATGCCGGGTGCCGGACAGCCAGCGGCCGCGCCTTTCTTCGCGTCCTCCGCACGAGCGACCGCCGCGCGCGACCTGACCTCCGGCCTTCCCGCTCGATCGCCGGTCGACGGCTGCGCTATGATGCGACGCCCCGCATGCCGGAGCCCAATTACATCACCCCTGAGGGTGCGAAGAAGCTCTCCCGCGAGCTCGACCAGCTGAAAACGCACGAGCGCCCCAAAGTGGTGGATGAAGTGTCCACCGCGGCGGCGGAGGGAGACCGCTCCGAAAACGGCAGCTACATCTACGGCAAAAAACGCCTGCGCGAGATCGATCGCCGCATCCGTTTTCTCACGAAGAGGCTCGAGGCGGCGCGGGTCATCACCGAGACGAACGACGGCGACTCCGTTTTTTTCGGCGCTTGGGTAACGGTCGAAGATGAGGAAGGCGTGCGACGCGAGTACCGCATCGTCGGTGAGGACGAGGTCGATCCCGGTGCGGGGCGCATTAGCTGGCGCTCGCCGCTCGGACGCGCACTGCTGAAGAAGAGCGCGGGCGATGTCGTCACCGTGCAGCGCCCCGCCGGCATCGTCGAGTTTACGCTGATTGCGGTTCGCTACGCTGCCACAGCCTCACCTTGAGCCCGACCGACGACGAGGAATCTGCCATGAAAGATGCGAACGCATTGTGGAACCGCTACCGCAAGTACCTCACCGTTTGCCCCACCATCGAGCTTGCGCTCGACATCAGTCGCATGCGCTTCGACGACGGATTTTTCGAGCGAATGAGCGCACCGATGACGCGTGCTTTCTCGGAAATGGCCGAGCTCGAGAAGGGCGCGATCGCCAACGCGGACGAGGGTCGGATGGTCGGTCATTATTGGCTGCGCGATCCAGCGCTCGCTCCCAGCGCTGAAATCCGCGACGCCATCATCCGAACCCGCAGCGGCGTGACCCGATTCGCCGAAGACGTTCACTCCGGAAAAATTGCGCCCCCGCGCGGGGGCCGCTTTACCCATCTGCTCGTCATCGGCATCGGCGGCTCGGCGCTCGGTCCGCAGTTCGTTGCCTCGGCTCTCGGCGGCAAGGGCGATCGCATGCGCCCCTTCTTTTTCGACAACACCGACCCCGATGGGATGAGCCGCACGCTCGACGCCCTCGGCGACGCGCTCGGTCATACCCTGACGATCGTCATCTCCAAGTCGGGCAGCACGCAGGAAACCCGTAACGGCATGCTCGAGGCGCGCCGCGCTTACCAAGAAGCAGGTCTCGTCTTCGAAAAGCATGCCGTGGCGGTGACCGGCGAAAAAAGCCTGCTCGATCGGGCAGCGGAGCAGGACGGGTGGCTGGCAAGATTCCCGATGTGGGACTGGGTCGGGGGGCGCACGTCCGAGCTTTCGGCGGTGGGGCTCTTACCTGCGGCATTGCAGGGGTTCGCGATCGGCGAGCTGCTGGAGGGTGCGCGCGATGCCGACGCCGTCACGCGGCGCCCCGTCGTGGCCGAAAACCCCGCCGCGCTGCTGGCACTGATGTGGCATTACGCCGGCGAGGGGCGAGGGAAGAAGGCGATGGTCATTCTTCCTTACAAGGACAGGCTCGAGCTCTTCAGCCGTTACCTCCAGCAGCTCGTCATGGAGTCGCTCGGCAAAGAGAAGGATCGAAAAGGGCGCGTCGTGCACCAGGGATTGGTGGTCTATGGCAACAAAGGCTCCACCGACCAACATGCGTACGTGCAGCAGCTTCGTGACGGACTCGAGAACTTTTTCGTCACTTTCGTGCGCGTTCTGCGGCCCGGGAGCGCCGGCTGCCGGGCGCCCCTCGAGGTGATACCGGGCATCACCTCCGCGGACTATCTGGACGGCTTTCTCCTCGGCACCCGCGAAGCACTCTACGAAAGCGGTCGCGATTCGCTGACGCTCACGCTGGCAGAAGTGAACGCCCGTTCGGTGGGGGTGCTGATCGCCGTTTACGAGCGGGCGGTGGGCCTTTACGCGTCCCTCATCGACGTGAACGCCTATCACCAGCCGGGCGTCGAGGCCGGCAAGAAGGCCGCAGTGCGCGTCGTCGAGCTGCAGGGCAAGGTCATGAGCGTCCTCGCCGCGTCGGGGCCGGACGGGCTGGACGCGCACCAAGTGGCAGGCAAGGTGGGCGCGCCGGACGACATCGAGACCATCAACCTGCTGCTCGTTCGCCTCGCGGCCGACCCTGCGCGTTGCGTGTCGGAGGTGAAACGAGGCGCGGAGGCGCCCGCTACCCTCGGCGGGGACCATCCGGCTACGAAATTCCGTAGCATCTAGGTGAGCGCTCCACGAAGCCGGGCGACTTGGACCGAAATGAAGTACCTTTGCCAGCCAAGGGGGGAGCCCTCGATGATCACACGAGTAAGTACATCGAACACCACCCAGGTAACGCGCCGCTAGCGCTACCGCTTTCGAATGTCCAAGATCCTCGTCGTCGACGATCAGCGCAACATGCGAACCACGCTGGCTATGATGCTGCGTGGTGCAGGATATGAAGTCGACGAAGCCGCCGACGGCGCCGAAGGCGTCGATCTCGGATCGAAAGGCGCCTACGATCTGGTCGTTACCGACCTTCGCATGGGTCCCATCGATGGCTTGGCGGTCTTGCGCGGGGTCAAGGAATCGCAGGCCATGACGGAGGTCATCGTCATGACCGCTTACGGCACCATCGAAAGTGCCGTCGAGGCGATGCGCGTCGGCGCCTTCGACTACATCCAGAAGCCTTTCACCGAGAACGAGCTCTTGCTCAAGGTGCAAAAGGCGCTCGAAAACCGGCGCTTACTCGGTCAGGTACAAGCGTTCGCCAGCGAGTTTCGCGAGCGGTACGGCTTCGAAAACATCGTCGGCCGATCACAGGCGGTTCGCGACGTCCTCGTGCGGATCGTCAAGATCGCGCCCACTGACGCGACGGTGCTCATCACCGGCGAAAGCGGCACGGGCAAAGAGCTCGTTGCCAAAGCGATTCACGCCAACAGTCGCCGCGCCGATCGCCCTTTCATCCCTGTCAACTGCGCCGCCATCACCGAGACGCTCCTCGAGAGCGAGCTCTTCGGCCACGCGCGCGGCTCGTTCACCGGCGCGGCTTCGGCCCGCAAGGGGCTGTTCGAAGAAGCCGACGGCGGCACGTTCTTCTTCGACGAAATCTCGGAGACGCCCATCACCTTCCAAGCCAAGTTGCTGCGCGCGATCCAAGAGGGAGAGATCCGCCGCCTCGGCGAAAACAAATCGATTCACGTCGACGTGCGCATCATTGCCGCGACGAACCAAGATCTTCTCCCGGCCATCGCCGAAAAACGTTTTCGCCAAGATCTGTATTACCGGCTCAACGTCGCGCGCTTCCAGCTCCCGCCCCTGCGTGAGCGTCGCGAAGACATTCCCATCCTCTGCGATTTCTTTCTCGACAAGTATAACCGCAAGATGCAGACGCACGCGCGGCTCCAGGAAGGCGTCCTCGAGGCGCTCGTGGCCTACGACTTTCCTGGCAACATCCGCGAGCTCGAGAACATGGTCGAGCAAGCGGTGGCGCTCGCGGGCGGCGGAGCCATCGAGCTCGACGACATCATCCCCGGCAAGCGCAAGAAAGATTCGGCCGGCGGTCGGGCGCTGGCCGAGGTCGTCGACGGCGCAGAACGTCAGGCCATTGAGACTGCGCTCCGCGATTGCGACGGCAGCCGCGAACGCGCCGCCGACATGCTCGGTATCTCCGCCACGACCCTGTGGCGAAAGATGACGCGCCTCGGCATCTCTTTCGATCCGCGCTAGTCCCCTACAGCGCGTCGTTCTCTTCGGTGCGACGGGCGGAGTACCGCGGAGGGTGCTAGGGACGGCGCGTGAGAGTCGAGCTTTTGGACTATGAGCTGCCCGAGAGCGCTATCGCACAGCGCCCGTTGGCGCGCCGCGAGATGGCGCGGCTGCTCGTGCTCGACCCGTTGACGACGACACTCGAGCATCGAAGCGTCCGCGATTGGCCGAGTCTCGTACCGCGCGATGCGCTCGTCGTTCTCAACGACACGAAGGTGGTGAAGGCGCGTCTTCTCGGCACGAAAGCGCCCGGTGGTGGCAAGGCGGAGCTTCTCCTCGTCGAGCCGCTCTCGGCCGATCGAGGCGAGGAGGGAACCCAGCGATGGCGCGCCATCGGGAAAGGGCTCGGTCGTCTGCAAGGCCAGCCGCTTGTCTTCGGCGACGGTGCGCTGACGGCCACCGTTGAAGGCCCGAGCGCTGTGGAAGGCCTCTTCGAGGTCACGCTTGTTGCGCAAGCCGGCTCTATCGAGGGCGCGCTCGGGGCGCACGGGCACGTGCCCGTTCCGCCGTACATCCGCCGCGCCGACGACGCGGAAGACGTCGAGCGCTACCAAACAGTCTTTGCGCGCGTTGCGGGTGCCATCGCCGCGCCGACAGCGGGTCTGCACTTGACCGAGCCGTTGCTCGCCGAGTTGCGCGAGCGCGGCATTCGGACGAGCTTTCTCACGCTGCACGTCGGGCTCGGCACCTTCCAGCCCGTAGCGGTCGACGATCTCGACGACCATCCCATGCACGCCGAGTGGATGGAGGTCAGCGACGCCTTGGTGCGTGAAGTCGCGGCGGCGCGTGCGCGGGGTGCTCCGGTCGTGGCCGTGGGAACGACGGTCGTTCGCGCCCTCGAGACCGCCGCCGATCGCGGACGAGCCGGGCACATCGTCCGCACCGAAGGAAAGACAAACATCTTGCTTCAGCCCGGTCATGCATTCCGGGTCATCGACGCACTGCTCACGAACTTCCATTTGCCGCGCTCGACGTTGCTGGCCTTGGTGGCAGCGTTCGTAGGACAAGACCGGACGCTGGCGGCGTACCGGGAGGCGGTTCGTTCCGGCTATCGGTTCTTCTCTTACGGCGACGCGATGTGGATCCCGCGCCGGGCCCCGGGTAGCGACCGAATGGTGGCCACAGATTCGAAAGCTCGAACCTCGTGAGTACGCCGTCGTTCGGCTTTCGCGTGACGTCCGTCGACGGGCAGGCGCGGAGCGGTGTTCTCACGACCCGCAAGGGGGAAGTGCTCACGCCGACGTTCATGCCCGTAGGCACCCAAGCCAGCGTCAAAACGCTGACACCCGCCGAGGTGGCCGCGACGGGCGCGCAAATCGTGCTCGGCAATACCTACCACCTCTGGCTACGGCCGGGGCCGGAGGTCGTCGCGGGGCAGGGTGGACTCTCCGCCTTCATGCGCTGGCCCCACACGGTGCTCACCGATTCCGGCGGATTCCAGGCGTTCTCGTTGGCCGAGCGGCGAACGATCTCCGACGACGGGTTCGTTTTTCGCTCCCACTTGGACGGTTCCAAGCGCCAGCTCACCCCTGAAGAAGCGATGCGCGTGCAGAGTCTCCTGGGATCGGACATCGCCATGCAGCTCGATGTCTGCCCGCCAGGAACCGCGGAGCGCAAGGACGTCGAAGCGGCGGTTCTACAAACGACGCGCTGGGCCAAGCGGACGCTCGCAGCCAGAGACCCGCTCCAAGCGGTCTTCGGCATCATTCAGGGCGGGGTGCACATCGACCTGCGCCGACGCCATGCCGCCGAGCTCGGTGAGTTGCCCTTCGACGGGCTCGCGCTCGGCGGTTTTTCGGTAGGTGAGCCGCCCGAGCAGATGCACGCCGCGCTCCCCGAAGTCGTCCCTTACCTCGATCCCGTCCGCCCGCGGTACTTGATGGGGGTGGGGACGCCACGCGACCTCCTCATCGCGGTGCTTGCCGGCGTCGACATGTTCGATTGCGTTTTGCCGACCCGAAACGCGCGAAACGGCCAGGCAATCACGCGCCGAGGGCCACTCAGCATCAAACAGGCCCAGTACCGCGAAGACCGCCGCCCCATCGACGAGGACTGCGGGTGCCCTTGTTGCCAGATTGGCTACTCCCGCTCCTATTTGCGACACTTGTTCATCGCGCGCGAGATCCTCGTCCTTCGCCTCCTTACGCAACACAACCTTTGGGTCTACGGTGACCTTCTCCGTCGCGTACGGGAGGCCATCGCGTCGCGTAAGCTGGGCGTTTTTGCACGGGAATGGCTCGAACCCGGTTGAACCAATTAACCGCCTCGGCTACGATCGAAATCCTCCCATCGGTCGGAGCCCTCCTCCGCACCCCGGGGACGACAGAGTTGCTCGGGGTCGATTCAGCCGATGAAATTTCTCTGCGAGAACTGCAAGGCGAAGTATCAAATCGCCGACGATAAAGTTGCAGGCCGCACCGTGCGGATGAAGTGCCGCAAGTGCAACCACATGATCGAAGTCGAGGCGTCCGTCACCGAAACATCGGTTGCGGCCAAAAACCCCGACGACGAGCGCCCGAGGCCCGCCGCTTCGACCGGAGTCTCCGCCTCGAAAGGCGCGGTCCAAGCGGTGGCGTCGGGGTTGCCGCCCCCTCGGCCAGCGCCCCCGCCGCCTCGCCCGATGAGCCCCAGCTTGGCGGGCGTGCGCCCCCGCACTCCGCTTCCGGCCAGTGCTCCCCCATCCTCGCGCCCACCGGTCGCGAGGTCCGCACCGAAAGCGCCGGCGTCGGCAGGGGGCGCGGGGCTCGCGGGCGCTTTTTCGAAGGCCGTTTCTTCGCAGAGCGAGGATCCTGCCTCGGTATCGGCGGCGATGGCCGTGCTCTCCTCGAGCTCGAGCACGGAAGAGTGGTACGTCGGCATCAACGGCGTTCCCGTCGGCCCGGTTCGCCTCAGCGATCTTCGTCGCAAAGCCGCCAACGGGCTCATCAGCGAAGAGTCGCTGGTATGGCGCGAGGGATTCGAAGAATGGGTCCCCCTCCGTACGTTTCCAGAGCTCGCCGCAATCCTCAAAGAGTCGGCCACCTCCGGGCGCACTTCACTCACGCCGACGCCGAGCGCCGCGGCTCCCATTCCGGCCAACCGCGTGCATTCTCCGCTGCCGCGCACGCCTGCGGCTCCGGCGGGCAGTGGGATTCGGCCATCGGTGACGCCGCGCGGGGTGGCCTCACAATCGCGTAGCAACGTCCTCGCATTTGCGACCCGCGGCGCGACAGCCGAGAAAATCGACGGTCTTAACGAACCCAATGGCGAGGAGCACATCAAGGTCGACGAGTCGGTGCGACCTCCCGCGGCAGCGTCGCCCGAAATCGCGGTCGAGCCCGGCGTTGCCCTCGTACCGGCAGCTCCGGTTCTTCCGGAAGTCTTCGAGCCCGCTCAATTTCGCGGGCCCGGGTTTGGCTCGCGCGTCCAACAGAGTCGGCGCGCGCACCCCGCGCTTTGGATCGTCGTCGCGCTCGGCGGGATGCTCCTCGGCGTCGGTGCGATGGTCGTGCTCTTGCCGAAATCGAACGTCAAACCCGCAGTGCAGATCGTCTCGGTGATGGTGCCCGCGCCCGCCGCCCCGACGACACAGTCCGCCGAGAGCGAGGGCAACACGACGATTGGTCCCATCGAGGTCAACGCCCCTGTCGTCACGGGCAAGGCCTCTGGTTCCAAAGCGAGCAAAGCCGCGGCCGCGGAACCAGCCGCACCGGGTGGGCCCGCCGCACCGCTCAGCACGAGCCTCACCGGGCTCGGTGGGCTCGTGGGGGGACCGTCGGCGCCGAGTGGCGGCAGCGCATCGAGCGGCGGGGGCGGGCAACTGCAAACGGTCGACGTCGAGCGGGTCGTGCAGTCGCATCGTGCGTTCGTGAAGCGCCAGTGCTGGGAACCCGCGCTCGGCGCAAAGGCGCCCAATTCTCCCTCGAGCGCGCGCGTGGTGGTCACCATCAACGTGGCCCGGGATGGCACGGTGCCGAGCGTCACGACGACCGGCGGCGACGGGTATCCGGGGCTCGCGAACTGCGTACAAGGGCAGGTCAAGAACTGGCGGTTTCCGCCATCGGATGGCTCCGCCGTAACGGTCCCCTTCGTCTTCGCGGCGCAGTAAAAACACGAAACCCCGGCTCCCTCGCGAGGAGGGCGTCGGGGTATCGCGGTCGCAGGTGCTCGTAAGCCGAGTTCTGTTGCCCGCCATCGGTTGCCCTCGGCAGGCCGGCAATCATTCCTCTAGTGCGGTCGTCACCGATCGCATCCAGCGGCCAACCCGTGGGCTTCGGGCGAGCAGCCCTTCGGGCCGATCGACTTGCGCCGATCGGTCGCGTCCACCTATGCGGCCTTGCTCCAGGTGGGGTTTGCCGTGCCGCAACCGTTACCGGCTGCGCGGTGGGCTCTTACCCCGCCTTTTCACCCTTACCTCGCGCCGGCCGAACCGTGGCGAGGCGGTCTCTTTTCTGTGGCACTCTCCTCGAGGTCACCCTCACCGGGCGTTACCCGGCACCTTGCTCTGTGGAGCTCGGACTTTCCTCTCGTTCTGGCGCCGCCGAGACGGCGCTAGAACCAGCGATTGCCTGATCTCCTGCGACGGCGGGAGGATACGTCAGCTACGCCGAAAAGCTACTGCCGCAACCGCACGTTCCCTTGACGTTGGGGTTGTTGAATTTGAACCCCGACCCGTGGAGCCCTTCGACGTAGTCGATCTCGGTGCCGTCCAGGTATTGATAGCTGAGCGGGTCGATGTAGAGGTTCACGCCGTTCGCTTGGAAGTTTTCGTCCATGTCGGTCGGCTTATCCTCGAAGTAAAGATCGTAGGAGAACCCAGAGCACCCACCCCCAATCACGCGGAGCCGGAGACCTTGGCCCTGGAGAGCCTCGGCATCGGCGATTTCTTTTACTTTCTCGGCGGCTTTCTCGGTGATGCTTATCATCTTGGCTGTCCTTTTCGCGTGTTACGAACGCGCTGACCCGAATTATAAGCGTCCCTGACGGGGGGCGCCAGCCCTCGCGGAATCTCTCGCTTTGTCCGACTGATGATACGCTCGCCCGGACATGGCGTCGGTCAATGCACTCGGGCGGCAGCTCGTTTTCAAGATCGTCTATTACGGGCCCGGACTCAGCGGCAAAACCAGTACCCTCCAGCATATCCACGCTACGGCAGCGCCGGAGCACCGTGGCAAGATGGTGTCGCTCGCCACACCGGTTGACCGCACGCTCTACTTCGATTTTCTCCCGCTCCGAGTTCCGAACGTGCGGGGGATGGGGGTAAAGCTCCAGCTTTTCACGGTTCCGGGGCAGGTCTATTACAACGCCACGCGCAAGCTCGTTTTGACCGGCGCGGACGGGCTCGTATTCGTCTCCGATTCGCAGGTCGGCCGCGTCGATTCCAATCTCGAGGCGCTCGAGAACCTGCGCGACAATTTGCGTGAGCACGGTCGCTCGCTCGACGATTTTCCGCACGTCTTGCAGCACAACAAGCGCGATCTCGGCGACGTGCTCCCTATCAAAGAGCTCGACGAGATGCTGAATCCCCACAAGGCGCCGTCGTTCGGGACTAGCGCCACCAAGGGAGACGGCGTGTACGAGTCGCTCGACGCTATCACCCGGCTCGTCGTGAACGCTTTCGAGTCGAGCATTCCTCCCGGCGAGCGTTACATCTCGGCCGACCTCGAAGCCATCGAAGGCGGGCTCGGAGAGGCACTGCGCAACGCGGACCCTTCCGATCCGCTCGTGCAAGCGCCTTCGGTCATCGCCAGCTTGACCGATCCGCCTCTCGGCGGACGCGGATCGGGCGGGGCGCGCGACGACTTCGACCGCGGTGCGGAAGCGCCGGGCGAAGTCGCGGCGCGAGCCGTCTTGAAGAGCGATCGCTCGGTCGCCACGGGAACGACGTTGGCCGAGTTGTGGCCGGAAGCGGAACGCGATCATGTGCGCGAAGTGGAAGCGGCCATCGCCGGGCGGCGTTACGCGCGCGCCATCGAGCTCTGCGATGCGCTCGTCACGCGCGTGCTCGCCAGCGCCGCGGGGGTCTTCGGCTCCGCCGAAGCCCCCCGCGACGCCGCTACCGTGCCGCTCTTGCTCGGTCTCGACGGCAGGATGTACCTGGCCTTTCGATTGCTCGTACGCGAGGCCCGTTCGGGGGGGGCGCTCGACGCCCGCTGCGCGCTCGAAGCCTTGGTTTTCGCGGCGCAAGCACGCATCCTGCGGTCGGCGCTGCGCTCGCCCACGGTGTGGTAGCCTTTTACGGTGCCCTCGATCCCGCCGGTACACCCGCGCATCCTGCTCGTCGATGACGAGCCGAGTCTGCGCGAGATGCTCAGCATCCTCTTTCGGCGAGAAGCCTTCGACGTGGTAGCGCAGCCCGGATTTCGGCGCGGCGTGGAAGCGATTCGACAGAGCCCGACGCCTTTCGCGGTGGTCCTTACCGATCTGGTCATGCCCGACGGATCCGGGCTCGATCTGCTGACGGCGGCGAAAGAGCGCGCCGACGCAACGCAGGTCGTAGTGATGACCGCGCATTCGACGGTGGAAGCGGCGGTCGACGCCATGCGGCGCGGCGCGTATGACTTCATCACCAAGCCGTTCGCCAACGCCGAAATTACCGCGTTGATCGGCAAGGCTTTGGAAAAGCGCGCCATCGTCGCGGAAAACGAGCAGCTGCGCGCGAAAGTGCGCCACCTCGAAAAACGCGAGATGTTCGGTTCTGGCGCGGCGGCCAAGCTGCTCGCCGAAATCGTGCGCAAGGCGGCCGCCACCCGCACGACGGTTCTCATCACCGGCGAGAGCGGCACCGGCAAAGAGCTGGTCGCTCGCGCGCTCCACGATCAGAGCGAACGCGCCGGCAAGCCGTTTCTCGTCGTCAACTGTGGCGCGCTGCCCGAGGCGCTCATGGAGAGCGAGCTTTTCGGGCACGAGAAGGGTGCCTTCACAGGAGCGCAGCGCAGCACCCCCGGACTTTTTCGGGAAGCGGATGGGGGCACCGTTCTTCTCGACGAAGTCGGTGAGCTGCCGGCGCCGCTCCAGGTCAAGCTCTTGCGCGTGCTGCAGGAGCGCATGGTGCGACCCGTCGGCGCTGGGTCCGAGATCCCCGTCGACGTACGTGTCCTCGCGGCGACGAACCGCGATGTCGAAGGGGAGGTGCGCGCCGGCAAGTTTCGCCAGGATCTCTATTACCGGCTCAACGTGATCCGTATCCAGGTTGCGCCGCTCCGCGAGCGGCGCGAGGACATTGCAACCTTGGCCGATCGCTTCGTCCAGCGCTTCGCCCAGGAGCTCGGCAAGCAGGTGCGCGGGCTCGAGGCCGACGCCATTCGCGCCCTGGAGCGCTACGCCTTCCCCGGCAACATCCGCGAGCTCGAGAACATGATGGAGCGCGCGGTGGCGCTCGCGTCTTCGTCGGCCATTGGTCTCGGCGATCTGCCGTCGGAAGTGAGCGGCCTTTCGGGCAGTCAGGCGCCGCTTTTGGCACAGCTGCCTCCGGAAGGGTGCGCCCTCGACTCTGTGCTCGGCGAAGTCGAACGCCGCCTCATGTTGCAGGCGCTCGAGCGCACCGGGGGCGTGCGGAAGGCGGCTTCCAAACTTCTGGGGATTTCATTTCGATCGCTCAGGTACCGACTCGAGAAGCACGCCATCGATTTGGCGGGCGATGACGAGAATGAAGACGATCCGGCGTCCGAGACCATGCGGCTAGCGCCGGTGGAGCGCGAATAGTCGCGGGCCCCTATGGGCGGGCGAGGCGCCCTTTTCCGTTTGCGCCGATTGCTGAAACTTGCTTCATTTGCGGCGGAAGAAGGAGTCCTGTGCGATCACTCACGCCCGTCGAAGCTGCTGTCGCGTTCGCCTTGGGGGGCTCCGTGCTGGCGGTCGCCATTCCCGAGTTCGTGCGCGGGTTACACGCGTCGCGGCTGGCCGAGCCGGTCGACGGATTGCGACGTATCGCGGCCAGCGCGGTGAGCGTGGCCGCGGCGGGGCTACCGGAACCGGCATTTCCTCCTTCGGCCCCGCTGACACCGCCCGACGTTCCGCGCGGCGTTCGCGCCGACGACCCGCCCGGGGCATGGGATCAACCGACGTGGCGCGCGCTGACGTTCGGCTTCGATCATGCGCACGCCTTCAGTTTTTCCTTCGAAAGCACGCGCTCACCGTCTCTCGCGCATTTTCGAGCCACGGCGCACGGTGATCTCGACGGCGATGGCGTCGTCTCTACCTTCGAGATCGAGGGGGAGGCGGACGCGGCGGGGGCCCGTATTTTGCCGGGTATGTACGTCGATCGCGAGGTGGAGTGAGCGGGCTCGGCTCGGGACGGCGATCCGCGGGCCGACTGCTCCACTGGGGGTTGCTCCTCAGCTCGGCGTTCGCCATCGCCTACGTTCGCCCGCGGGCGATAGCGGGCGTGCGCGCGACCAAGCTCGACACCGACGTGCTCACGCTTCCCCCTCCCGCGCTTTTGGTAGAAGCCTCGCTCGGGTACCGCGCCGCGCTCGCCGATCTGCTCTACACGAGCACCGTCATCACCTACGGTATCCACGGCGAAGAACATCGGCGCTGGGAATTCGTAGGGCAATACCTCGACAGCATCGTCGCGCTCGATCCGAGTTTTTGCCAGACGTACCGCTACGCCGACACGTTCATCATCTATCAAGCGGTGGGGAGCCCGGGGCCAGACGAGGTGCGGCACGCCCGGCGTTTGCTCGAGAAAGGGCTCGAGATGTGCCCTTCCGATGGGCACTTGTGGCTGTCGGCGGGCCAATTCATGGTTTTTATCGGGACGCAGTTTCTCGCCGACGACGCGGAAAAGGCGTCCTTTCGTGCCGCGGGCGCCAAGATGTTGGCTCGTGCCGCCGAGCTCGTGTCGGACAACGAGAACGTGCACTGGCAGGCGCTCGCCGCGGCGGGCGTCTTCACGCGCGAGGGGAACCGAGAGGCAGCCATCGCGTTTCTCGAGCGCGTCTATCACATCACCGACGACGAGAAGCTCAAGGCCAACGTCGCCGGCAAGCTTTCCGGACTACGGCAAGAGGCGGCAATCGACGATGCCAAGCATCGTTCCGAGGTCTTCAACGAGATCTGGAGGAAAGACCTACCATTCCTTTCCCGCACCGGGGTGCTCGTCCTCGGTCCACCCTACGAGCCGGCGTCGTGTGCCGGCACAGAACGGGCGTCACCGGAATGCGCCGAGAGCTGGGCAGAATGGGCGATGCGTCGGCGTCTGCCGTAAGCCGGTGCTCGCGCTATCCTGGCGACGCTCGGCGACGGTACTACGGGTCTCGTCCGAGCTCGTGTGACCACTGGACAAAAAGGCTTTCGGTCTCTGCGGGAGCGAAGTGTCCGGCGAGTGCGCCGCGCGCCGCTTCGTCTTCTCCCGCGGCGAACGCGGTGCGCGCCAAGAACAGCGCGCCCTCTCGCTCGGCCACGATGACGTCTCGCCAAGCGACGAGTGCGCGGTAAGCCCCGCCGCGGTCGAGAAGAAGGGTGCGTGCGCGCGACCAGCGCAATGCACCGTCGAGGTCGTCCTGCGTCGGCGCGGCATTCTCCTCGATCCACGCTAGGTTGCGCAGCAGCTCCGCTACGGCTGGTTGCGTCACGTCGAGCGCGCCCGCCGCGACGCGAGCTTCCGTCCATTGCGCGCAGCGACCCAAGACGAGGACGGCGGTGATCCGGTTGGACGGCTCGTGCGTTCGCGCGAGATACTCGCGGGCGCCCGCGACTGCCGTATCGCAACGACCGAGGCGTGACGCGAGCGCGGCTCGCCAGAGCTCGACTTGCGCCAGGCGCGAAGCGTCGCCGCGGCGGAAGTTGTGCGCTTCATTGCCGCCGGCGTCGAAGGCGACGTGAACTGGTCTGAGATCGATACGCGCCGTGCCGCGGGCCGCAAAGAACGTGTCGTAAAACTCGGCGATGTGCTGCAGCGCCTCCCGGTTCGCATCGAGCGTGAGACTCTCCAGCGAGCGGCCGGCGCGCAGCGCGAACTCGACGCGGTCTGGTTGTGGCACGGGCCACCCTCGCGCCGCTTCGTAGCCGCGCAGCGCGAGATCGAGCGCCTGGCGATAGCGCTGCCGTTGCATCGCCTCTTGACAAGCGAAGCGGAGAGCGAGCGGTTGCTGCGGATTTTCCGCGAGCTCATGCTGCCACAGTCGGCGGTCATCGAGGAAGTGGCGGGTGTGACGCGCCGATCCGAGCGCGCAAGCGACGAGCAGCGCCGCGCAGGGGGCGAGGGTCTGCCAACCTGCTCGCGCGCACGGCACGAGACACAAGGCGCATCCCATGAGGGGGATGTACGCGAACCGTTCTGCGAAAAGAAAAACCATCTTCGCGGCCGCGATGTTGGCGACTGGCGCGAGCGCCACTACACCGAGCAAACATCCCGCGACACGCCACGTCGATTTGCTCTTGGTCCAAACGATCAGCGCCACTGCGAGCACGGCCAGAAACCCCGCTCCCATCGCTAGCCGCGCCGCGTCGTGGATGACGCGGTAGGCGTCATCGACGCGGATCGGCGCCCTTTGAATCGTGAGGTGAAAAGGAAAAAACACGATCCGCGCGAACTCGCCGAGGGTTTCGAGCGTGTAGAGGCGAGCATCGACGAAGGACAAGCTCGCCGTGCGTTCCGGCACGATCGGGTAAAGGGTGAAGCGAAAGACGAGGTAAGCCGCTACCAGCGCCGCGCTCGGTGCGACGATCCTCGCGAGTCGCCCAAGCTCGACGCGGTCCCAAGCGCGCCGCCCTCCATGCGACCAGGCCTCCATTGCGATGAACGCCGGCGCGACCACGCCGTGCTCCTTGGACGAGAGGGCCACGAAAAGGCCGGCCACTTCGAGCGTGCCACCAAGGACCCGCTCGCCTTGCAAGCGCCGGCGGACGCCGAGGCAACCGATGAGCACGCCGAGCGCGCAAAGGAGATCGGTACGCCCGGAAATCCAAGCGACGGCTTCGACTTTACTCGGATGCCACGCCCACGCGATTGTGGCGACCAGCGCACCTAGCGGCGCTCCCGACCAACGACACAGGCTCCCGTAAAGCAGGAGCGACACGAGCGCGTGCAGGCACAGATTGGTGAGATGAAACCCGAGAGGATGCCCGTGCCACAGGGACCAATCGACGGCGTACGAGGTGGAGACGAGCGGCCGCAGGTAACGAAAATGAATGGCGCCGAGACCACCCCAAAACTCGCTCGTCCACAACTCGCCAACGCGGCGGAGCGAATGGATGCTGCCCGGCTCTTCGATGAGCGGATGGTCGTCGTAGACGAAGTGACCGGCCAGCGATTCGGCAAACGGGAGCGGTGCCAAGGCGGCCACCGCGAGACGGCGAATCCACGCTGGCGGGAGCGAACGCGTCAGCGGTCAGCTCATTGTTGGCTCAGGCGAGCAGCGACGGTCTTCGTTTCACCCGATCGGCACGACACCGTCATCGACTTCTTTCCTTCTTCGGGGGAGACGAAGATGACCGTGTGCGTACCCGGCGCGGCCGAGACGCCGAGCCTCGGCGTGCCGCCGAGGGGGCGGCCGTCGAAGAGCACGTTCGACACTGGGATCGAATTGAAATTGAGCGTGCAGGTGCCGCCGCCGCCGGCGGTCTCCTCGTCTCCCCCTGCAGGGGCGGGACGCGGTTCGGCCGGGGGACGAGGCCGCGGCGCCGGAGCCGCGGCAACGGCTGGTGCGCTCGGGCGCTCAGGGCGTTCTTGCCGTTCCTGCCGTTCGGGTACGACCGGTCCAGAGCGTTCGTTCAAAGCGATGACGAACACTTTTTCCGCTCGATCCTCGAACGTGATCGGCTGCCGCAAGTCTTCGAAGCCCGCCTTGGTTGCCTCGATGGTCCAGTTTTTGGACGTCTCGATTTCGACCGGCTGCGAGAAGTCGGTGAGCTGGCGCCGATCGCGTCCGGAGACGAGCGTCACTTTGACGCCCGGCGTGCGAACGTCGAACGTTGCTAGACCGCGCAGCACCTTCAGGGCCACGACGCCGAGATCCTTCACCTCGTCGCTCTCGACCGTGAGCGAACGTTCTTCGGCGGCGTACCTGTCGCTGCCCTTGAGAAGGATCTTGTGCAACCCGGGGTCGAGGTCCTTGAGCTCTTGCGGCAGGGGACCAATTTCCTTGCCGTCGATGAAGAGCTCCACGCCGTCCTGCTTGCCGCTCACTTTGAACCCCGTGCCTTCGGAGGCCTTGTTGAGCTTGAAGTTCAGGGCGATCTCGTCACCGGAATGCAAGGTCGTGCCCTGCTCCTGCGCCGTGTAGCCGTCGGCCGATGCCTTGATGGCGTGAATGCCCTTATCGAGCTCGAGGTTGCACGGTGAGGCGGTGCACTTCTGCATGCCGTCGACGCCGATGCTGACCGCGGTGAGCGGTTTGCCCCCGACCCCTGACACGAACACCGCAATCTTGCCGCCGCGAGGCATGGCGATGAACGCAATGCCGGCGACGAGCAGCGCACCAACGCCGAGCGCCACGTATTTCCCGCGTTGCGGGCCCGACACGGCAGAGACGACGCTCGTCACACCCGAACGGCTGAAATCGGGCGGCATCACCCGCGTCGCGGAGAGCCTTGCGGCTGGCACGCCCATGGGCGCTGTCCGCGCCGCGTTCGGCAACTTGGAGAGCGGTGGCGGCGTGCTCGAATATCGCCCGGCGGGCGGCGGCCCTGGTGGAGGGGGCGGCATCGTCCCGAGCCCGCCCGACCGACGCTGCGGGGGAGGTAGCCCGACTGGCGGCGGGGCCGGAAACGAGCGCGAAGAGTTGCCGTCGCGCGCGCTTTCGAAGACCGTCGTCGTTTCGTTCTTCTCGAAGATGGTCGTCTTCTCGTCTTCTTCCCAATCCATGTCGCCGTCCCCGCCCATGGGTGTCGACATTGGGTTGGTCGGCAGGGCGGCGACCTGCGCCGGGTGCGCGGAGAGGCCGAGCGACGGCATCGCCGGCCCCGGGCCCCAGGCGCCCGCACCGGGTTGCACGGGCGGGGAAGGGGCCACGCTTGGTGACGCTCCCATGCCTTGCGTCGTGTTGTTTCCCCCTGGCGCGCCACCCAGCAGCGGGTTCGGCATACCGACCAGCGTCGCGCGCCGGGCCGGTGGAGGAGGGACCGTTTTGACGCTGCTCGCGACGTTGCTCGCTACGTGAGGCGCGAACGGTGTCGGCGCTTCATCATCGGCTGGAGGAGGATTTTTCTTGAGCAACCCGTCAAAAACGTCGAGGTCTGAACCGGTCTTCTGGTCCGCCATTGATGCACCTTCCTCGAGCGACCCGTCGATGGCCGGATCGCCGGCAAAGACGCGTCTCATGTAGTCTGCGGCCAGTGCCGCATCGAGCACGAGCCCGTTCGCACGTGCGAAAGCAGTGATATCCGAATCGAGCTCCGTTGCCGTAGGGTAGCGCTCGTCAACATCGTTGGCGAGTGCCTTGCGGACAATCTGCTCGATGTCGGGGGGTGTCTCCGGCGCGATGTCACGGAGGCTCGGGATCTCGCCTCGCCGGATCTTTTCCATGATGGCGATCTCGTTATCGCCCACGAAGAGACGCTGCTGGGTCAAAAGCTCCCAGAGGCAGATCCCCAAGGAAAACACGTCCGAGCGCTGGTCGATAGGCAGGCCCCGAACCTGCTCTGGCGACATGTAACCGAACTTGCCTTTGATTGTGCCGACCTGTGTTCGGGCGACCTTGCCCGACGCCTTTGCGATTCCAAAGTCGATGATTTTGACCTCGCCGTCGAACGAGACGAGCACGTTTTGAGGCGAGACGTCGCGATGCACCACCCCGAGCGCCTTGCCGCGGGCGTCGGTGCGGTGATGCGCATAGTCGAGCCCGCGGCACGCCTGCGACATGACGTAGAGGATGAAATCGAGGGGGATCGCCTCCTTCTTCCGGGCGGCGCGGTCGAAGATGATGCGCAGGTCTTTGCCGCGCACGAACTCGAGCGCGAGGTAGTAGCTGAGATCGACGCGGCCCACGTCGTAGATGCGCGCGATGTTGGGATGATCGAGCTGGCTCGCGATCGCCGCCTCGTCGCGGAACATCTGGATGAATTCTTCGTCTTCGGCAACGGAAGGGAGGATGCGCTTGATCGCGACGAGTCTTTCGTGGGCGGGGTCGCGAGCACGGAAGACTTCGGCCATACCGCCGACGTTGATTCGTTCCGTCAGCTCGTACGGACCAAACGCTTGGGGACTATTCAAGGATGCTCCAGCACCGCGGGGTGCAAACGCTTTCGTTGCGGTGGCCGCGCGAGCCGGCCCGTGTTTGACCGTGTCAAACATGGGTAAGTCTTTAGCGCGGCTAGGGAGAGAACGTCAACTAAGGTCGCGCGAAGACTGGTATAATGGTTTATTCGGCCACTCCTTTTTCCGATTGGCGCACAGGGGAAGCGGGTCCGGGGGCGCCCAATGGCGAAGCGGGTGAGCCGCTGGTCGATGGCGCTGATGTAGGCGCAGGTTTCTTGAAATAGCGGATTCTGCGCATCTGAAGGGGTTGCCACACTTCGGGCGGGACGACCGGCGTGTCCTCGAAAATGGATTTCGCGCCCGGAGCTGCATGGCGCACGAGACGCACTGAAGCGGTATCCGCCGGGGCGACAGGCGTGCCGTCGAGGCTCGTGGTTCCGCCGAGGGCCGGGCCGAGGGAGTGGGCCAGCAGCATCTTGCTCGAGCAACCGAGGTTTCCGAGGAGCCGATCGAGTGCTCCCCCGGCATCCGGGGCGTCGCTCTCTATATAGAGGAGCATGCCGTCGTCATCGGTGATTCCGACGGCGGCCGCGGCGCTCGAAGTCGTTCGTTCCACCGCAGACAGCCCGGAGAAAAGACCGGTCCCACCGTCGGGCGGCTCTTCGGCTATCGAGAACGCGCCGTGTGACAGCCAGAGCGTGGGATGGTCGTTCTTCGCTCGCGCGATACCGGAGAACACGACGACAGCCGGTGCCGCGTCGTCAACGCCGGACGCGCCTTGTACCGCGACGACGCGCGGATCGATCTTGAGCACCTTGGCCACGAGCTCGGGGCGCGCGGCCTCGAGCGCGACCTTGGTCGTGGCGAGAGCGTACGGGAAACCGTGCTGGGGCAGCCCCCGCGTTCGCCAATGCTGCCCTTCGACCGAACCTGGTGGATCATTGCCGGGCAGCACGTGCCGGAGCGTCAAGTAGAAGAAGTCCCGCTGCTCGCGGTGAATGAAGCGCGGGAAATTCATGAGCGGCATGTACCGAATCATGCGCCGTCCGCGGAAGTTCCAACCGGGAAGACCCGTGACGGTGCCTTCCGCTTCCCAATCGGTTTGCACCGGCCGTCCGAGGGGCGCGAGCTCCGCGGCCGGGGCAGCGCGATAGAATTCGAGACCGGTGTGCCCCACATTCATGTCGAGGTGAATGCCGAATTTGCAGCGCGCCTGAATCATCCCTTGCGCGAGGGCCTCGGCTGAAAGCTCCGCTCCGTAAAAGTACGCCACGAAATCCTCGCGCGTGAGACAGATGCCGCTGCGCGTCGTGTGCACCTTGTCCGTTTGGCCGGGAGGCGTTCCTCCCCACCATGTGCGCCGGTACGGATTGAACTTCTCGTCCTTCACCAGCACGGTGAGGTTCTGTCGATAAGAGAGGATGAAGTCGGGGACCGTGTCGTCGGCCGGCCATTCTCCGAATGCGGTCGAGCCATCGCGCAACGCGGCGACCGTCGCGGCGTACGGTTTCGGCGGCAGGTACATGATCCCGTCACCCATCATTCCGAATTCGCCATGGAGCGCTTGAAACCCACCGTTCAAACCGGCCACCACGCGCCCCATGATCTCGGGCGTACGCGGAATGATGCCTGGTCCGGTCTCGCCCGAGGCTCCCACCGGCTCGACGGTGCCGGCCATCATGTGCATCTCGACCTGTCGCGGATCCCACACCGTCACGTAGACGCGCGTGTACAAACGCTCGCGATCGGTTCGCACGAAGCCCGTGGCGAAAGCAGCGGGCGCGCCGGGATTGGTGAGAATGAAAGGGTCCCCGTCGAGCAGACCCCACACTCCTTCGTTCGTAAGAGCGGGGGTGATCATCGGCTTCATGGGCGGAGGGGGCCAGCCCGTCTCGGGGTCGGTGTACGTGACCGCTTTGCCTTTGGCGATGCCGCCCAGATCGGAGGCGATGTCCTTGGCGCTCGTATCGCCCATGAACGATTTTTCGAAACGAACGAGCGCATCGCTCACCCCGAACGTCGCCGCCTTCAGGCTCTGCATGCGCGCGTCGCCGAACCACGAGAGGTTGCGCACGCGGTCGACCGCCCATGTGACTACGTTGCCCGGGCGAGCTCGCGCCGTGCGGTGGGCGCGCACGAAATCGCCTCCGACCAGCGCGTCCTGGCCCTCGCGCGGCAGAAGGATTTGCCGGCCGTCCGCGACCACCTCGATGACGCCCGGCGATAGCTGTGCGGCGACTTTGGAAGGGGATGGATCGAACGTCCATCCACGGCGTGTGATACCGGCGAGCTGCCCGGTGTCTTGTAAGTTGGTGAGCGCTACTTGCGTGCGCGCGACGCGGCCGAGGTCGTCGCCCGATGCTTGCTCGTGCGACAAGTCGATGGCGAAGATGCTGGTCGGTACGCCATCGATGGTTGCGGTGTAAACGGCGAGCTCGCCATCGAGGATGGGAGCGCTCTCGTCGGCGCTTGCCGTGCGTGTGAGGTTCCACGTTCCGACGATGCCGAGCAGCGCGCCTTCCGGCGTGAGGCGCGCGCGCGCAAGATAGATGTCGTGTTGCTCGCCGGGCGCCGCGGCGCGTACCAACGCGCGCGCCGATGTGGTCACCGCGTTCATGATGCCGGTTGGCGGCTTGTCGACCCACACCACTCCTGCGGTGTCGAGCCCTTCTGCGGCGAACGCTCGCACCACGGCCTCGGTGCGGCCCATACCTAACGGCGGGCGCGCGGCGACGAAGGCGATCGCGGCACAGAGTACGAGCGCGAAAGGTATTCGACGCCAGTGAAACGAGCGCAGTCGTCGTTGGGGCATGAATGCTCGTGCGTCGGTGTCGCGCCCCCGTCGGGTCACGAACGAGAGCGGGCTATCACCTTCCGCGGCTCCTTACCAGAAAGTGCCGCTCATCTGGACGTTGCGAGAGCACCCACATGAAAGAGATTGCCACGATGATAGCGAAGGCTCGAGGAACTCCGCTCGGCGTTCTAGCGCGGTTGCAGCATTCAGGTCCTGTGGGCCCCGCGCAGGTTCGGCCGCTCGGTCCACCGGACCGCATGGCCAACGGTGTTGGCTATCCGCCTCTTCGCAGGCGTCGAACGCTCCTCGAATCCAGCGGTTATGACGCAATTTCTTAGGCACAAGGTATGCTAGGGTGAGCCGCGAGACCCGCGAAATGCTTTGGAGGCGCCTGCGTTCGGTGGTCGTTTCGGCCGTTACGGTGCCCGTGTGCTCGGCGCTCGGCGGTTGTCTCAGTCCCACATTGCCGGTGCCGCCCCCCGAGCCGCTCGCGCTTCAAGAGCCATCGGCCCCGCTCCTGGCCGGCGGCACGACGGTCCAAGTCGAGGGGACGGACGCTGTTCAAAGCGCGATGGTCGTCATGTGGAACGAAGAGCTGCAATCGGGGGCGATCACCAAAGCGGACGACACAGGCACCTACCGGACTTTGTTGACGGTCGATGTGTCGTGCACGCGCCCGCAGAACCACATTCAGCTTTGGCAGACGGACATGGAGGGAAAAAACTCCGAGGTAAAGACGTACCGCCTGCCCAACGCGTTCGGCGACGTTCCGTTGCCGCCCGACGATGCAGGGTGCCCGGATGGGGGCCTGGCCGACGTGGATATGCCGGCCGGCGCAGATGGCGGCGCGGATTGAAGAGGGGAAATACGCCGGTGGGTAACGAGCGGCCAGAGACAACCACGACCGTCGGACGCGCCTGAATTCGCGAGAGCCGCGAAAGGTCGCGGTCACCTCGTACGGGCAGCCTCGCAGTGCGCTAGACTGTTGCCATCGAACGCCATTTGACGATGCGCCGACCCCTTGGCAACCTGACGGAAGTAGCGCCGCCGAATTGGCTTCCGGGCTTGCGAAAACAGGTCGAACAGGTCCATTGTAAAGACTTAGAGTCGGCCCACGTGCCCCCGCCCCGCAGGGCAAGGAACCCATGAAGATCACCTGCCAGGCCTGCCAGTCGAAGTACACGATCGCGGACGACAAGATTCAGGGCAAGGTCGCTAAAATTCGATGCCGCAAATGCGGCGCCACGGTGCTCGTCGACGCGAGCACGGGAGCACCTTCGAACGGCTCGGCGCCACCTCCGGGCGCAGCACCCGGCGCGTGGCTCGTCAACGTGGCCGAAGGGGACGAGCGTTCGATGCTGCTGACCGAGCTGGTCGACGCCTACAACTCCGGCGTCATCACCGCCGAAACGTATTTGTGGAAAGAGGGCATGGCCGATTGGCAGGCGCTCTCCGAAATCCCTGAGGTTGTCGCAGCGCTGAACCAAGGGGGAGGCGCAAGCGCCGCCGTACCGTTCGAACGATCGAGTCCGCGGGCGACCGCGCCAGCGCCGGGAGCAGCGAGTGGCGCCGCCCGGCGCGACATCCCACGCGGCGGCGACATGTTTGCGCGCGGAGAGGTGGACGAAGAAGAAGTGGCGACGAGTGTGCCGTCCCACGTGCTCGCGCAAGGAAGCCAATCGCGCGGTGGCGCTCCAGCGCAAGCCGTGGCACAGACGTCGGGCGGCATGATGGGAACGCGTGACGAGCAGTCGGTCCTTTTTTCTCTCAATGCGCTGACCGGTGGAGCCAAGCCCTCGGCGGCTCCGTCGAGCCCCGTGGCGGGCAGTGCCCGCGGCGAGGACTCGGGACTCATCGATCTGAATGCGCTCGCTCGCGCGCAGCAATCGCGGACGGCCGACGAAGCTTCGACGCAGCTCGCCGCGCCTTCGCCGTTCATGTTTCCGTCGGTGCTCGGAACGGTCGAAGCTGCGCCGACGCAATCACAGACCAAGTCCTCCATGCCCTTTTTCATCGGGGGTGGCATCGTGGTCGCCGGTCTCGCCATCGCGGTCGCCATCTTCGCCGGGGGAAAGAAAGAAGAAGTGCCCCCCATGCCGGCGGAAGCCGCGTTGTCGGCCGCACCCCTTCCGACGGCCGAGGCGCCGACGGCGGTCGCGCCCGCCGAAACAGCTGCTCCCGCGGATTCTGCGCCGGCCAAGGTCGTGAAGAAGGCGGTCGGCGGTGGAGCGCGTCCGGCCAGCAAAGCGGCCGCACCGATGACACCTGCGGTGGCTACGCCGGCGACGCCGCTGCCTCCGCCCAAGCCAAAAAGCCCGTGCGGCTGCGCGCCGAGCGATCTGCAGTGTCAGATCCGATGCTCGGCCACGGGACACTGAGGCAGCGCCGTACTACGCTCGGGTCCCATGGCTGATCCGATCGACGAAGCAACCTTCGACGACCTGGCGGATGGTGCGTTGCGCTGCCTGGACACGGCGCTCAACGACGTCGACGGCATCGAGGCCGATCTCGAGAGCGGAATCCTCACCATCGAGTTTCCCGACGGCGAGCGGTTCGTGATCAATAGCCACCGAGCGGCGCGTCAGATCTGGATGGCTGCGCGCGCGAGCGCGTGGCACTTCGACGTGGATGCCAAGGTGAATCGCTGGACGGCGACGAAGACGGGCGACGAGCTTTGGGAGTGCATTCAGCGCGAGATCGGGAAAAAGCTCGAGCGTCCTCTTGTCCTCTCCCGGCGGTGACGCAGGCGTGCCGTGCGTTCGTGCCCGCGGTCTCGGGCACATCTTCGCCGACGGGACAGTGGCGCTCGAAAGCATCGACCTCGACGTCGAGCAGGGGTCATTCGTGGCGCTGCTCGGCCCTTCGGGCTGCGGAAAATCGACGCTCCTGCGCCTCATCTCCGGGCTCGAAACGGTTACCCGAGGGACCCTCGCCGTCGAATGTGCGCATCGAGAGCCGGGCAAGAGCGCTCCCTCGGGCATCGGCTTCGTGTTTCAGGACGCTCACCTTTTGCCGTGGCGAACGGTGCTCGACAACGTGGCTCTGCCGCTCCAGCTGCGCGGCGTTGCGCGCAAGGAGGCCGAACCCCGGGCGCGCGAATGCATTGCTGACGTCGAGCTCGGCGATTCGATCGGGCGCTTTCCCGACGAGCTGTCCGGCGGGATGCGAATGCGCGTGTCGATTGCGCGCGCGCTGGTCACCGACCCGCCCCTGCTCTTGCTCGACGAGCCATTTGCGGCGCTGGACGAGCTCACGCGGCAAAGGCTCGACGAGCGGCTGCGCCATCTGTGGAAACGCCGCAAGACGACGGTTCTCTTCGTAACGCACTCGCTCTCCGAGGCGGTATTTCTGGCCCAGCGCGCGATCGTCATGTCGCGCAGGCCGGGCCGCGTCGTGCTCGACCGCCCCATCGACCTTCCCTTCGATCGCAGCGGAGCCATCCGCACTGACGTGGCATTCGCTCGCCAGACCGAAGTCCTCTATGAAGCGCTCGAACGTCATGGCTCGCTCGAAAACGCGCCTTCATAGTCAGGTCGTCCCCCCTCTCGCCACGTTCGTGCTCATCGTGGTGGCGTGGGAGATCGCCGTGCGCGCGCTCGACGTCCCTCGCTTCTTGGTGCCGCCCCCATCGGCCGTCCTGTCGGCGCTCATGACTGACCTCGCGATGTTGGCGGGTTCGACGGCAACGACGGCGCGCGGCGCGCTGTTCGGTTTCTTGCTCAGCGCGGTCGTGGGGACGGGCGCGGGGCTCGTCCTTTCGGTATCCAAGACATTGGAGCGTGCTCTTTATCCCTACGCGCTGTTCCTACAGACGGTTCCTATCGTCGCCATCGCTCCGCTATTGGTATTGTGGTTCGGGCCCGGTTTGCGCGCGGTTGCGGTTTCCGCATTCATCGTCTCCGTCTTTCCGGTGATTGCCAACACGCTGTCGGGATTGCGGAGCGTCGACCCGCGGCTGAAGGACCTGTTCCGCCTTTACGGGGCGAGCCGTTTCGACACCCTCGTCAAGCTCGACCTACCGTTCGCGTTGCCCAGCATTGCCACCGGGCTGCGGGTCGCGTCGGGGTTGGCCGTGATTGGCGCCATCGTCGGCGAGTTCGTGGCCGGCTTCGCCGAGGGAAGCGCGGGGCTCGGCATCACCGTTCTCGCCGCCTACCGACAGCTGCGCACCGATTTGCTTTTTGCGGCGGTGATGCTGGCATCGCTCCTCGGTCTGGCTCTGTTTGCGCTCGTCAACGTGGCTTCGGGCGTGGTTCTGCGACGATTCCGCGCGCACACCTGACGCTCGTGCGGCGCACCGACTTTGCCGCGACGGGGATGACGCCAACGCGCAAATAAGATCCACGTGATGATAGATGGAAGGGATGAGAAGCGCGGCGCGGGCTGTCGTCATCGGTGTCTTGCTGGTTGCGTCGCTGGGCGGCTGTTCCAAGGGCCAGCCGGGGGGCAGCGCGGGCGGTGAAAGCGCGGCGGGAACGAAGCTCAAACTGGTTCTCAATTGGGTGCCAGAGCCCGAATTTGGCGGCTTCTATGCGGCGCGGGACGGGGGAGCTTACCGGCGGCAAGGTTTCGAGGTCGAGGTGATCGGCGGCGGCGCCGGCGTCCCGGTGGTGCAGATGGTGGCCACCGGCCGCGTGCACTTCGGCACGATCGGGGCGGACGAGCTTCTCACCGCGCGCGCCCACGGCGCCGACGTGGTTGCCGTCTTCGCGACGTTTCAGACCTCACCGCAGGCCATCATGGTGCATGCCTCTCGCAACCTGACGAGCCTCGCGGAGGTGTTCCGATCGGGAACGCTCGCCATCGAGCCGGGTATGGCCTACGCCGCTTACCTCAAGCAAAAGTTCCGGTGGGAAAACGTGCAGGTCGTTCCGTACGACGGTGGCGTGGCGCGCTTTCTCGCCGATCCCAGTTTCGCGCAGCAGTGCTACGTTACGTCCGAACCGATCGCCGCCAAGAAACAGGGCGGCGACCCGCAAGTCTTTCTCGTGGCGGACGCCGGTTACAACCCCTACACGACCGTGGTCGTCACGCGCAGGGAGCTGGTCGAGCAAAAGCCGGAGATGGTCGCGGCTTTCGTGGCGGCGACCGCGGAGGGCTGGAAAAATTACCTTACCGACCCGCGGCCAACCAATCAGGTACTCGCGCGGCTGAACCCGTCGATGGACGCGGCCACCCTCGAAGCGGCCGTCGAAGCGGAGAAGCCGCTCATTGCGACCGAGCAGACCAAACAGCTCGGCCTCGGATCGATGTCGGCCGAGCGCTGGGCTACCCTGGCGCGCCAACTCGAGGAGCTCAAGCTCATCGACCGAGCGCCTCCCACGACGGATCTGTTCGTCCCTGTCGCCGCCCGACGCCCGTGATCGCCGAAGCATATTCTCGGCCGTGCGCGCTAGCCGAACACTTGCTCGAGGAGTTCAGCGACGAGCCATTCTCCGGCCAAGACGAGCGCCGCCCAAAACGCCCCGAGGAGCAGAGCCGTAGGCTTTCGGCGCGTTACCCAAAAGTGCGCGGGCAGAGAGAGTGGTCCAAAAAAATAGACGGCGCACGCGAAGCTCGGTCGATTCCATGCCCGCGCGAGCTGGTTGGGTTCGAGACGGCGGCGATCATGGCGGACGATGGCATACGGAACGACGACGTTGAGAATCGAGAGCACGATGGTGAGGTAGAGCTCGAGCATTCAATGACGAGCGTCGCGGCCATCCGGTGCACGACCGAGGCGAAGCGGGTACACGATCGTGATCTCGCGATCGGTGGACGGCACCGCGGCGTGCAAGAACGCGCGGCGCGCGCATTCGGTCACCTCGGCGTCCGGAAAATGCGACTCGACCTCGCTCACTTCGTCCACGACGCCGGCCGTGACGCGTAGAGCGAGCGCCAGCCGCCCCCAGAGCCCTTCGTGTCGACCGAGGCCGGCGGCGTAACACTTCCGAACTTCCGAAAGACGCGTGCCCAGTTGTTCGGACATCGCCTTTCCCTCGGATGGCGCTCCGTTTTTTCCGTGCAGCGCGCTCTTGACGCTCACGGGTTCGTCGCCCGGCCAAAGGGAGATGTCGAGGGTGATCTGCGGTGCCCCCCTCGACGGGGCGGGCAGACCGAGCCCCATCGCCGACTTGACGACGCAGCTGACGACGGCCGGGTCGCTGAGCTCGGCCGTGAGTTGCTGAACGCCGCTGGGACGCCCATTGGCACCGATGGTGAGCCGGAGTTTGATGGTGCCATGCAGCTTCTGCGTACGGCGCAGCCCTTGTTCGTAGCAGATCCGAAAAGGCCAATAGCTTTTGAGGCGAGCTGCGCGTTGCATATCGGCCTCGCTCGCGTCACCCCGCACGTCGGTGACGTCGACCTTGACGCGCGGCGCGGCATGGGCCGGTTTGCCCTTGGCTCCATTCGTTGGTTCGGCGCTGAGGCCGCCGCGGTTCCACCTTGCGACGATCTCGTCGTCGAGACTTGCCTCGACGGCGGAGCCCTTGGGTCTCGCGCGGGCACCCGGGAAATAGATCGGCTCGTCGGTGACCGACGCCTCGGTCGCAGACGGGGGAGGGCTGTCCATGCCGTCTGCGCTCGGCACGGTGTTCTCTCGCTCGGACGAGCGAGGCGCGGCGATGGCCTCGGCATCCCCGGGTGTCACACCGCGTGCAGAGGCAGCTGAGGCTGCGAGGTTCGAGCTCGGTTCGCGCGCGGCCGCTTCCGCGTTTGACTTCGATGCGGCGCGAGGAGGGCGTTCCCCGGCGCACCCCGCGAACACGAGGCCACAAGCGAACACTCGGATCGACGTGTGCCGAAGACTTCGCATCGGAGCTTATGCGGGCGGCGGCGTGGGCGGTTCAGCGGGCGGCGCGCTCGGTCCGGTGTCGGGCCCGGCGCGGCCGAAGGTGTGCAACCCCGATATGAGCAGCGCGACGCCGACGACGCTGGCAAGCGAGCCGAACATCGCCTCGCCCGTTGCGGAGAGGGCGATGCCGACGACGAGGAGCGTCGCCCCCCCCAGCAGAAATCGCAGTGAAACGTTGGCATCGGCTTTCATCATGGGAGCTTTCGTAGCTTTGCTTGCGCCAAGAAGTCACGCACATCGCGCGCGAGCTTGCGCTCGGCGGCGATACCGCTGGCTTCGCGTCCCGTTCCCAAGAAATCGTCGTATTGGTAATCCTCCGCGAAGAGCACGAGGATCACGGCATCGAGGTCCGGTCCGACTCCTTGCACGACCGGCAAATCGCCCTCCGGCATGTGGGGCGGCAAATCCGCTTTGGCATCGAGCAGTGCCTCATCAGCGCTGGTCAAATAGGCGACGCCATAGCGGCGGCCCTCGGTTCCGACGTCGACGCGCAAGGAATGGCCGCTCGCGAGACGGATCGCGCGTCCATCCGCAGCCGCTGCGCCGGCGTCCTTGTACGCCTGCACCATGACGGCCACTGCACGGCGCTCGTCGAGAGGTTGCGTGGGGTTCGGTCGCTTTGGCTCGGGGGTTACGCAGCCGAGAAAGGTCAAGACGAGGATTGGCCACGCAGCCAAGAGCCGGCGCATCGTGCTTTCGAGACTATCGAAGCCGTTTTGGATTCGCTAGTCCGCTCCGTCGGTTCTTTGCTAGGCCCCGCCGCCTGGCGAAAACCATCGCCCGCGCTCGTGACGCGTCCAAGGGCGCGGGTGAGGTCGGGTAGGGGACGGGTCTCGGTCTTTTCGCCCCCGAGCGGGCATCGCGCTCCGACGATACGCACGTGGTGCTAAGGTCGACCCTCACCATGGCCAGGGCGAAGACGGGCAGCGATCACGGCTCGCGGAAGCGCTTGTTTGCCGTCGGCGTCTTACTTGGGACGAGTGCGGGATGCGCGCGCGCCACGATCCCCGATCCGCGCGATACCGTTCGCGCCTACGAAGTGGCCGCAGCCAAAGGGGACGCCCGCGCCATTCACGGAATGCTGAGCGAGCGTTCGCGCAAGTCGCTCGCTGTTTCCGACGTCGAGCGCATTCTCACCGACGAACGGGCCGAGCTGGCCACGCTGGCCAAGGCCATGCAGGACCCGAGTGCCGTCGTGCGCGCCAGCGCTCGCGTTCGCTATGCCGACGGCGAGGACGCCACGCTCGACGTCGAAGAAGGGGCGTTTCATATCAGCTCGGCCGACGCGTTGCCCGCCGGCGCGAGAACGCCGAACGAAGCGCTCGAGCAGCTACGCCGCGTGCTGGCGCGCCGTAGCTACGCGGGACTCATGCGCGTGCTCTCGCCCTCGACGCGCAGCGCGATCGAAAGCGATCTCCGCTCGCTGGTCGACGGGCTTGCGCATCCCGATGGGCTCGACGTGCAAGTTTCCGGTGACGTGGCGTCGGTTCAGATCCAAGGTGGTCATTTCGTGAAGCTGCGGCGCGACAGCGGCGTGTGGAAGGTGGAGGATTTCGATTGAGTCGGCGCTCGCGGCGGGATTTTTTGACCGACGCAGCCGTGCTCGGCCTCGGCGTGTTGGCGCTGCCCGCGCGTTCGGCGCGCGCGTTTGGCGAAGATGGCGCATTCAACCCGCGCCCGCTTTTGACCGGCCGATCGACGTTCGAAGGCATCCGCGCGAGCGCACCGGCCCGCTGGTCGCGCGAGCTCGTCAACCGCACCAGCGCTCCCGCGCGCCTCGCACCGACGCCGGTGCGCGCCGATGACGATGCGCTCTGGTCCGAGCCTTTCGCCTACCTGAGCGGCGACGACAAGCTCGCGCCCTTCACCGATTCCGAGATTGCTCACTTGCGGCGCTTCTTCGCCGAGGGCGGCGTACTCTTCGTCGACGACGCTGCGCCCGAGACCGGTGTTTTCGGCCGGGATGCCAAACGAGAGCTCGCGCGCGTCCTTCCCGACGCTGCGCCGATCGCGCTCGGTACGGAGCACGTCGTCTTTCGCACCTTCTATTTCATCCGGCGCCCCTTTGGTCGCGTAGAAGGGCAACCGAAGCTCGAAGCAATCGTGCGCGGCGGCAACGCGCAAGTCATCTTCAGCTCCCATGATCTCGGCGGTGCGTTGGCGCAATCACCGGGCGGTATGTGGTCGGTTCCGGTCGCGCCCGGGGGCGAGATCCAGCGCGAACGCGCGATCCGTCTCGCCGTGAACATCGCCATGTACGTCCTTTGCTCGAATTACAAAGACGATCAGGTCCACGCTCCCTTTTTGATGCGCAGACGTGCCGTCGACGTGCCGTGATGGTGCGCTCGTGGGCCCTCTCGGTCGACCTCTCTCGGTCTCTCGCGTATGCCGCCCTGGCACTCGCCCTGGCGAGCTTGCTGCTGCTCATCATCGAGCTGCGCCGTCGCCAGGGCGGCGGGGTGGTCGTCGCGGCGACTGGCCTTTTCGCGACGGCGCTGCTGGCGCTCGCGGTGCTCCGACCCGCGACGGTGATGTCGCGGGGGAGCCTCGTCGGTCCGCGGCTCATCGTGCTCGCCGATCGATCGCGCAGCCTCGATCTGCCCGGCGATGAAGGAACTCGTCGCGAAACGCTGACCCGCGCGCTGCAGCGCCTCAAAGCGGCCGCGGGACAGGCGCGGCTGCGCGTGCTCGGTTTTGGCGAGGGGCCGGCCGTTCCGTGGGATCCAGCGAGCACCACGGAGATCGCCCCTGCAGTTCATTCCGATCTCGGAGCCGCGCTCGCGTCTTTGGCCGCGCTGCCCGAGGAGCGACCCGCCTCGATCGTCGTTCTTTCCGACGGCCGTCTCGATCGTCCCTCCGAAGACCAAGCCGGCGCAGCCGTCAAAGATGCACTGCGCGGACTGCGCGTCCCCGTGCACACCGTGAGTCTTGCTCGCACGTCGGTGCCCGACGCCAGCATACGCGCCGTGCGGGCGGCGGGCGCCGCGGTGGCGCATCAGCCGTTGCCGCTCACGATCCAGATCGGTTGCGACGGAGGGCTCGCCTGCGAAGATCTGACCGTGAGCGCGCGCGAGCTCATCGATGGGGGTCCACCCGCGCTGCTCGCCTCGGGTATTGCCCACATGACGCAGGGCTCGGCGACTGTCGAGCTCACCATCACCCTCGATCGCGCCGGCTCGCGCATCGTCGAGGTGGCCATTCAGGCGCCGAGCGGCGACACCATCCCCGACAACGATCGGCGACTGCTCGCATTCGACGTCGCGCGCGATCGCGTCCGCGTGCTGCATGTGGCCGGCCGTCCCAGTTACGACGTCCGCGCGCTGCGGATGTGGCTCAAATCGGACGCCTCGGTCGACGTCGTCGCCTTCTTCATTTTGCGGACGCAGGGTGACGAGGTGAACGCGGGGGAAGACGACCTCGCGCTCATACCTTTTCCCGTTCACGAGCTCTTCAGCGAACACTTGCCAAGCTTCGACGCGGTGGTCCTGCAGGACTTCAATGCTCAGCCTTATGAGCTACTCCAACATTTGCCGGCGCTCGCTCGCTACGTCGAGCACGGCGGCGGCCTCATCATGGTCGGTGGCCCCGATGCGTTCACGGGAGGACACTATGCAGGCACGCGCCTGGCCGATGTCCTGCCCGTCGCTCTCGAATCGTCCGGGACCTCGGCGGCTTTCGATCTTGCCCCTTTCAAGCCCAACTACACGGAGGTGGCGCGCAGCGCGCCGGCGCTTCGTCCGCTCCGCAGTTTCAACGGCGATGCGCTCCCCGAGATGGCCGGTGCGAACCGGGTCGGCGAGGCGCGTCCGGGATCGTCGGTCCTCTGGACCCACCCCAAACTGCGGACTGCGTCCGGAGCACCTATGCCGCTTCTCGCGCTCGGCGAAAAGGGTGATGGTCGCGCCATCGCTCTCGCGATCGACGGCACTTATCGGCTTGCGTACAGCGCGCTCGGTTCCGAGACGGCCGGTCGCGCACACGCCGCGCTGTGGGATGGTCTTCTCGGCTGGCTCATGCGCGACCCGCGCTACGAGCCGGCGCAGATCGAGCTGGAGCACGGCTGCTTGGCGGGCGTTCCTCTCTCGCTCAAGGTTCGACCGCTGCCGGGCAGTGAGGGCGCTTTGAACATCGAGGTCGCGCACCTCGAGGGGCGGCAAGTCGTCGTGCGCCAGCAGCCCAAGTCCGTGAAGGCGGGCGAACCGGTCACCGTCGACGTGGGAAAGCTCGAGCCCGGCGGGTACAGCGCTCGCGTGTGGGTCGGGACGGGTCCCTCGACGCGCAAAGACTTCGCCTGTGAGCGCGGCGGCGACGAGTGGGCCGACTCGCGCCCCGACGAGGCGCGCTTGCGCGACATTGCTCGCGCAACCGGCGGAGAGTTCCTGCACGCCGCGGAGGCGGGCCGCGTTCCGCTCCCTCCGGCAACCGAAGTCGCGGTCGAGCGACGCGTGCAACCCCTTTTGCCGTCGTGGAC
>DATHEQ010000446.1:0-7214 GCA_035318505.1 Polyangiaceae bacterium | reverse complement strand
ATAGAACGTCGCTCCGACACCGAGCACCAAGAGGGTCACCAGCGTGAGTCGCGTGATCGCCGAACGAGCCGACAAGATGAGCGCCGGGAATCCCGCCGCCCAGAAGAAGGGCTCCACGATGAACACGGCATCTCCGTAGATCCAGCCGCGATAGAAAGGCCAAAACGGATGGGTGCCGTAGTTGTTGCAGGAGTCCATCGCGATGTGCGCGAGCGGCCCGAGCAGACAGAGCGCGACGGTCGAGAGATGATCGGCGCGCGACCAACCGACTCGCCGCCAGCGCGTGAAGGCGATCACCCCCGCGAGCAGCAGCAAAGCGCAAACGACGGCCCCCGGTAACGTGTGGCTGTGTCCACGGTGGTGCAGGAGATAGCCGAACGGCCGCGCTGTGATCCCGCTCCAGAGAAAGTCGAGATCGGGTAAGTTGTTGCCAGCTACCGAGACGACGTAGGCCACGCTGCGCCACGATGGCGCTGGTCCCTGCGACGCTGGCACGGACGACGTCGTCGATGTGCCGGGCCTACGGAGCTCGACCGCCGCTTCCGCGGCGAGCATCCCGGCCAAAGCGTGGGTGAGGTTGTCCACGTGCTCGCCGTTATTTCGTGAGCGCTACTCCCCAGGGCGACTGCCCCGCCGCGATGCGCTTGGCGACGGTCTTGGTGGCGAGATCGATGACGGACACGTCGTTCGAAGGGCCGTTGGCGGTGTAGAGCTTCTTACCGTCCGAAGAGACCGCGATCCCCCACGGACGGGTGCCGACGTTGGGAATCGTTTCCAACAGTTTCTCGGTCGCAACGTCGATCAAGCTGACGCTACCGCCTCGTCCGTTGCTCACATAGACGATCTTGCCGTCACTCGAGAGAGCGGTCCCCATCGGACGCGCGCCCGCCGCGTCGATTTTGATGTTCGCGCGCCGCCGATGCTTGACGGCGTCGACGACCGTGACCTGTCCCCCCGTCTCGCACGCAACGAATGCCGTCTTGCCATCCTGCGTGAAAACGACGCTGCGCGGTCGAGGAGCCGTCTCGATCGTCGCGACCACCTTGCGGCTCTCGATGTCGACGGCCGCGAGCTGATTGCCGACTTCGCTGGTGACGTAGACGATCTTGCCGTCGGGCCGCAAGGTGACCCCTTCCGGCTCCTCACCGACCTTGACGCGCCCGGTGACTTCACCCGATTTCACATCGACGCTGGACGCCTCGCCGGTCTCTTCGTTGGAAACGAAGATCGTTTTGCCATCGCGCGAGATGTCGAAGTGCTCGGGGTCTTGGCCGCTCTTCAGCACACGGACGAGCTTCCACTGCGTGGGATCGAGCACGCCGATCCCGTCCGCTGCGCGGTCGGCGGGGGGCAGCTTCGATTCGTCGACGTTGGGTCCGCTTTTGGCCGAGCCGCTCAACGCAATGAAGACCCAGCGACCGTCAGGGCTGACGCGAATGCCGCGCGGCCGCTTTCCGACGACAACCCGACCGGCGACTTCCTCACGCTCGAGGTCAATGATGGTAACGTCGCCTGAATCCTCGTTGGTGACGAGAAGGCGAGCCCCACCGGCCGGCACGAGCGCAGCGCCGGCCGCGCTGGCCGATGCAGCAGCTACGCCGGAAGACGCGGACGAGGAAGCGGCTGCCCCCGAGGGACGGGCCGCAGACGCGGAGGGTCGGGCGGCGGTCGATTCGCCTTCATCCGTGCCCTTCGACGTCTCGAGAAACGATTTCTTGCCGCAGGAGGGCGCGGCCAATGCGCCGAGCGCGACGAGCGCGGTGACGAGGGAGACGGCGGTCTTCAGCCGCCGCAAGACGCATCTTCCGGTCATGTCGGCCTTGTACCACCCCTCTGCCTGATTCTCGCTGCCCCCTCGATCTTCGGACCGGCCCCACGCGACGCCAAGGCCCGACGAGCCTATGGTCAACCGGGGGCGGGGCGCGAGAGGAGATCGAAAAGCCACTGCCCCACGACGCCGAGCAGCGGCGGAACGAGCACACCTGGTACGAACCTCGCCAGGGTCATGGGCCACCCGAGCAGCGGAGCTTCGTACGTCAGCATGCGAATGGGACTCACCAAGGTCTTGGCGGAGATGAGCGCGATGAGCGGACCGGCGGCGACCCCTTTGCCGAAGAGGCTCGCCATCAGCGGAAAGAGCACGTAGGGACCGCCAGGAATGAGGAGTCCCGCACCCCAGGCCACCAAGATCCCGCGGCCGGCGCGCTCTGCGCCGAGCCATTTGACGAGCTGCGCCGTGGGAACGAGCACATCGACCAGCCCTGCGAGCATGAACCCGAGGGCGAGCTCGACCCACACCGAGCGCAAGAGCCGACCGGTCGCGCGCGCCGCCTCGCCGAGCAGTCGCGCGTCTTGAAAAGCCGCGAAGGCAGCGAGTCCGAGCGTCAGTCCCAGCAGCACGAAGAAGCTCACGTCCATACGTTTTTTCCTTCTCATGGAAAGATCGCGCCGCGCGTCGAACCGGACGGCACCTGGCGTGCGCCGGAAGATCGGCGGCCCATCATCGCACGACGCGGAGCGAGCGATAGCGATACGACGGAGGGGGCACGCGGTCGGCCTCGTGACGCGCGCGCAGGACGATGCCGTGCTGGGGCGAGAGGCCGCACGCCGGGTCCGTCGCCGTCGCTTCGCCGGTCAAGTGGAACGCTTGACAGCGACAACCGCCGAAGTCGACGTGCCGTTTGTCGCAGCTCCTGCACGGCTCCGGCATCCAAGCGTCGCCGCGGAACCGCTGGAATGCTTCCGTGTCGCGCCACGCATGTTCGAGCGAATGCTGAGGGGCGCGGGGAAAGTCGAATCCCGGCAGGGTGTGCGCGGCGTGACACGGGAGCACGAGACCATCGGGGGCCACGACGATGAAGCGCCGCCCCCAGCCGTCCATGCAGGCGCGCGGTCGATCGGCGTAATAGTCGGGCAGCACGAACAAGACTTCCATCTGGCCGCGCAGTCGAGCGCGCGCCTCGTCGGCGATGTCGCGCGCTCGTTCGAGCTGCGCGCGCGACGGCAAGAGTTTGGCGCGATTGGCCAGCGCCCAGCCGAGGTATTGCGTGTTGGCAAGCTCCACCCTTTGCGCACCGAGCCGCTCGGCAAGAGCAATGAACTCGCCCACGCGTTCGATGTTCTCGCGGTGGAGCACGATATTGATCGTGAGAGGGAGCCCGAGGGCCGTCGTCCACTCCGCCGCCGCGATCTTGGCATCGAAGCGGTCCACGCCGGCGACGGCGGCGGAACCCGCCGGAGTCGAGTCTTGCAGCGAGATCTGCACTGCGTCGAGCCCCGCTTTTTGGAGGACCGCGAGTCGCTCGCGCGCGAGGGGGACGGCGCTCGTGATGAGGTTCACATAGAGCTCGCGACGTCGCGCCGCGCCGATGATCTCGGCGAGGTCGTCGCGCAAAAGCGGCTCGCCCCCGGAGAGATTCAACTGCACGACGCCGAGCGCTTCCGCCTGCTCGATGATCCGCACCCAGACCGCCGTGTCGAGCTCGAGGCGATGTCGATCGAGCTCGACCGGATTCGAGCAGTAGGCGCATTGAAGCGGGCAGCGGTACGTCAGCTCGGCGACGAGCGTATACGGATGCTCGGGCGTCACGGCGTCACCTCGGCGACGAGCCCGCGACCAGCGAGATCGCGCAAGAGCTCGAGCACGTCGCGCGCAATCGCGGCGCGGTTGGCCTCGCCGTACTTGGCGACCAGTTGCTCGACGATGGACTTTACTTCGCAGGTGTCGTCGAGCAGCGCGACGACGTCGGCCGCGGTCGCGCTGAGAACGATCCCCCGCTCGGGATAAAGCAGCATGTGCTGCTGGCGGAGACGATCGAAGCGGAGACGCGCCTTGGGGGCCAGCCGAACTACGCTGGCGACATCGATCATCTGGCCCGCTCCGCACCGCGCGCCTGAATGCAATCGAGCATGTGCCACAAGATCTCCGTCTTTCGAATCAATGCGGCCACGCACGCCTCTTGTAACGACCGGGCCGTGGCTTCGCGAACGACGAATTCGATGGCTTCCTCGGAATCGCGCCGCGCGCGGGGCACGCGGCTGCGAAAATAGGCGAGTGCTTCACCGTCGACCCACGGGTAGTGCCGCTCCCAAGCCGCAATCCGTTTGGACATGAGATCGGGCGCAAAGAACTCCGTGAGCGACGAAGCGACCGCGACGACCAGTGGGCTCTTCTCGACGAGCGTGACGTAGCCATCGCAAGCGAATCGCACGCCCGGCAGCACGTCGCGGCAACTCGCGACCGCATCGCGTTCGAGGCCGACCGCCTCGGCGAGACGCAGCCACTGTTCGAGCCCACCGCGGTGCTCGGCGCCGTCACCGTCGTGGTCGTGGATGCGCCGGATCCACGCGCGCCGAAAAGCCGGATCGCCCGACTTGGCGACGATGAGCGCATCTTTGATGGGGATACGCGTCTGGTAGTAATAACGATTGAGAACCCAGCGTTGAAGCTCGGCGCGGGTCAGCGAGCCTTCGTGCATGCGCACGTGGAAGGGGTGCTCGTCGTGGTAACGGCTCGCCCCTTCGCGCCGCAACCGGTCGATGAACTCAGCCGGCGCGAGCGGCGCTTCGGAAGTGGATTGCATCGACGAGACCTCCTGAGGTAGCTCGCGCCAGCTCAGGGGCGCCGACGGTGCGAGCTACGCCGTTTCTCGAGCGGGCGGCGCGTCTTGCGGCGCTGCGAACGGCGGTTCATCCCGCTCGCCGGAGTCGTCCTGGTAGGCGCCGATTTCGGCGCTCATGTTGATTTCGAGGATCTCCGGCTTCTTCCAATCCATTTTCCAGTTCCTCCGTAAGGACGCCCACGAAGCCTATTCCGCACCCTCTACCCGGTCAAGGCACGTAAGCATTCTGGTAAATGAAGCTCATGCGGATACGGATCTTAGGTTCGGGGGCGGGCGGCGGGGTGCCCCAATGGAACTGCGGTTGTGAAAATTGCCGTGCTGTTCGAACGAGGCAGCCAGGCATCGAAGCGCGCACCCAGGACGCGATCGCGGTCAGCGCGGGCAATGGGGGGTGGGTGCTCTGCAATTGTTCACCCGACGTGCTGCGCCAAATCGAAGCCTTCGACGAGCTTCATCCCCGGGCCCCCCGTCACTCCCCCATTTCCGCCATCGTTCTGACGAATGGCGACCTCGACCATGTCCTCGGCCTTTTTTCACTGCGAGAGTCCTACCCGCTCGTCATCTACGCGACCGAGGGCGTCCGAGCCGGACTCTTCGAGCAAAACGCCATTGCCCGCACGCTTTCGCGCTTCGAGGGGCACGTCACCCACCGCGATCTCCCGCTCGGTGCGGAAGTATCCATCGACGACGTGCGGGGCGAGCCGACGGGGGTTCGCGTCACCGCGCGCCCCGTGCGCGGCAAGATCCCCGTCCACCTCGAAGGCCTCGCGCCGAGCTCGCCCGACCAGAACGTCGGTCTCTGGCTTCGCGAGGGAGCCGGGAAGGTGGCGGCCTATGTTTCGGCGGTCGCTGATCTGAGCGACGTGACGCCACATCTCGGCGGCGTCGATGTTCTTTTGCTGGACGGTACATTTTGGAGCTCCGACGAGCTCTCGCGCGGGGGCCTCTCCAAGGCCCGCGCAGAAGACATGGCTCACCTGCCCATTGGCGATCCGGCCGGAAGCTTGGAAGCGACCTCCCGACTCGGCGTGCGCCGCCGGATTTATACGCACATCAACAACACGAATCCGATTCTCGTCGAGAGCTCGCCCGAACGGCGCGCGGTGACCGCGGCCGGCTGGGAAGTCGCAACCGATGGGATGGACGTTCTCTTGTAACGGCGGGCTATGCCGCCCGGCGGCGGGCCCTCCGCCGTGCGAGACCCGCCAGCGCCAATCCGAACAGCGCGTAGCGACCCGGGTGGCTGCCTTCGTCCGTCGCGGCCGAGATGCGGCATCCGCAGCCCGAGGGGGTCTCCGGGGTGCTGCCGCGGGTGCCGGCGCCTGTCGTGTCGCCTCCGGTTCCCGTTGCGTTTCCGCCGGCGCCAGTGCCGGTCCCACCGGTACCCGTGCCTGTCCCGCCGGTCGCGGCGCCGCCCGCGCCGGCACCACTGGCGCCACCACCGCCCGTGCCTGCGCCGCCCGCGCCTCCGGTGGCACCGCCGGTGCCTCCCGTACCGCTCATCCCGCCAGTGCCCGGCACGTCAGCGCGCACGTCGGCCGTGCGTGCGTCGGATCCTGCGTCGGGAACCGGAGGCGGCGGCGTCACGACGTCGATGGGCGGGGGCGGACCTCCACCATCGTCACCGCAAGTCTCCGGCCCCGGCGCCGCGATCGGCGTTCCGTCGAGACACACGGTTTCGGTGCCGGCGTCGGGCACCGTGGTCGCGCCGGTGATGTCCACCTTGATGACGGCGCCCTCCGGTCCGACGGACATGGTCGTGATCGCCACGCCGCCGCCTGGATCGGTAAACGTTTGGCCGGCGGCAAGCGCGTGCGCCGTGCCGTCGGTGCCCGCTGTAACTGTGGGCGCCATATCGAGCAGCCAGGTGTGCTCACCGCGGCTCCCGCGGCCGCCCGCCGCAGCGATGACCGACCACTTGGGCGAGGCGTTGATGATGACGGTCGGTTTCAGCCCCGTATCGAAGCCGATCGGAGATCGAAGCTCGACGGTGTAGTAGGCGAGTTGCGTGACGCCATCGGAACCGCCGCCCCCGGTGCGGAAGAATCCGCGCACGCGCGGCATCGGGACCTGCAGCGTTTGGATGCCATTGCAAGGCTTCTCGATCGGCATCAAGTTGAACGTTCCGCTCTTACGCACATTCACGCCGTTGCACTTTTGAAAATACGTTCGATAGACCTTGTTGTAAGCATTGAAATGTCGACACCCGCCGCCCATCGTGTCGTACCGGTTGCCGTATTCGCTATGCGTGCACGAGGCCGCGTCACCTGCGCCGAGGTCGTCCCGAATGGGAATGACGGCGCCCGACGTGGGGTCGTTGCAAAGCATGCTCGAGGAGTGCGACATGCCGAAGGAGTGCCCCGGCTCTTGCACGAGCACGACACAGCTCGACGACGCGTTATACCAAGTGTCTTTGCCGCCCGAAAGACCGCTCCATGCGCAAGCCGTAGCCTTCGACCCGATGTACCAGAGATAGACGTCCGATACCTGGCCGACGTCGGTGTCGACCGTTGCGCGCAGCGCCGTCGCCATGCCCGACGTATCGCAAGTCGTCATGGGGTACGAGTACGTCTTCGGCGAGACCATGCCGAC
>DATHEQ010000445.1:0-17896 GCA_035318505.1 Polyangiaceae bacterium | reverse complement strand
AGCACGGTCCTCGTCACCCACTGGCTCTCCGTCGACTCGCAAGACGGGCTCGCTATCGCGTTACGACGCGTCATTGCCGGGGTTGGTTCGAACACGCTGGATATCGGGTTCAACTCAGGTGATCTCTGGGGTTAGGCCAATCAGCGGGATTGCGCGGAATGAGTTCCGAGCGGTACGCATCGCTGAACATCGCATTGATCGGCACGAAGATATTGAAGATAGATTTTCGAGTCAGCGTTCCAGCGCGTCCCTTGTCGTTAACGTAGGGCTCCTCGAGCGCGTCCTTGAGCTGCTTGAGATGCACATACCGTACGTCAGCGAGGCGCAGCGCCGGAAACCAGGGGCATCGCTTCGCGACGTGATTGGCCCACCAACGTTTCTCGTCGTCGACGGTTCGAGTCTTGCGCGCGGCGATCCAGGTTTGCCAACGCGATCCGACGGTAGCAACGCCCGTTGGCTTGCCCACGTACCGTCCGCGAGCGATCTCCCGCTTCATCGCGGCATCACGCCGTTCCGCCACGCGCCGGTCTGTTCCGACGCGCTCAAATTTAGGGGAGCCACCTACGCATAGTCTGTTGGCTACGTAGAAGACGACCCCGCTCGCGAGCTTACGTTCGACAACTGCCATGCGCGCATCCTCCGAAGCCAGGGTATCTGGTCGGATGCGCAGCTCAAGTTGGGTTTGATGTTGTGTCGAAATAAAAACACTAATGATTACAAATGGTTAGCCGTGGAGGCGCCGGGAATCGAACCCGGGTCCGGAAGCTCGTAACCTGTACGTCTACGTGCATAGCTCGCGTTTTATTTAGTCTGGCTTGCGCCCACGAGCGGGCTCGCCTCAGACGAGCGATCCTTTGTTTCGCCCTCTAGCCGGACCGCGACGCTAGAGGACTAGCCAGATCGGTGACGCCCTCCGGTGAGCTCTGGCTGGCTCATCCTTTGGACGGCTCACTTCTGTTTTTTAGGCAGCGAGAGCAAGTGCGTTATCGTTGGCACTTATTGGTTTCCAGCCGGGATTTACGAGGTCGGATGGACCCTCGGACACGCAGCACAGATCTCGTAGCCCCCGTCGAAGCCGATCGCCCCCCTTTCGTGGGGTAAGTTGAGGTCGCTCTTCCGTCGAAGAGACCCCGCAACATAAAGATCTTCCGCGAAGAAGCAAGCCGCCGCTTCGGGCATCGGTTGCCGGCGCGGTCACGGCCGGCCCCATCCCGGCCGGCGCGGTGCCGCCGGGCCGCGCGGTCCCGACCGGCCCGAGCGCCGCTCAAGACGTCGGGACCGCGGTTGTGCTGCTACGCGCGCTGGCCGCCGGACGCTGGCGCGCTGTTCATCTGCGCTGCGCCGATCTCCGGGTGGGTCGGACACCTACGGGTGCGCCTACAAACCGCGCCCGTTTCGACGTTGGGGCGAATGTGCGCGCTGAAAAATCTCGCCCCGATTGATCGCATTGTCACAAATTCGTTGTTTTCGGCCGAAAAGGCGGCCTGTTCAGTTGATGGAGTGGGGGAGAGGCGTCACCATGGTCCTTCGTCCGAAGTCTTTGGTCCGAGCGGCTAAAGGCCCACTTTCCTGGGAGGATGCATGTCCGAACGCCGATCCGCCCGCCAGGGGCGCTGTTTTCGAAGTCTCTTTACCCTGACGGCAGTCGGCGCGTTGCTGGCGGGTTGCTCCGACGACGGCGGATCGACGACGGGCGGCACACGCACGGTCTCGGGGGGTCGCACGGACCAAGACGCTGCATCGACGGGCGGCGCGGGCGGCGGATCGACGGGCTCGGGCGGCACGACGGGCACCGGCGGGACCACGGGATCGGGCGGCTCCACAGGAACGGGAGGCACGACGGGCGCCGGCGGTTCGGGGGGCACGACGGGTACCGGGGGCACGACCGGAACCGGCGGGGCGACGACGGGAACGGGCGGCAAAGGTGGAACGGCGGGCGCTGTTGGAACCGGCGGTACGACCGGCGGCACCGCGGGCTCGAGTTCGACGGGCGGCTCGGCGGGCAAAGGTGCATCGGCGGGCACGGGCGGGGGGACGAGCAAAGACGGAGGCGTCCCCGACGTCATCATTCCTCCGCCACCTGGCGATGCAGGCGCGGGCATTGGAGGAAAGCTCGGCAGAAATCATTTCATGATCGGGCTCGGTCCGAATGAATCGGCTTATCCGGCGACGGGTCAACTCGACATTCGCTACACGTACCTCGTTGGCAATGCCGATCCCAATAGCTCTTGGACGAAGTGGAATTCGCCGGACGGCGAGTTTGCCGCGATCGCGGCGCGCACCGCCGATCAGCACGGCGCGATTCCGATGTTCGATATGTACGAGTTCGCTGCCGACGGCGACGGTAACTTCGCCATCGTCAACGACGCGACGTTCATGGCGCGCTACTGGTCCGACGTCCAGCTCGTTGCCGACAAGATCAAAGCCTTCGCTAAGCCGGCCATCGTGCACATCGAGCCTGATTTTTGGGGCTATGCGCAGGCCAACGCGACGAATGGCGACCCTACCAAGTTTGCCGCCAAGGTGAAGATTGCGCCCGGGTGCAGCGATCTCGCCGACGATCTCACGGGGCTCGCACGCTGCGCGATTCGCATTTTCCGTACGACGTCGCCAAAGGCCGTCGTGGGGCTGCACGCGTCGCAATGGGCGGCGTACGATGCCAAGGGCAAGCCGGATGGCGCCGCGGTAGGACGGTTCTTGGCGCAAGTGACGGGCGGGCAAGCGGATTACATCGCGACGGACCCTCTCGATCGCGACGCGGGATGTTTCGAGGCGAAGCCGGCGGAGTTCGATTGCAGTCGCGGTGACACGACGGGCTGGTACTGGGACGAGTCGAACGCGACGAGCCCGAACTTCAAGGACTACCTGGCCTGGTCCAAGGCGATGCACGACGCCGCCGGGCTACCCATGATGTGGTGGCAGACGCCGATGGGCGTACCTGCATCGTCGCCCGGAGGATCGGCCAACAAGTACCGCGACAACCGCGTGCGTTACATCTTCTCGCACGTGCGCGAGTTCATCGACGCGGGCGGGTTTGCCGCTTGTTTCGGCGCCGGCGCCAAAGGGCAGACGACAGTCAGCACCGACGGCGGTCAGTTCGAGCAAGCACTCGTGAAATACAACGGCAGCCCCGAGTCGCTCTGAGCCGGTTCAAAACGAGACGGTTACGCGGTTCACGGCGAGCTCTTTGATCCACGTCATCTGTCGCACCGAGCGCTCGATGCAGAAGTTCAGCGCGCGGTCGTTGGGCGTCGTCTTCACGTCGACACCGAGAGCGGCCCCGTTGTAAACGACGGCGGCGATCTCGCCGTGCGTGCCGTAGGGAATGCGACAATGATCGAAGTGCGCACGGTCGCGCAAGGGGGCCTCGAGCTGACTTTTGCTCAAGGTGCCGACCGGAATCGTGCTGGGGACAGCCTTGATCGCCGCGGCGACGCCCGCTTGGGGCGGCGTATCGATCCTGGTGGGGTAGGGGATGGCGTTCGAGGAGGGATCGACGGTGCCACGCGACTCGGTGAGCGTGAGCGAGCGGCGCGCTTTGGCGCTCGTGTCGGTGTCGGGGGGCGGGAGCGCGTCGAGTGACGAAGACGCGGGCGGCTGGATGGAGCTTGCTTCGCTCGGTGTCGCGGTCGAGCTCGAGGCCGGCGCACTCGCCGCCACGCCGTCGTTACCCGTCTGAGACTCTTGGCCGCGATTGCGCTGCGAGCCGCCGCACGCCGCGGCGCCAAACCATACGATTCCGACAAGACCCGCGAGGGGTCGCAAAGCACTGCGATGGCTCATGTCACACCCCACGCGTGGGTGGTTCGTTGCCATTCAATCTGACAAGAACGGCGCCTGTTCGCAAAGCGTCTGCGCGAAATGACGTCGCGGGGCTCGGGAATGCCCAAGCCCCGCGATGAAAAGGGACAGACGCGGCTGCCTATGCGCTGTCGACTGGTGCTTTAGTACCTGTAATGATCCGACTTAAACGGACCTTCCACCGGAATGCCGAGGTAGTTGGCCTGGGCGGGCGTCAGCTTAGTGAGCTCGACGCCGAGCTGGGCGAGGTGGAGTGACGCGACCTTCTCGTCGAGCTTCTTCGGCAAAACGTGCACGCCGAGAGCGAGCTTGCCGCGCTCGCTCCACAGCATGATCTGTGCGAGCACCTGGTTGGTGAACGAGTTCGACATGACGAACGACGGGTGACCCTCGGCGCAGCCGAGATTCACGAGCCGCCCGCGCGCGAGCACGATGAGCTTTTTGCCGTCGGGGAAGACGAACTGATCGACGAGCTCCTTGATGTTGATTTCCTTGATCTCGGGGTTCGTTTCGAGCCACTTGATCTGGATCTCGGAATCGAAGTGACCGATGTTGCACAGGATGGCGCCGTCCTTCATGCGCTTCATGTGCTCGGAGGTGACGACGGCCTCGCAGCCCGTCGCGGTGACGACGATGTCGGCCAAGGGAGCGATCGTCTCCAGCGTCTTCACTTCGTAACCTTCCATGGCTGCTTGCAGCGCACAGATGGGATCGATCTCCGTCACGACGACACGCGCGCCGAACGCGGTGAGTGCTTGAGCGCACCCCTTGCCTACGTCGCCGTAACCGCACACGACGGCGGTCTTGCCGGCGATCATGACGCCCGTGGCGCGCTTGATGCCGTCGATGAGCGACTCGCGGCAGCCGTACAGGTTGTCGAACTTCGACTTGGTGACGGAGTCGTTGACGTTGATGGCCGGGACCTTGAGCGTCCCCTTTTTGTGCATTTCGTAAAGGCGGTGCACGCCGGTGGTGGTCTCTTCCGAGATGCCGACGATACCTTCCTTGCCGAAGAGCTCGGGGTGCTTCTGGTGTGCGATGGCGGTGAGATCGCCGCCGTCGTCGAGGATGAGGTTCGGTCCTTTGCCGTCCTTGAAAGCGATGAGCTGCTGCTCGATGCACCAGTCGTACTCGGGTTCGGTCTCGCCCTTCCAGGCGTAGACCGGCACGCCGGTGACGGCGATGGCAGCCGCCGCTTGGTCCTGCGTCGAGTAGATGTTGCAGCTCGACCATGTGACCTCGGCGCCGAGCGCCGTCAGCGTCTCGATGAGCACCGCGGTCTCGATCGTCATGTGCAGACATCCCGCGACGCGCGCACCCTTGAGCGGCTTCGAGGCGCCGAACTCTTTGCGCAGCGCCATGAGGCCGGGCATCTCTTTTTCGGCAATTCCGATTTCCTTACGACCCCACTCCGCGAGTTTGATGTCCGCTACCTTGTACTTATTTTCCATTTGTTCTGTTCTCCCTTTGCGAGTGGGAGGGCACGATGCCGCTCGCCACGAAAAGCTTGAGTGGATGTCCCCCGCTCTTTTTGTCTGTTTCGACGTGAGACACAATCTTGAAGTTCGGGCGCGCGAGCCCTGCCTTGGCGAAAAAGCCGAGCACCTCGTCTTTGGTGAAGCCGAGCCAGACGTCGCCCTGCTCGTCGCGCAGCCATTCGTGGCCATGAGCGCAGAGATCGACGACGACGAGGGTGCGGCCGGGCCGGAGGATGCGGGCCATTTCTTTGATGGCGGCACCTGGGTTCGGCGCGTGATGGAGCACGAGCGTCGCGAACGCGGCGTCGACGCTCTCGTCGTCGAGCGGCAGATCGCGCAGATCGGCTTTGAGAAAGTCGACGTTTTCGAGTCCCAGCGATTTGGCGCGGGCGCGCGCGCGCCGCAGCATCTCCTGCGAGATGTCGACGGCGATGATCTTTTCGGCAAACTCCGACAAGAGCGGGAGCATGCCCCCCGTGCCGGTGCCGATGTCGGCCACGGTGAGGCCGGAGGGAAGCAGCGGAACGAGCGCCCGCAGCCCCGCGGCTTGATCGAGCAGCTGGCCGCGCAGATCGTCCCAGCTTTCTGCCTGCTCGTCGAAAAAGGCCTCGGCTTTGGCGCGTCGGCGCGCGACGACGCGTTCCGTGCGCGAAGTGAGTCCGAGCTCGACCGAGCGCCGCCGCAGCTCGGTGCCGACGGCTCCCTCTAAAAGCGGGTCGTCCGGCTGGATGCGGTAGTACGTGGTGGCGCCTTGCTTGCGCGCGACCACGAGCCCGGCATCGCGCAGCGCCGCGAGGTGACGGGAGACGCCAGGTTGTCCGGCCTGCATCACCTCGGAAAGCTCACCCACCGACAGCTCTTCGGAGAGCAGCGCGCAGAGCAGCCCGAGGCGCGTCTCGTCCCCCAGTGCTCGAAAGCGGCTGATCCAGTCGGGCGAAGGGGTTTGCATATATGCGTCTAGTCGCATGAAAGCATACTCGGCGAAGCGCGCGGGTCAAGGCAGTGGCCGATTTCGCCGCGCACTCAGCACGAAGGCGCGATCACCGCGCGAACCGCTACGGGCACTTGGGCGGCTGAGGCATGCAGCGCTGATCGTGCTTTTCCGTGGCGGCCGAGGTCAGCGGAACCATGTGCGTTTCGAGCCACCCCCCGCCGACGAGCGGGGCTGCATGGCTGTAATCCTCGACGAAGTTCAAACCGAGCGAGATCGGTTTCAGCGCCGCGAGTCGAAGCAAGAGCGCCCCCCGGGTCTCTCCGGGCTCGATCTGCAGACGACCTTCCGCGGCGAAGGGGCCGCCGCGCGCGTCGAGGATTTGCACGTCGGTCCAGCGGCAGAAGCGCTCCACACCGAGGTCGAGGCTCAGTCCTTCGAGCGGCAGCAAGCCGGGAAGAAAGCCGGGGATCTCGTCCTCGGAGGCGAGAATGTAAAGGGCGGGCAGTCCGTCGCGGAAGCGCGCCTTGACCTTGCCCCTCAGATTGAAATCTTGGCGCATATCGAGGCGTGCGCGCTCGAGATCGAAGCTGGCCCACCACCCCTCGATGTCGTGTTCTTTGGTGGCGAGAGCGACGTTGCGCGCTTGGACACGGCCCGATACGTCGGCGGTCCGGAGTGCCTCGTTCGGTGCGGTCAAGGTAAGGTGGGCGACCAGATCGCCGCGCACCTTCGTTTTGCCGACTTGCCCCGTCGCGTTGCGAATGTCGAGGTGCGCCGGACCTTGGGTTTTCTTTTCGCCGAACGCGAGCTCGGTCGTCGCCGCGATCGACGCGACCTCGGCTTGCCAGCCGCGCGGGGCGCCGCCCGCGTTTTTCATCTCGAGATCGCTTGCATCGAGCTTGCCGGTGAAGAGGGTCCGGTCCCAGCGTCCGAGGATCGACGCCTGCGCCGCGCGCGCGTCGAATTCGCCCCACCGAATCGAGGCTCCGCGGAGCGTGGCGAGCACGTTGCCCCGCGCGTCACCGTCCTCCGGCGTATCGATGCGAGCCGCGATCGTCCCTTCCTCGGCTTCCGCCCAAGGGCATGAACCGAGGGCGCTCGTGCGAACCCGTCCGACCGTGGCGCTCGCGGTGATGCTGGTCGGCTCGAAGCGCGCCCTTCCGGTGAGCGCCGCACCGGAGAAGCGCGAGCTGCCCACGTCGCCGATCCATTCACCGGATTCGACGCGCACGTCGCCTATGACGGTGCCGCGGGGCGAGACGGCCACATCCGCGTCCACGCTGGCGCGGCCGAGGAGCGAGGCGATGGCGGCCTCGGTGGCGATCTCGAGCTCATCGCTCAATACGCGGCCTTTCACGGTGACGCCGCGCGCTGCGCTGACGTGGGCCGTCGCGAGCACGTCGGCCGTGCCGCGCACTTGGAAGGCTTCGGTACTGACGGTTGCGCCCGAAAAACCGGCCGAGATAGAACCGTCGATGGCCTGCGACGGCTGTTGCAGCGCGACGACGCCGCCGACATGGCCGCGCCCCTGCTTGATTTTCCAAGTGTGCGGGCGGCCGAAAGGGAGATCACCGACCCACGCCAGATCGGGGAGCACAATGTCGCGGAAACGGGCTTCGCTGCGCACGAGCGGAAAATCCTTGGTGACGTCCGCATTCGACGTGTCGAGCTCGACTTCGACTTGACGGAGCTCGGGCGCCCGGTGGCGGCTGGAAGCGACGACCAAAGCGGCGTGAGGGATCGCGAGTCGCAAATGGCCACCCGGCTCGGCTGCGGGCCCGGACGCGGAAACCTCGATCTCGCCGTCGAGTCGAAAAGGGAGCTTCGCGTTGTCGACTCCGACGTGGCCCGTTCGGTAGGCGAACCGCGCATCGCGCGTGAAAACGCCGTGATCGACGGTGATGTCTGCGTCGATGAGACCGCTGCCATCCTGCATGTCGAAGCTCGGCGATGGTTCGGAGAGGAAATTCACGACGTCGAGGTTGGCGATCGCCGCCGCGAGTGTCAGGCGTGCGGTGATGAAGCGAAACGGCTCCATGCCGTGGACGGGCTCGACGTCGAAGTCGTCGACCTTGACCGTGAGCTTGCCGCGCATGTCGCGCAGGACGTCATACGCGCCGGTCGTGAGCGAACCGCCGCGCAACTCGAGGTCGGCGGGGCCGACCCACAAACGTTTGGCGGGACGAAGACGGAATGCACCGACGACGTGCGCGTCGCCTTCGTAGCGCATCATCTGCGCCCAGAGCTCGCGCACGGTCACGTCGACGTCCTCGATGTGAACGGTCCAGAGATTGTAATGGGCTTCGTCGAGCGGCGCCTCGGGGGGACCGAACTCGCGCAGCGGCGGATCGTTGAACTCGGGAATGGGCGGAAGCGCGGCGACGAAGGGGAGATCCTGCGCCTCGTGCTCGATGCGATGGCGAAAGCGGAAAGAAACGCCGGAGCCGCGCACGCGCGTCACGTGAAAGGTGCGGCGAGCGAACGCCAGCAGATCGATGTTCACATCGACGGTGTCGAGATCGAGCGAGAATTGGACGTTGCGATCCTTCATCGTGACGCGACCCCCTTCGACGTGGACGCGACCAGGCCAAAAGGACCAGGCCCGCCGGAAGTGGACCGCCACGGTGTCGGTGCCGGAAAACGCCTTTTCTACGCCGCCGAAGGCGAGAAACGCGTTGGCAGCGATGGGATAAGCCGCGAGAAGGAAGAGGACAATCGCGATAAGGATGCCGATCGTGCGTCGATGTTTTCTTGGTGCGGTACGCTCGTTCACGGTTGTCCGACTTTCGTTACTTCGGACGGGTCAGTTGCACGAGACATGCCGCGACCAGGCGCGCAAAAACACGAGAACGCGCGCGATTCAGCCGAAGCGGTGGGCAAACCACGCTTGCGCGAAGCTCGGAGCGCCCGCCGTCAGCTGAACCCAAGGTGCAGGACGGCGCGGCTCATGATGACGGCGCCGATGCCGATCATGGCCCAGCCAAAGCCTCGGACCAGCCGCTGAATTGCGGTCGGCTGGAGCCGGTCGCGAAAGCGCCGGACCACGACCTGAATGAGAAAGGCGAACCATCCGACGATGCCGATTCCGACGCCAAGCGCGAAGGGAAACGCGCCGCGGGGACTCGGCTCGACGAGCGAAGCCGCATGAAGGCCGGTGACGACTGTCGTCCAGGTCGCGAGAAGCGTCGGATTCAAGACGGCGCTGAGAAAGCCCCTGAGCCAGCGGCGCTCCTGGCGATCGGCCAGGTTGGCGGCGTGTACTTCCTTCGGATTCACGCGGCGAACGACGAGGTAAATGCCGAGCACCATCACCAGCACAGCACCGGTGATCTTCGACGCCGGTATGAGCACGGGGAAGCGTTCGAGCACGGTCGTGAGCCCCCAGAACGCGACGAACGCGTAGATGGCCTCGCCCAGCGCGGCGCCCCCGGCGATGTCGATGCCTTGCCGGCTGCCCTTTTCGAGCGCGTTTTTGAGCACGAGAATCGATGCCGGCCCAGCGACGGGAATCGAACCAAAAAAGCCGAGCCCGAGGCCGGCAAACAATGCCATCCACATGCAGTTGCGAAGCTCCGAGTTCGAGTTCGAGCGTGCACAGCCGTGACGCGCGAAAGGTACGGTTCGGGTAATGCATCGACTGTGCCGGCTGCGGCCAGAGAGCGAGAATCTGACAAAGTTTCGCCAGGCGTAGTAAGAAATGGCCCGTGCCTGCCAAGAGGATCGTCATCGCTGGAGGGAGCGGTTTCATCGGACGCCGCCTCGTGCGCCGTTTGCTGGCCCGCAAGGACCTGGTCACCGTGTTGTCGCGCAACCCGGTCGAAGCGCGGTCGGGGCTGCCCGAGGGCGTACGCGTCGCCGGGTACACGCCCAACACGGCAGGACCGTGGTTCGACGAGCTGGCGCAAACGGATGCGGTGGTGAGCTTGTCCGGCGAGCCGGTCGTGGGCGTGCGCTGGTCGCCCGCCAAGAAGAAGGAGTTCGAAGATAGCCGTATCGGCGTCGGCCAGACGCTGGTCAAGGCGTTAGAACGCGTTCCCGAACAACATCGCCCGAAGGTGCTCATCGGCGCGTCGGGCGTCGGGTATTACGGCGCGCGCGGCCCGAATGAGGACGTCGACGAAGCGGGGACGCCGGGCCGCGACTACATCGCCCTTCTGGCGCAGCGCTGGGAAGAGGCGATTGCCCCCGCCGCAGCTCTCGGCGTACGCGTCGTTCGCGGGCGACTCGGGCTCGTGCTCGGCAAGGGCGGCGGCGCGCTCGAAAAAATGGCGCGCCCCTTCCGCATGCACGTTGGCGGTCCCATCGGATCCGGCAAGCAGATGGTGTCGTGGGTCCATATCGATGACGTCTGCGGCATGACCCTCATGGCCATCGACAAGCCGGAGCTTTCCGGGCCCATGAACGTGACTGCGCCGAACCCGGTTACGATGGATCAATTTGCCGAAGCGATCGGCATCATCTTGCATCGCCGGTCGTACTTACGCGTTCCAGAAGGCGCCGTGAAGGCGCTGTTTGGAGAGGGCGCCGAACCGCTGCTCACCGGTCAACGCGTGCTCCCCAAGGTCGCCGAAGCGATGGGTTACGAGTTCGAGTATCCCGAGCTGCTCGCCGCGCTCGAGTCGGTGCTCGGACCGGACTGACGACTACGGCCCGGAGATCATGTTCGACTCGGCTGACCTGTGGCTGCTGCGCGCGGTCTACGCGGGAGGCTCTGGCCCTATTTGGCTCGATGTCGTTCTCCTCGTGACCTTCCTCGGTTCGGGATGGATGCTGCTCGGCCTCGTACCCCTCTTCTTCACGCGGATGCGGGCAGGGGCCACGACGTTGCTCGTTACCCTCGTCGCCACGAGCTGCGTCGTTGCGTCGGCGAAAGCGCTCGCCGGTCGCGTGCGTCCGTGCCACGCGCTCGCGTTTGCAAACGCGCTTCCCATCGAGCTTCCCACCGATCCGTCGTTTCCAAGCGGCCACGCCGCGGGAAGCTTCGCGTTCGCTGCTTTCGTGTTCGCTGTGCACCGGCGCGCTGGCCTCGCGTTCGCCGGCCTCGCGATCTTGGTTGCACTTTCGCGTGTCGCGCTCGGCGTGCACTACCCGAGCGACGTCGTCGCGGGCGCGTTTCTCGGCGGCGTGTTCGGCTGGATGGGCGCGCGAAGACTATCCGCCGTCCGTTTGACCGACGCAGATTCCGAACCCGTCCGGCAGTGAGCGGTTGCCGCCTTGGCAAGTGCCGGTGTTGCAATCGAGCGAATCGACCTGGCCGACGTGGCAAATCTTGACGCACTCGTTCGCGAATTTGGAGCAGAAAAGCCCTTCCCCGCAGCGTTTTGATTCATCGCACTTGTCGCCGACCTTGGCAGGCCCGGGCTCGATGCACGTCGTTTCACCCTCGCTGCCCACCACAGCGCAGATTTTGCCGTTGGCGCAAGGATTCGGCGTCGCGAGCAAGGTGCAATCGTCGACGGGGAGGCACACCGGCACATTGAGCTCGCGCCGGGTGATCCCGTTCACGCGCAGCGGCGCCTCTTGGTAATACGTTCGTTTCATGCAGGTGGGAGGCAAGGCGCAGTAAACCGGACGGCACACCGCTCTCTGATCGACCTCGATACATGCGAGCAGCGGCCCGCACTCGTGCGAGTCGTTGCACGGATCGCCAGCGAGGCCCGGGCCGATGGGCGCGCATTCGGTGATGACGCCGGTCGCACCGGGCTTGACGTAGCAGCTCTGCGAGATGGGCGGTTCGTCCGAGGATCCGATGTCTCCCGTTGCGTCGCGGCGACCACCGCTGTCCGTTCCGCTCGCGTCGGGGGTGGGGGGCGATCCCCCGTCGGTGGGGTTGCCAGCGTCTTCTGTGGCGTCGGGCTGGGGTTCACCGACGGCGTCTTCTGTGGCGTCGGGCGGGCCGCTGTCGACGGAGACGTCGCCGCTCGACCCGTCGTGCGACCGATCGAGACATGCGTCAGAAGCGGCGTCGGCCGAGCCGGCAGCGTCCCCGCCATCGGCGCCGGCGTCACCCGTGGCGTCCGTCGCGTCGTCATTCGAATCGGAGGCATCGTCGGCCATCAGCGCCGGCAAGAGCGTCGGGGCGGCGAAAGGCGCCGGGCCGCACGCGTTCCAATTGCCGGGGAAACAGCCGGTCGTTCCGCATAGCGGGCTGCGCGACATGCCCGAATCGGGCAAGAGCGCATCGGGCGGCAACAGCGTGTCGCGGCGCGCTCCGTCGGTGGCCGCATCGCGGTGGCATTCGGGATCGGAGCAGTCGTCGACGACCGGCGGCGAATCGCAAGCTACGACCGTTGCCGCCAGCCATGCCGCGACGAAATGCGCCCCTGTCGTCTTTGCGTATCGGATTGGACTCATAAGAATGACTGCGAGATACGAAAACTTTAGCGATAAGGCTAGCACATTGCGACGCCGTTCACTTCACCTCTACGTCTCTTACGACGAAGTTGCCCGCTTGGTCGAAAACCCGAACCGCGATCAGATGATTGCCGGGGCCCGCCAAGGTCGAAACGTCGAGATCGAAAGCCTCTACCGGCTCGTCGAAAATGCCGTCCGCGGGTGAGAAAGGGCGCCATTCGTTCTTGCCGTCGATGGCAACGTCGATGCGCGCAATGGGTCCTACACCGTCCACCGCGTCGCCGCGTACCCGCCGGCCTTGGGCGGCAAGCGCGCGAAACACGGGTGGCGTGTTGTCGACGAGGACGATCGCCGATTCGAGCGAATGGCGAAACGTGCGGTCGGGCGGATTGACCGATTCGTCCGTCGCTTCGACGCGGACGCGGTACGTGCCCTCCGGCAGTGACGCGGTTTCCCAGTCGTATTCGGCTTTGCCGAGCGGCTCGTCAGGCCGAGTCAAATCGCGGTAGACCGTCTGTCCGTCGAGCCGGTACTGGAGGCGGTAGCGCAGCGCATCGCCGTCGGGATTGTCGACGCGCCAGGTGACCTTGATGACGCTCGTGTGGCGATCCGGCTCGCCCGGCGTGGCGTTCTCTTTGGAAGCGGCCTTCGGCTGTGCGTCGACGCCCGTCACCACCGCGCGCAGGTTGTCGGGCACGTAGGGGAGTACGATTTCCGACAGAACGGCGTTGGGGTCGCGCGCGAAACGGGCACGCACCTGAACGAAGCGTGCCGCCGGGCTCGTCACTTTGCCGGGGGCGGGTAGCGCCTGGCTCCAGTCGCTCCAGGTCTTGTCGGGAACGAGCGTATTGCCCGTTCGCGTCGACATGTCGAGTGGACCGGACGCGCGCCAGATGAGACGACCGAAGTTCGACCGGAGGCTCGCGTCGAGCACCTTGCTCGTCCATATCGCGTCGGCCCCTCCCACGCCGCGCACTTCGTGCAGCACCGCGGGGTCGCTCCCGGCCACGAACCGCTTGCGCCCGGCGAGAAGCAGGAACGTGACCTGCCGCTCGTCGGTGTCCGCCGCGAGCGTCGAGGTGTGCGATTCGTCGACGGAATAGACGCGACCTTCCGCGCCCGTTCCGACGTAAGGGCGGCCATCGACGCCGACGGCGAGGGAGGTGAAATGCGTGTCGTCGCGCTTCAAGAGTCTCTCCGGGCGACCGTCGGCGTCGAACACGGTGAGTGTGCCTTTGCCCGGCTTGGGGCGGGCAGCCGACACGGGCGCGCCCTGCGCGACGCCGGGCGCCGTGCGCTTCGGTATTTCCGGCAGCTCGGCGTATTCGTTGGAGATGGCGAAGACTCTGCCCCGCGGGGCGAGAGCGATGCCTTTCACGTCTTCGCCGGGCAGATCGTAAAGGACGGTGGCCCGCCCGGGGCCCGTGATCTTGTAGAGGACGGCCTTGCCGCTCGAGCCGGCGTAGAGCGTGCCGTTTTCCGCCAGCGCCAGAGAGACGAGGTGAGGCTCGTCGCTGTCGAAATAGACCTGCGCTTTGCCGTTGGCGTCGATGCGAAAGAGCTTGCCGTCGGGACCGGTGGCCGCGAAGAGCGCATTTTGTTTTTCGTCGAAGGCGAGCGCCCACACGTGATCGGCGCCCTCGAGGTCGACGAACTTGAAGGCCCGGTTTCCGTCGATTCTGACGATGCGCCCGTTGGGGATCGTGCCGCCGAAGACGGCCTTGTTGAAGCCGGTGACGAGGGAGGTCACCGCGAGCTGCCCGGTCTCGGTGAACGGCGCGACCTGCCCGTTGTTGACGCGCAGGATCTTGCCGGTATTTCCGGTGCCGACGAGGACACTGCCGTCGGGTTGCACGATGGCACTCCAGATCGAAGTCGCGTCGCCGAGCGGCAGTGCGCCGAGGTCGAAGCCCGCCCGGACGCGACCGAGCGAGTCGACGGTCGTCCCTTTCAGGTCGCCGCCGGAAAGCTCGTCGAGTGAGTTGAGCTCGAAGGTGCGGGTGCCTACGGCACGCGCGGACGGCGCGAGAGCTAGGAGAAGTGAGAGCGCGAGTGTGGCGAGCGAAGATCGAAGTGTCATGGCGAGCGGGTAAGCCGGAACGAGTGGGCGGCGGGACAGCTCAACGAAGTACGGGGCGAATGCGCACCTTGACGTGGTCCTTGCCCTCGAGGAGCCGGTGGATCGGGATCGCGGTGCGCAAATAGGAAACGAACGGCTCGGGTGCCTTGGTGTCGCTCGCCGGCCGCAGCATATCGAGCGCGCCGGGGGGGAGCCTGTTCGCGACTTGGCCTTGGAAGGCCACGCCGTGCTCGGCGAGCTTGATCGAGGCGACGACGCTGTCGATCGGATAGAAGCGGCGCGGCAGGTTGGCGATGAGATCGGCCAGCTTTTCGGGCGCGGGGAGCTCGGGCGACTCGGCGTAACCGGGGGAGAGCTCGATGTCGACCTCTTTGCCGGCGAGCTCGCGCGGAATGGGAACCTCGATGATCTTTTGCTCCTCGGGGCCGGCGAACGGGACGAGATGGAGCCGGAGCGTGGCGGGCTGGCCGGCGTCGATGACCTCGGCGAGCGCGTCGACCCCGCGCAAGCGCACGCTTTCGCGCGCGAAGCGGACTTCTACTTTGGTGTGTACCTTTTCGACCTGCGCCGATTGCCAGCCATTGTTCAAGATGGAGCCGATGGCCTGCACGGCGCGCGAGCGCGACCAGTCGTCCGCATCGGGCGTGCCGCCGACGGCGACGCCCCCGTCTTCGATCTTGAGATTTCCGAAGCCGGTGAGGGTGATGTCCGTCGTCGCGCGCCAGGTGACATCGCGCCGCTCGGAGGTGGTCGATTCGAAGGCGCTTCCGACCGCGAGCGCGACGAAGGACGGCGACATGAATTTGTCGTGCGCGATGGTGAATGACCAGTGGGTGTGGGGCGCGCCTTCGACACCCACGATGTCGACCGTGGCCGGAAAGCTCGGCGCATGGCTCTTGGCGTCGACCACGATGGCCGCTTGCCGGTCGTTGACGAGGGCTCCCAGCGGGCGCACGGCTTCGCCGAGCTTGAAGCTGCGTGCTTGGGTCGCCAAGATCCAGAGCACGCGGGCCACGGCGGTCGGCATCGCCCCGATGCCGCCATTCATCATGGGATGGCCGAAGGCGACGAGCTTGTCCCCCTCGACGCGCGTCACCGTGCCGAGGCCCATGGCCGAGATGTCGCCGGTCACGAGCTGCACGCCGATCGCGCCCCCGTTGACATAGTGCTTGGGAGCGTCGGGATCGGTGGCGGATCCCGCGCCCGTTCCCTGCACAGGCTCCAAGCCGAGTGGTTCGAAGAGATCGCGCGCCACCTTGCTGGTGCGGTCACCGAGCCCACCGAGCAGAATGGGGGTGGCCACGGGCATGAGGTTCGGCCCTTGCGCGGCCCCCGTCGGGCCGCTCGTCCGCGATGCGATTTGGTGCGCGTGCTCGCGCAGATCGTAGCGGCCGGCGTCTCCTTGGTAGGAGGTTCCCGGTACGGCGGCTTCGGCGACCGGCGCCCCCGGTACGGGTCGCATGATAGGGAGCGGGCGCGCCATCTCGTCGAGCATCGATTGGATGGGGGTAACGCCGGCGATGGGCTCGGAACCGAACTGCCAACCGTAGGCGTAGGCGCCGATCATGCGCCCGTTGAGGAAGACAGGACTGCCGCTCATTCCAGCGACCACCTTCGCGACCTCCAGCCTGGGGTGACCCGTTTTGATGAGAACGAGGTCCTGATGCGGTCGAAAACGGCGGATGGTTCCGAGAACCTCGACGTCGAAGCGTTCCGGCTCGGTCCCGCGGAAAACGGTGAGCCCGTACCCCTTCATGCCGACTTTGATCTCGGAGATCGGCATGATCGCGTCGGCGGGCCCGGGCACCGCTTGCGCCAGCTTGAGGGTGAGGGGCAGGGATAGGAGCAGGCCCAGCGAAGCCGACAGCGGAATGAGCGGCAGATGACGCAAGGCAACCTAGAATACCGGATTCCTTCGCAAAGCACAGCGAAGGTGGGGCGCGCGCCCGGAATGGAGCGCCCTTTTTATCTAGGACCTCTGGACCGCTGGAGCCCGCCTGCATTGCGTTCCCGGAGGCGCCTAGGTAGGGAGGTGCTCACCATGATGAGCCGACAACTGCGTTTTGCGTTCGCCGCCGCGCTACTGATCCCCGCTTGCGGAGGTTCGCAGAACCCACCCGCCGAGCCTCCGCCGCCTCCCCCTCCGCCGGCCGCGGCTGCTCCGGCCGGGAGCGCCACGCCCGCCGCGCAGGTGAGCGCCACGTCGGCACCCGCGGCGACCGGGACCGCCAAGAGTGAGCCTGCTCCGGCCACGACGCCCAAGCCGGCCGTGCGTTTTACGGGCGCTTTTGCGACGCCCGAAAGCGTGTTCTACGACGAAGCGGCCGACCGTTATCTCGTCAGCAACGTCAACGGAAAACCGTACGAGGCCGACGGCAATGGTTTCATTTCCGTTCTCTCGCCCGACGGCACCGTCACCACGCCCAAGTGGATCGCAGGTGGCGTGAAGAAGGCGAAGCTCGACGCGCCCAAGGGAATGGGCATCGCGCAGGGCATCCTTTATGTGGCCGACATCACCGTGGTGCGGAGATTCGACGCCAAAGACGGCACCCCCAAAGGTGATATTCCCATCGAAGGGTCGACCTTCCTCAACGACATCAGCACGACGCCGGACGGAAGGGTGTACGTCTCCGATTCCGGACTGAAGGGCGGGGCCACGGGCCTCGAGCCGAACGGGACCGATGCCGTCTACCTCATCGAGAAGGGCAAACCTCGAGCGATTTCGAAGATGAAAGATCTCGGCAATCCGAACGGCCTGCTCGCGACCGACACGGGCGTGCTCGTCGTTACCTTCGGCACCGGGGAGCTCTATCGGCTCGACAACGAGGGCAAGCGCAAAGACATTACGCCCATCCCCGAGGGCATGCTGGACGGCATCGTCGCCTTGGAAGACTCGCTTCTTATTTCGAGCTGGAAGGCGTCCGCCATTTACCGCGGAAAGCTGCACGGCAACTTCGAGGTCGTGGTGCCCAACGTGAAGGCCCCGGCCGACATCGGCTTCGATAAGAAGCGCTCACGCGTGCTCGTTCCACGGTTCACCGAGGATGTCGTCGAGGCGTACGACCTGAAGTAACGGCGCGCGGTTCCCCTTTGCCCCGCAGAGGGTAGGCCGGCATACTTCGCCGACCATGCACGCCATCTGGTTCATGCTGACCGCCCTCGCGGTGCTGGCGATCGGCTACCGCTACTATTCGGCGTTCATCGCGGCCAAAGTGCTGGCGCTCTCGGACGAGCGCGTGACGCCGGCCC
>DATHEQ010000444.1:0-10821 GCA_035318505.1 Polyangiaceae bacterium | reverse complement strand
AGGCCCGTGCGCAGCGCCGCCAGCAGCGGGAGGTGGCCCGGGAACACGCCGAACTCTCCCTCCACGCTCGGAGCAGTGACGTCGTTCACCTGCTCGCTCAACGCGACCCCCGTGGGGGTCACGATCTCGAGCGTGACTTTGCCGTCGGCCATCAGCTCTGTGCCTTCATCTTCTCGCCGGCTGCTTTGGCTTCGTCGATGTTTCCGCGCATGTAGAAGGCTTGCTCCGGCAAGTGATCGAGTTTGCCTTCCAAGATCTCCTCGAAGCCGGCGATGGTGTCCTTCAGCGACACGAGCTTGCCTTCCGAGCCGGTGAACTGCGACGCGACGAAGAACGGCTGCGAAAGGAAGCGCTGAATTTTGCGGGCGCGCGCAACGGTGAGCTTGTCGTCTTCGGAGAGCTCGTCCATCCCGAGGATGGCGATGATGTCCTGCAGATCGCGGTACTTCTGCAAGGTGGCCTGCACGCGGCGGGCGATCTTGTAATGGTGCTCGCCCACGATGGCAGGGTCGAGCATGGTCGAGGTCGAGTCGAGCGGGTCGACGGCCGGATAGATGCCGAGCTCGGAAATCGCGCGCGACAACACGGTAGTCGCGTCGAGGTGAGCGAATGCCGTGGCGGGGGCGGGGTCGGTCAAGTCGTCGGCAGGCACGTAGATGGCTTGCACGCTGGTGATCGAGCCCTTGGTCGTCGAGGTGATGCGCTCTTGCAGCCCGCCCATCTCCGTGGCCAGCGTCGGCTGGTAACCGACGGCGCTCGGAATGCGGCCGAGGAGCGCGGACACTTCCGAACCGGCCTGCGTGAAGCGGAAGATGTTGTCGATGAAGAGCAGCACGTCCTGACCTTCGCCGTCGCGAAAGTGTTCTGCGACCGTGAGCGCGGAGAGTGCGACGCGGGCGCGGGCACCGGGCGGCTCGTTCATCTGGCCGTAGACCAGGGCCGTCTTGGAGAGCACCGTTGCACCGGTGTCGAGCTTCGATTCCGCCATCTCCACGAAGAGATCGTTGCCTTCGCGCGTACGTTCGCCGACGCCGGCGAAAACGGACACGCCGCCGTGCGCCTTGGCGACGTTGTTGATGAGCTCCATGATGAGCACGGTCTTGCCCACGCCGGCGCCCCCGAAGAGGCCGATCTTGCCGCCGCGGCGGTAGGGCGCGAGCAGGTCGATGACCTTGATGCCGGTTTCGAATACTTCGACCTTCGTGCTCTGGTCCGTGAACTTGGGCGGGTCGCGGTGGATGGGCAGGTACTGCGTGGCCTTGATGGGCCCCGCTTCGTCGACGGGGCGGCCCACGACGTTGGCGATGCGCCCGAGGGTCGCGGCCCCGACGGGCATCATGATGGGGCGCCCGGTGTCGGCCACGGCCATACCGCGCACCAAACCGTCGGTCGAATCCATGGCGATGGCGCGCACGGTCGATTCACCGAGATGCTGTGCGACTTCGAGCACGAGGTTGTTCTTCTCGTTACCGAGACTCGGGTTCGTGAGGAGGAGCGCGTTGAGGATTCTGGGCAGGTTGCCAGCCGGAAACTCGACGTCGACAACGGGACCGATCACCTGAGTGACCTTGCCCTGCTGCGCGGCGGGGGGAGTGGACATGGACGGTCGATTGGATGCAAGAGGAGGCGGCGGCTGGGTCATTCTCGCTAGCTTTCCGTTTCGAGCCCGAAGCGCTCGCCGCGCGAACTAGCACGGCGCCTCGAGGAGGACAACGTGGTTGGCGGCGATGGCACGTCGTGGGACGGCCACCGTCGCGATGAACGAAAGGGAGATAGGGGCGTACCTCCGGCACGGCGAGCCCCGGCGATCGCATTTTCCGGCGCGACTGGCGGGGCACCGTGCGTCCAGCTTCTGTGTTGGGCTAGCGGCGGCGTTTGAACGCCTCGGAGCGTTCGCCTTCAACGGCGCGCGCCGCATGCTCGTGGATCTTGCGCGCCGCGACGTTGAGAAGCGCCGCCACCCCCGCTTGCACGGCGGTCTCGAACTCGCGCGCACCCGCGTTGACCGCCGCTTCGACGTCGTGACTGCGCTGGCGCACATTGACCTCGTTGCCGTGGCCGTCCGCCCCAAGACGATTGCCATCGGTGCGCACATCGAGGCCGAACGACTCGCGGAGCTCCCGGTGACGCGCGCGGCGCAGGGCACGACGCTCCTCGCGCCGTGCTCGCTTGAGCTCGCGTGCCTTGCGCCGCGTCAAGCTGCGCTGCGGAAAAAGTACGGCGTGCAGCCGAAACAAAAGCGCGATCCCCCAGCCGAGGGCGGGCCAATAGTACCAATGCCCTCCGGTGAACCTCGTATCGATGAAGAAGAGCGCCCCGCAGATCACGAGGTAGAAAAATAGAGAAGAAACGAACCCATTGAAAAGTCGTGACCGTTCTTGGGCAAGCTCACTGGCCTCTGCTTGACGGGCCAGCTCGTCGGCGCGCGTTTCGACCAACTCTGCCGTCGCGGATTCCACCGCCCCGCGATCGATGCCCACTTCATTTGCCATTTCCACGAGCTCTTCGTGGGTGAGCCCCTGCTTTTGCAGGCTCTGCTGCTTCATCGCCCTTTTCAGGATCTCGGTCACTTCCTCCTGCGTATAGGTGCGCTTGGACGGGGGCTCCGACATGCCCCGAATTCTTACCTCTCGAGCGCCCCTCGGGAAGGGGGCTGCCCAATCTTTCGGAGCGGACCACCGGGAGGGTAGTGCTGGAAAGGGGCCCCCGAGCCGCTATAACGTTTCCCTGATCGTCCCGGGTGTCACGGGCCGGCGAAGGTCCACACGACTACTCAACCAGGTGACCGTGACGAAGCAAACGGGCCCCCAAAGGAACTGGATGCATGGCGGTCCGACGGCCTCCTCGCGATCTCGAGAGGCCGTCGGACCGAATCGGCCACCGTCATCTGATATGGCGAAGTAGGGACAGAGTAGTGCTAGGAGGGTAACGAACCATGGCACAAGGATTTTTTTCGCGGGTCGGGAACCTTTGGAAGGGCTTTTTGAGCCTTTGGGTCTCCGATGTCGAGCGTAACCACCCCGAGGTTGCTTACGAGAACGCCATCAACTCGATGGTCGAGAAGTACACGGGGCTCAAGCGTGCCACGGCATCCATCATCCGCCGTCGCGAAGACCTCGAATCACGGCACGCCGCCCAGTCGAAGGAGCTGGCGCAAACGGCCCTCGACTTGAACGTCGCGGTCGAGACGGGCCAAGACGATCTCGCACTGGTGCTCATCCAGAAGAAGAACCAGCTCGAGCGCGACGTCGCCGAGCTCCAAGGTGAAATGGAAGCCGCCATCAAGGACGCCGACAACGCCAAGGCGTCGCTCATGCAGGTCCAGACCGAGATCAAGAAGCTTCGCTCCGAGAAGGACGCCATGCTGGCGCGTCTGCAGTCGGCGCAGGCTCGCCTCCGCATTCAGGAGCAGCTCGAAGGGCTGTCGGTCGACAGCGAGGTCAAAGCGCTCGAGAACGTGCGCGAGCACATCAAGACCACCGTGGCGCAGGCGAACCTCGACAAAGAGCTCGCCGAAACATCGCTCGAGAAGCGATTGGTCGGCCTGCGCGCGCAGAGCGGCGAGGTCGCTGCGCGCCAGCAGCTCGACCAACTGAAGGCCGCGGCCGCCACCAAGGCGCTCGGTCAGAAAAAGACGATGTAAACCGCCCTCATGAGCACGGCGGAAGATCGAGAGCGCGCGCTTCCGCGCTGGACCGAGGACCTTCGCCGCCGCTATCTCCGCGGCGAAGCTTCGCAGTTCATCCTGCACGGCAACGTCAACGATCTCATGCTGTCGGGGGGAAAGTTCATCCGCTTCGGCGACTTCCTGTCCGAGGTGCTGCTCGCGCCTTCGAAAGACGTGGTCATCAAATACGACCTCGCGACGGGCGTGCGTTTCGCCAAGAAAAAGGGAGACGTCCCCGACCTCGATCTTCTTCTGTCGCTGCGCGATGCCGACAAGATCCTCCCGCTTCTCGAGAAGCTGCTCCACGCCGTCGACCGGGTGGCCGTCATTCTCGATTACGCGGAAATGATCGCCCCCGCCGGCGACCCCAATTTTTTTTCGTCGACCGATCGCCAGAGCGTCGTGACGCTGCACCGGTGGTCCTTCTCGCCCGCGCTCGAGCGTGCGGACAGCGTCGTTTTGATCGTGACCGAGAACTTGTCGGAGCTGAGCCCCAAGCTCGTCGCCAACCCGACCACCGCCATCCTCAAAATCCCCATGCCCGAGCTCGGCGAACGGCGCGAAGCCATCCGCGCCACGCTGCCCAAGCTCGAACCAGCGTGGATCGACCGCGTGGCCGAGCTGACGGCGGGCCTCAAGGTCGTGCAGATAAAGGGCCTTTTGGCCGGGGAATCGAGCGACGACGCGACCCAACCCACTTTGGAAAAGCTGCTCCCGTTGGTGCGGGAGCGAAAACGCGAAATCATCCAGCGCGAGTGCTTCGACCTCATCGAATTCGTCGAACCCAAGCACGATTTTTCGGTGGTGGGCGGCCTCGACGAGGTGAAAAAAGAGCTGCTCGTCATCGCCGAGAACCTGCGCGAGCAGCGCATCAGCCGCTGTCCGATGGGCGTACTTTTTACGGGGCCCATGGGAACGGGCAAAACGTTCGTCGCCGAAGCGTTCGTCAAAGAGACGGGCCTCACCGCCATCAAGCTCAAGAACTTTCGCAGCAAGTGGGTCGGTGCCACCGAGGGCAACCTCGAGAAGATTCTCTCGGTGGTGCAAGCGCTGGGGCCTCTCGTCGTCATCGTCGACGAGGGAGACCGCGCCTTCGGCAATCAAGACGGTGAGGGCGACGGTGGCACGTCGTCGCGCGTCATGGCTCGCCTCAAAGAGTTCATGTCCGACACGTCGAACCGCGGACGCGTCCTTTTTCTCATCATGACCAATCGGCCCGACAAACTCGACATCGACATCAAACGCGCCGGGCGTCTCGATCGAAAGATCCCATTTCTTTATCCGCAAGAGCCGAGCGAAGTGGAGGCCGTTCTCGCGGCGCAGATCCGCAAGCACCACGTCGTGACCAGCGTCGAGTTTCCGCGCGACACCGAAGCGCTATCGGCGAAGCTCGTCGGCTACTCCAACGCCGACATCGAGGCCGTCGTCATGCTCGCCTGTGACTACGCCAGGGATGCGACGGTGACCTTGTCGCATTTCGTCGACGCGACGCGCGACTATTTGCCGAGTCGCGACAGCGAGATGCTCGAGTACATGGAGCTCGTTGCCGTTTTCGAAGCGAGCAACCGACGCATGCTTCCGAAAAAGTACGCTGACCTGCCCGTCGAAGAGCTGGAGCACAAGCTGGCCGAGCTGCGAGCGCGGGTAGGAGCAAGACGGTGAAAGTGGTTGCGGGGCTACGAAATGTTTTTTCGTCCGAGAAAGTGAAGGTCGGACGCACCGCGGGCGGCTTTGCCGACCACGATCGACGCGCTGTCAACCGAATCGTGACGAAGTATTTGACGTAGACCACTCCGGGCTGCAAAAAAGGCTGGGCTAGCTCTCGAGCGCGCGATGAGAAAAAGCGGCAACGGGGGAGCTCGACGAAAGCAGGATGCGCGTGGTGAGGGGCTTCCAGCCGCATGATTTCGCCTAAGACGATCTCCGCCATACGCGAGCGCGTCGAGATAGTCAGCATCATTTCCGAAACGGTGAAGCTTACGCGCAAAGGCCGTAGCTACACCGGGCTCTGCCCGTTCCATCGCGAGAAGACGCCGAGCTTCAACGTCAATCCCGAGAAGGGCTTTTTCTATTGTTTCGGCTGCAAAGAAAAGGGAACCGCCTTCGACTTTTTGATGAAGGCCGAAGGGTTGACCTTCCCGGAAGCCGCGCGGCGCTTGGCCGACCGCGCCGGAATCGAGATCGAAGAGACGGCTACCGACACCGAACGGCGCGAGGCCGACGCTGCGCGGCGCGCCATCGATGATCTCTACGCCGCGACCCAGCTCGCAGCTCACTGGTTCGAACGACAAATGCGCGAACACCCCACCGCGCACCTCGCATGGGACGAGCTTCGGCGGCGCGGCCTCGCCCCGAGCACAGAGGCGGGCGCCAACGCGACCGGGCCCGTCGCCGAAGAAACCCTCGACGCGAGCGCTCGTGACGCCCTGCAGGCCTTCCGCGTCGGCTACGCGCCCGACTCGTGGGACGGCCTAACCCAGTTCTTCGCCCAGCAAGGCGTGTCCCCCGTGGTGGCCACCAAGGTGGGCCTCATCGCCCCTCGTAAAAATAGCGCTGGGCATTATGATTGGTTTCGCCATCGACTGATGTTTGCCATTCTCGACGTACGCGGCCGCGTGGTCGGATTCAGTGGCCGTGTTCTGCCCGATCCGGAGACGGGCACCGTCGACAAGCAGAGCCCGAAATACATCAACTCACCCGAGTCACCCATCTACCAGAAGGGGCAAACCCTCTTCGGCCTCTATCAAGCGCGCCAGGCCATTCGCCAAGAAGAAGAGGCCATCTTGGTCGAGGGCAATTTCGACGTCGTGTCGCTCCATGCGCGCGGCGTGGGCAACGTGGTGGCGCCACTCGGAACCGCGTTTACACCCGCCCAGGCCAAGCTCCTGCGTCGCTACGCGCCCGTCGTGACCCTCCTCTTCGATGGCGATGCTGCCGGCCGCAAAGCGACCCGGGATGCGCGCGAGACCTGCCGCGACGGGACGCTCGTGGCCAAAGTCGGCGTGCTCCCCCACGCCAAAGACCCCGACGATTTCGTGCGCGAACGCGGCGTCGAGGCGCTGCGCAGCACGGTACGCGCCGCCCAAGGCATCCTGCGGCACCTCATCGACGAGGCGCTCGACGAGCGTTTTCGTCACGTCGACGCGCACGAACAAGCCGCCCGTGTGCGCGAGGTCATCGCACTCATCAACAGCGAAGAAGATCCGACAGTGCGACGAATGACCGAAACCTACGCCGATCTCATCGCGCAGCGACTGGGCACGGGTTCCTTCGGGCTGCTCAAAGCGACCGTGGCGCGCACGCTGGATTCGAGCGGGGCCCAAGGGCCGGGGCGCAGCGAGCGAACACCGCCGGGCGGGCGCAACGCGCAGCCTGTTCCAGGTCAAACGCGACCGGGCCCCTATGCACCGGGGGCCCAACTCGGCAGCGAAAATCGCGCCGCAGCCTCCCGCGGAGGGTCGTCGAGCGGCGGCGCAACGCCGCGCAGCCCCGCTGAACTCGCGCCTTGGCGGGTGCGATCATTGGCCGATCCGGTCAGTGTCGATTTGGAGATCTTGGGCTGCTTTCTCGACTTCCCCGAGTTGCTCCTCGATCCCGTGGGCGAACAGGCAACGAGGGATCTTTCGGGCCCCCCTGCATTGGCCGCCGCCGCGCTCCTTCAGGCGCAAAAATCGGGCCAACAAATAAGTCAAGATGTTCTCGAAATTCTTGCGCAGGTGCCTGACGCGCTTCATACATTCGCCGCGGAAAGGCTGGCCTCACCCCTTCATGAGCATTGTGAGATTGCCAGAGCCGCGCTTGTTCAAAATGCTGAAAAGCTCAAGCGGCGAGAGTTCCTCCGGCGCAAAGCGCAAGTGGTCGAAGCCCTGCACCGCATCGAACGAACCGGAGAGACCGCCGCAGAAGACGCCCTTTTGCGCGAGATAAATCGCCGTGCGCGCGAGAAGCACGGCCTTAAAGAGGGATGAGGTAAGCCTGTGCGACAGAACAAGTCCGAACGGAGCGAGAGCGCCGACCAAATGCATAACGGGACGCATGGCCGTGACCGTAAGGAAGTGCAACAGCTTATCGACCTCGGAAAATCGAAGGGGTTTCTGACCTACGAAGAGGTCAACGATGCGCTGCCAGCCGACGTGGTCGCCGCCGACCAAGTCGAAGACGTGATGAGCGCGCTGGGGGACGAAGACATCGAAATCGTCGACGCTGCCACCCAGGTGAAGATCGCGCCCAAGCGCATCGCCGAGGAAGAGGCGCTCGAGACCAAGAAAGTGCCCGGCCGGGGCGATGAGCACGAGGAGTCCGACCCGTACTACTCCAAGTCGAACGACCCCGTTCGCATGTACCTCCGCAAGATGGGCAGCGTTTCCTTGCTCACGCGCGAGGGCGAAGTCGAGATCGCCAAGCGCATCGAGCAAGGCGAGCACGCGGTTTTACAGGCCATTCTGAACAGCCCCATCGCCGTGCGCGAGATCGTCGACATCGGCGACAAGCTCCGCAAGCACAAGATCCGCGTCAAAGACATCATTCGCGACGCCGAGGACGACGACCAGGAGTTCGACGAGGAAGAAGCCGACCGCCGCATCATCCGCCTCATCGACAAGGTCAAGCGTCTCGACAAAAAGCACCAGGATCTACAGGAAGAGCGCAAAGCCAAGACCGACGGCAGCAAGCGCAAGGGCATCGATTCCGAGATCGAAAGCACCAAGGAAGAGCTCGTCGAGACGCTCGAAGAGATGCGCCTCAATCGCAAGACGATCGACAAGATCGTCGTCAAGCTCAAGTCACTGATTCAAAAAGTCGAGCGTGCCGAGGCCGGCGCCACCGAGCTCGAGAAGCGCACCGGCGCGACCAAAGAGCAGCTGAAGCGCCACCTGCGCGACGTCAAAGACAACCCGCAGGCCGAGCGACGTCTCGCCAAGAAACTCGGCGTGAGCCGTACCGAGCTGCTCGAGTTCGACGCCGCGCTGAAGGGCGCCCAGAAGGGCCTGAAGAAGGTCGAAGAAGAGCTGCAGATCGACGTGGGCGAGATCCGCGACACCTACGGATCGATCCGCGACGGCGAGCGCACGGCGGAGAAGGCGAAAGCCGAGCTCGTCGAAGCCAACCTCCGGCTCGTCGTCTCGATCGCCAAGAAATACACGAACCGCGGTCTTCAGTTCCTCGACCTGATTCAGGAGGGGAACATCGGCCTCATGAAGGCCGTCGACAAGTTCGAGTACAAGCGCGGGTATAAGTTCTCGACCTACGCCACGTGGTGGATAAGGCAAGCCATCACGCGCGCCATCGCCGATCAGGCGCGCACGATTCGAATCCCCGTGCACATGATCGAGACCATCAACAAGCTCATTCGTACCTCGCGTTACCTCGTTCAGGAGTATGGGCGCGAGCCGACTCCCGAAGAGATCGCCGAGAAGATGGAGCTTCCGCTCGACAAGGTGCGCAAGGTCCTGAAAATCGCCAAGGAGCCGATTTCCCTCGAGACGCCCATCGGCGAAGAGGAAGATTCGCATCTCGGCGACTTCATCGAGGACAAGAGCGTGGTTTCGCCGGCCGAAGCAGTGATCAACATGAACCTCGCCGAGCAGACCCGCAAAGTGCTGAAGACGCTGACCCCGCGCGAGGAAAAAGTGCTGCGCATGCGCTTCGGTATCGGCGAAAAGAGCGATCACACGCTGGAAGAGGTGGGACAAGACTTCGAAGTGACGCGCGAGCGCATTCGCCAGATCGAGGCCAAAGCGCTGCGCAAGCTTCGCCACCCCAGCCGATCGAAGCAGCTGAAGTCGTTCATCGACTCCTGACGAGACCCGCCGGCAACGCGTCACCCGCCGGGGGGCTACTCGGCGTTTGGGGGGTTGCACTCGTCGCGTGATTTCGACGACAGGTGACGCGTCCGCGAGCGAAGTAATGCTAGCGTGCGCGCGGTGACGATCCGCGCCGCTCGACTCTTGGTCGCCGTATCGTCGCTTTTCGCCGTGACGGAGACGGCGCGGGCCGATGGGGCCGCGGTGCGCTGGGACCCTGCCTGGCCCCGCTTTCGTCCCAGCGAATATGCGCTTACCGCGGGCCTCGCGTTGAACGTCGCCGCCGCCACGTTCCTCTACCCTGCCCCGCGAGCCAACTGGGAGGGCGGTATTCTCTTCGACGACGCCGTGCGCGACGCCATCCTGATCGGCAGTCGCGACGGTCGCAATACGGCGGCGGTCGTGAGCGACGATATTTACTATGCCCTCGCGGCCTACCCTCTGCTCGTCGACACCGCGCTCGTGACATGGGGCATCCACGGCGCCAGCGACGTTGCTTTTCAGATGATGCTCATCAATTTCGAGTCGTATGCGCTGACCGGCGTCATCGCGCTCACCGCCGAGAAGCTCGGGCGCGTGCGCCCGATGGGACGCGAGTGCGCGAAGGACCCGAACTACGACGGAAAATGCGGCAACGAAGGAAACTTGAACGCGAGCTTTCTCAGCGGCCACACCACCATCGCATTTGCCGGCGCGGGGATGATGTGCGCTCACCACACGCACCTGCCGCTCTACGGCAGTAAAGTGGCCGACGCGCTGGCGTGTGGAACCGGCCTCGCCGCGGCGACGACTGCCGGCGTGCTGCGCGTCATGTCGGCCAACCACTATACGAGCGACGTGATGCTCGGGGCTGGCATCGGGCTCTTCGGCGGGTACGTGTGGCCAATGCTCTGGCACTACGGGTTCGGCTCCAAAGGGACCAGCGCTGCCAGTTTTCTACCGCAGGTCCGCACGCGTCACGGTGGTCTCAACGTCTCGGGCGCGCTCCTGCCCCAGATCGGACCGACGGGCATCGGTCTCACGCTCGCCGTCGACGTATCGCCTTCCGTGTCCGCCGACTAGTTGCTAGCGCCGGCGATGCTGATGCTAAAGATGGGTGCATTGCGCGACATCCACGTCGTTTCCGGTCGTCGCGCCGCCGCTGGAGACGGCGAGCCCGAGATCGCGGTTGGCGCTGCAAGCTGCGTTGTTGAAGGTGAGCGAGGCCGGCGTCGTCGCGCAGTTTTTTCCGGCCGAGAAGAGGTTTCCCTGTGCGGACAGCGCTCCCGTATTGGGATCCACTTGCAGACAGATGCCGGCGCCCTGGTTGGCGTTCGATCCGATCGTCGCTTGAAACTGATTGCCGCCAGGGTC
>DATHEQ010000443.1:0-14267 GCA_035318505.1 Polyangiaceae bacterium | reverse complement strand
CGAGGGCGATCTCGATCCCGCGTGCCGCTTCATCTTCAAAGGGCTCATGGACCATTACAAGGGCGATTGGTCCAAGCTCATCACCCACATTCACGTAACGCGCTTGATACTCTCCGAGAAGGACCGCATCGGCATCGGCACCTTCCAGCCGAAAGACGAGAAGAACCAGGACTCGACCGAGCTCACCGGCGACATCAATTATCGCAAGATCGCCGAGTACGGCTCGGACTCCGATCCGCGCGCGTTCAACTTCGACGGCGAGTTCAACATCGCCAACCGTGGCATCGTCGAGTTCGTCGAGGTTCTCAAGCTGGACGTGGCGTTCCTCTATGATCTTCTGGGCGCTTCGCAAGAGCACAAGATCAAGCCGAAGAAGTTCGCCCAGACGGACATCGACGAGGTGATCATCGGCCACACCAACGAGGCCGAGTACAAGAAGCTCTTGAACAACGAGTTCATGGAAGCCCTGCGCGATCGCACGATCAAGATCGACATTCCCTACATCACCAAGTTGACCGAAGAGATCCGCATCTACCAGAAGGACTTCAACGGTCACAAAGTGCGCGGCAAGCACATCGCGCCGCATACGCTGGAAGTGGCGGCGATGTGGGCCGTGCTCACGCGGCTCGAGGATCCCAAAAAGCACAACCTCTCCATCTTGCAAAAGATGAAGCTCTACGACGGCAAGGTGCTCCCCGGCTACACGCAGGACACGGTGAAGGAGCTGCGCAAGGAATCGAAGCGGGAAGGCATGGAGGGGATCAGCCCGCGCTACGTACAGGACAAGATCTCCAACGCGCTCGTCAACGACGTCGGCGAAGGGACGATCAACCCCTTCATGGTCATGAACGAGCTCGAAAAAGGGCTACGCCACCACTCGCTCATTACCAATGACGACCAGAAAAAGCGCTTTGGCGAGGTCATCGGCATCGTCAAGCGCGAGTACGAGGAGATGGTGAAAAACGAAGTGCAGCGCGCCATCAGCGCCGACGAAGAAGCGATTCACAAGCTGGCCGGCAATTACATCGACAACATCAAGGCCTTCACGCTCAAGGAGAAGGTCAAAAACCGCTACACCGGCCAGGACGACGAGCCGGACGAGCGTTTGATGCGATCGATCGAAGAGAAGATCGACATACCCGACAACAGGAAGGACGACTTCCGGCGCGAGATCATGAACTACATCGGCGCGCTGGCGGTGGAGGGCAAGAAGTTCGAGTGGCACACCAACGACCGGCTGCGCCGCGCGCTCGAGCTCAAGCTCTTCGAGGACCAGAAAGACTCGATCAAGCTGAAGACGCTGGTGTCGGCGGTCGTCGACAAAGAGACGCAAGAGAAGATCGACATCATCAAGAGCCGGCTCATCAAATACTTCGGTTACAACGAGGTGTCGGCGACCGACGTCCTCAACTACGTGGCGAGCATCTTCGCGCGCGGCGACGCCAAGGATTGACCCGCCGCCGGAAACGTGGCTGATCCGGTGCCCGGCGGGGCCGTATGCACGCCGGGCGGGGCATCAAGCCTCAACCTGAGCGACGCCACCAGAACCTAGAATGCCCGAGGACTTGTCGATGAGCCTGAAGAAATCCTTGATGGAGCAGGGCATGAAGCTGCTCGCCGATCCGCGCGTGATGAAGCTCATGCAAAATGAGCAGTTCGTCAAAGCGATGATGACAGCCATGGCCATGCCTGGGAAAATCGACGGTTTCACCAAGGAGCAGGCGGAGAAGTTCGCCAAGCGGATGTCGCTCGCCACGGCCGACGAAGTGCGGGACTTGAAGCGCACCGTGCGCTCGCTCGAAGATCAGCTGGCAACCCTGAAGCGCAACGCGAGCTCCTAGGCACGGACCGAAAATCGGGCGTGGCGTGCTGCGCGCCCGTAGCGGACGATGTGATCGCGCTTCCCAGGGGGGCGACGTCGCGGTAGCCTGGCACAAATTCCGAGGCCGCACCCCGCTGGCACACGAGGCACGCCTATGAAACTATTGACGATTCTTATGTTCTTAGGAGCAGGTTCATTGCTCGCCGCGCAGGCCGCCGCACAGGCACCCGCGCCGAGCGGCACACCTGGCGCACCCGCTGCGCCAGCTCAGGGACAGGTGTCGAACCAGTCGAAAATTGCGGAGGTGGCGAGCAAGGACGTCTCGGCCACGGGATTCGAAGATCCGAACTCGCCGTTCGAGAAGAACGACACGACCTACCGTTTCATCGGCGCGCGCTTTCGTTACGTCATCGTGCCCAAATTTTATATGGGGATCTTCGGCGACGGCGGCGCGACCGTCGGCGTGCCGGCGTTCGGTCCCGAGTTTACGATCCGTAAGAACGGCTTCGAATACGTGATGTCGGTGATGTACGCGAGCTACGCGATGGATGCGACGCCCTTCAAGTCCAAGACCGACAACAACGACGCATGGGAAATCGTCGACACGAGCGTGAAGTCGCTCTACTTCATGTCCGATTTCTTGTGGTCCGCGGAGACGAGTCCCAAATTCGCCTTCACCTACGGAGGAGGGTTCGGCTTGGGCGTCGTGTTCGGCGGCATTCACCGGCAGCAGGCGTATCCCACCGGGGCAGCGAGTGACCCGTCCACGTACGTGCCGTGTACCGCGCAGGGCAGGCCGAACCCGATGTTCTGCGGCACCGACAACGATCACTACGGCGACTACGCCGAGCCGAGCTGGGCCAACGGCGGTTCGAAGCCGATCCTCTTTCCGTGGGTGTCACTGCAGACCGGCTTTCGCTTCAAACCGACCAAGCAGTTCATGGGGCGCGTCGATGTGGGGTGGAACATCCTCAACGGTCCTTTTTTCGGTCTGGCCCTCAATTACGGGTTGATCTGATCGTTCACCGTGCCGGCTCCCGAGCTTCCTCCTCGGTACGAACCGGTCTCCCCGCTCGGTAAGGGAGGAGGGGGGGAAGTATGGGCCGTCCGCGATCGGCTGAGCGGGCGCACGCTCGCGCTGAAAACGTTGGGCGCGCACGCGACCGAGCGGGAGGTGCAAGCGTTGGTGCGCGAGGCCGTTGCGCTCTCCGGATTGGAGGGGCTCGGCGTGCCGCGGGTACTCCGCTTCGGAAGGCTGCCCCGGAGCGGACGCCCGTTCCTGCTGCGCGAGCTGGTCGAGGGGCAGAGTTTGCTCGAGCTGATCGAGGAAGGCGCCGACGCTTTGCGCTGTCTCGGGGCCATCGCCTTCGCGTCCGATCAGCTGACCGCGCTCCACCGGGCGTCGCTGCTGCACGGTGACATCAAGCCGGCCAACATCATCGTCGGCGACGATGGGCGGGCGACGCTCGTCGATCTGGGGCTCGCCGCGCCGTGGAAGGAACGCGGAACGCGACCAGAGGGGCTCACGCCTCGGTATGCGGCGCCCGAGCTTTTAGCCGGCGCCAAGCTCAGTGTGCGCGCGGAGATCTTCGCGCTGGGCGCGACGCTCGGCGAGCTTCTCGAGCATGCGGGGCAGCGACTGCCGCCGAGCGACAAGAGCGCCCTCGAAAAAGTCGTGGCTCGCGCCACGGCCAAAGACCCTTCGGCTCGCTTTCCGAGCGCGGACGAGCTGGCCATGGAGCTGCGCCGCGTGACCCAGATCGCGCCGCGCGAGCTCGGCCGCCACGTGGACGCATCGTGGCCCATCGTGGGCATCGAAACCGCGGCGCTCGCGCTCTTGGCGCGCATCGATGCGCTCCCGGCCGGGGGCGTCGTGGCGATGGAGGGTCCCGTCGGTTCGGGCAGAACGGCGCTTCTACGGCGTGTGGCATGGTCGCTCGGCGTCGCCGGACGCGCCGTCGCCTGGATTGAACCAGCGGTGACGGCGAATCTCGCCGAAGCGCTCGCCTGCGAGCTCGCCGGCGGTGAAGCGCGCGAAATGGTGGTGTTGGTCGACGATTCCGACAAGCTGGATCGCGACACCCTCGCGCGACTGACCGAGGCGCGCCAAGCGGGTGCCAAGCTGGTTTTCGCGGCTTCCAAAGCTCGTCTCGTTCCTCTCGCTACACGGGTGGAGGTGTTTGCGATGCCTCCCCTCGAGGAGCAAGCCGCAACCGAGCTGCTGCGCCGCGCCATTCCTTCCCTGTCTCCCGCCGTCATCGCGGAGATCATGACGCGGTCCAAGGGGCGCCCGGGGAAACTCCGTGGCATCGTGCGCCGACTGGACGGGCAGACCGTGGTGTCCCCCGCCGACCTCGAGCGCATCTTGGAGCCAAAGGACGGCGTCACCGTGAACAGCGTCCGCTCCGAGCCGGCTCTCGTTCGATGCGAGCGGCTCCTCGACCAAGGGCGCAACGACGAAGCCGCAGCGCTCATCACGGAGCTGCAAGACGATCGCAGCCTCGCGGCTGCGATCGCGCGGGCAAGACTGGCGATCGGAAGGGGCAATCCGAAAGGCGCGCTCGAGGAGCTCGAGGAGACGAGCGCCGCGGCGATGGCGGCGAAAAGCACCAAAATCGGACGCAGGTGGTTCGTCTACCGGGCGCGCGCTCACTTGCGCGCCGGCGACTATGCGCTGGCGGATGAAGCGGCCAAGGTGGCGGTCTCGGGCGGCGGCGAGCCAGCGATCGAAGCCGATGCACTGGCAGTGCGCGGGCTGGCGGAAAGCTACACCGGACGCCACGACGCGGCGCGCGAGCTGCTCGAGCGCGCGGTCGAGTTGGCGCGCACGTCCGGGGATCTGCGGGTCGAAAGCCTGACACTCGCGTCGCTGGCCTTGGCCCTGCAGCGAAACGAGCAGCTGTCCGAGGCCAAGACCGCCTACGAAGCGGCGCTGCGCGCGGCCGAAACCGCGGGTGAAGCCGGCGCCGTCGCGACCATCCGACTCAATCTCGCCGTCCTCGCTCAGGGGCAAGGCGATTTCGCGCAAGCGCTGGCCCACGCCGAAGCGGCCGTCGACATGGGAGGACGCGCCGGACGCCGCTCCACCACGCAGCAAGCGCTTTTGAACCTGGCCAATCTCGACCTCTATCTCGGGCGCTTTGCGCGGGCGCGCGCCAGCATCGAGTCGCTCTGCCGCCAACGCGGCACGCTAGCGCCGGTAGCGGAGGCCCAGCTGCGCGGCCTCGAAGCCGATCTCGCGGCGCGCACCGGCGATATCGCCAGCGCGCTCACCCTCTATGCCTCGTGCGCCGCCGCGTACGACGGGCTCGGCCGCGCCACCGACGCCGCCGAGGCACGGCTCGAGAGCGTGCTCTTGGCCGCGCACGCCCCGGGGGCCGACCCCACCGCGCTCGCTTCGCAGGTCGAGAAAGCGGCTTCGCTCCTCGCCGATGCGCCTGCCCATCGCGCCATGATGGCGCTCGCGCGCGCTCTGCTCGGCGCGCTGCGCCAGGACGAAGCGGCGGCGCGGCGCGCTTTCGAGGAAGCGCTGGAAGCCGCGCGCAATTGCGGACAAAAAGAGTGGATCTGGCGCATTCTCGAAGCGCGCGCGCGTCTTCTCGCGGACAGCGGGCAGTCCCTTCTCGCGCGCCGCGACATCGAAGAAGCCTTGGGCGTGCTCGAGGAGATTGCGGTGCGTCTCCCTCGGGATCTGCGGGAAGTCTACTGGGACGACGCGCGCCGACGGCGTCTGCGCGAGTCTGCATCATCGCGCACGAGCACGTCCTCTCCGTCGGCTCCGTCGCCAAAAACGATCCCGCCCGCCGCGCCGGCCCAGATTCAGGAGGATCGGCTGGGACGCATCCTCGAGATCAACCGAGAGCTCGCCACCGAGCACGATTTACCGCGTCTGCTCGAGCGGGTCACCGATCATGCCATCGCGCTTTTGCGCGCCGAACGCGGATTCGTGATCTTGGCGGCGCAGGGAGGCGAGCTGTCGGTCTATACGTCGCGCGATCGCGTCGGTGATGACCCGCATGCACGCTTCTCGCGCAGCATCGCCGAGCGCGTGATCGACACGCGCGAGGCAGTGGTGTCGCAGAGCGCGCGCGACGACGACCGCATGGCGGGGTACCTCTCGGTTCACCAGCTCATGCTCCAATCGGTGGCCTGCGTGCCCATCTCGGCGCCCGGTGGACGCGCCATCGGCGCCCTCTACGTGGAGACGCGCCTGCGCCCCGGGACTCAATTCGCCGAAGAGCTCCCCGCGCTGTCCGCCTTCGCCGACCAGGTCGCCATCGCCATCGAAAATGCGCGGCTCGTCACCGAAAGCGCGGAACGCGCGGCCGAGTTGAAGACGGCCAATGGCGAGCTCGAGCGAGCGCGGGCACGATTGGAAGAGCTCCTCGGTCATCGCACCGCCCAGCTCGACGAGGTGCGGCGTGATCTGCGCACGACGCGCGCGGTGCTGCGTAGTCACTTCGGCTACCAGGGGCTCGTGGGCACGAGCGCGGTGATGCGCAAAGTTTATGCGCTCATCGACCGCATCAAGGATACCGACGTGCCCGTGCTCATCACCGGCGAAAGCGGAACCGGCAAGGAAATCGTGGCCCGCGCGATTCACAACGCCGGCCGCCGGAGCAAAGGTCCGTTCACCGGCATCAACTGCGGGGCCATCCCCGAGCACCTCCTGGAGAGCGAGCTCTTCGGGCACGTACGCGGCGCCTTCACCGGCGCGGACCGCGACCACAAAGGGCTCTTCCGCGAGGCCGACGGGGGCACGCTCTTGCTCGACGAGATCGGCGAGATGCCGAAGAAGATGCAAGCGGGCCTACTGCGGGTTCTCCAGGAAAAGGTGATTCGCCCGGTGGGCGGCGAGAAAGAGCAGAGCGTCGACGTGCGACTCATCGCCGCGACGAACCGCGATCTGGCAGCCATGGTCGAGGCGTCCGCATTTCGCGAGGATCTCTATTACCGATTGCACGTCGTCGAGGTGCGCCTCCCACCGCTGCGCGAGAGAATCGACGATCTTCCGCCGCTCATCGATCACTTTTTCAAGATCTTCGCGGCTCGGCTGAAGCGCGACAAAAAGACGCTCTCGCGCGAAGCGCTGCGCAAGCTGTCGAGCCAACCGTGGCCGGGCAATGTGCGGCAGCTCGAGAACGTGCTGCTCAACGCGTGGGTGATGAGCGACCGGCCCGAGCTCTTGCCCGACGACTTCGATTTTCCCACCGCGGGCCGGCGCGCGGGCGGAGAGGTGGCAACGCCGAACCTGTCCCGATCGGGGCCGCGCTCGGTTCCGCCGAGCTCGCGACCGTCGAGCTCGAAAAAGAGCCCCGGCTCGAAACGTCACCCGGACGAGCCGGTGCGGCGGCGCGACGGCGAGAAAGATCGAATCGTCGGCGCGCTGCGCGCCTGCAACTGGAATCGCGTCAAAGCGGCGCACATGCTCGGGCTACCGCGTCGAACGTTTTACCGGCGCCTCAAGGAGTACGGCATTCAATAGCGCTGCCAGCGCCGGCTCAACCGCGCCCCGCGTCGACGGTGCCGCCTGATCCGCCGGCACCGGCCGCTCCGCCGCCGCCTCCCGAGCCTCCGCCGACGATGCTCCTGATCCAATTGAGCACGCACCCCGTCTCGGCGGGAGCGAGCGGCGTGCCGGGCGGCATCTTCGCGCCGCACGACTGCGTCGTGATCTTGGTGTAGAGCAGGCTCTGGTCCGGCTTCTGGCTGTCGATGATCTTGCCTACCGCAGCGGTGCAGCCGCCGGTCTCACCACGGTTCAGCTTGTCGACGAGTGGTTGCGGCGCGGCGATCATCGCCGCCGAGAGATCGAGTCCGGCGGCGAGCAGCGCACCACCGTGGCACCCGACGGTGCTGCACTTGTCCTTCGCCAAGGGGGCCATGCAGGGGTCGAGCGGTCCGCCGCCCGCGCCCGCCGTTCCACCCGTCGCGCCGCCCGTCCCACCGACGGTGGTTCCGCCTGCGCCGCCCGTCGCACCGCCGGTTCCGACGCCGCCCGTGCCGCCGGTGACGCCCGTCGCGCCACCCGTGCCGACCCCGGCGCCACCCGCGCCGCCCGCGTTACCGCCGTCGACACCCGCAACAAGAAATTCCTTTTCAGCGTCCGTGAGCTGCCCCGCGCAACCGGCGTAGAGGGCGCCCGCGCCACCGATGAGCGTCCAAATGAAGAGCGTGCGTAGTCGGATCATCGTTGCACCGTTCAGAACACAGCGGCAATGCCGCCGTGAAAGATGAAGTATTCGTCGAGAGCGCCCCCGGCGATGTAACTGTCGCCACGCTCGGGTTTGGCGCTCGAGAAGATGCGCGTGTAATTCACCTCGGCACGACCTTCGAGCCAGGGCAAAAAGGCGTACGCTCCGGTAGCGGTAGCATCGACGCCCGCGATCGTCGCATGGGGAAAACGGTCGCTGAATTGGCCGGCCGACATGACGTACATGCCTCCCGCTCCGACGATGAGCGAAAAGGCGTTGAAGGGAAAGCGCGCGTCAATCGCGCCGCGCACGTACTTGTATTGAACAGAGGGGACCTCCGATACGATCGGCTCGTCCCCTTCGAAGACGAAGCCCCATGTGCCGTACGTGCCTTCCACGCCGATGTACGGCCCGGTGTTCTTGGCACCAGCCAAGAAGCGGCCGCGCACGCCGACCGCCGTGCGTGTCCAGGAGCCGGTCGTCTTCTGCGAGCCGTCCTTGGTCTGCGATCCGAAACCGAGCGACCCGGCGTAGCGGAACACCACGCCGATGTCCTTGGCCCCCGCGATTCCACTCGATGCGCCCGGATACAATTGCCCCGCCACGCTGTAGCCGATGACGCCGGGCGCCAGATAGGAACGGAGCGGTCCAACGAGTGGATCGCTATAGGCCATTTTGCGAGCGCCGACGTCGAGGCCCACGTCGACGAAGATGAGCGCATTGGTGAAGTCCGTCTTCTCGCGCTTCTTTTTGACAGGGGTGTCGCGCTCGGGAGGCTCGCTCGCCGCGTGTGCAGCGGCCGCACGCGCCGGCGCCGGCGACGGTTCGTCATCCTTCGGCTCGGGAGGCGGGGGCGGCTCGGCGGCGGCATCGGCACGGGCACGTTTGGAAGGCTTCTCCGGCGCGGAAGGCTTCTCTGGCGCAGCCTTGCTCGTCGTGGCGACCGCTTTCTCGTTCGAGGCCTCGATGTCTTCGAGGGGAACCGCCAAGAGTGGACCGACCTTGTTGCCCATCTTCTCGTTGCGGCCGAGCGTGATGTCCTCTTCCACGACAGGCTCGACCTGCTCGCCCATGACGAGGATGACGCGCGTCTCGCGCGCATTGTTTCTGCCTCGGCGCGTGCGAACCGCGATGAGCGCGGGGACACCCTGCTCCTTCAACGATTTGTGTACCGCGGCGAGCGCCTGCTTGCGCACCCGCTGGTTGGAAAGCGAATCGGCGAACGATCCCATGACGCCTTCCTTTGCCAGCGCCGCTTTCGTCCTTTCGGGATCGACCATCGTGAAGCGCGGGGGGAGCGCGTCGTTGAGATCGCGACGCACGACATCGACGTCGGTTCCCTCGACCATGAGCACGACGCTGACCGCCCTGCCGGCCGTCCATCCGGTATTCGCTATGAGTAAAGACGCCAATCCTAGGAGCCAGATTGCGGCGCTTCGCCAAACATTCTCGGCAGCCGATCGCGATGTGTCGCGAGAAACCGGCGGAGCCGCGTTATCGGTCTTGACCATACTCGAGCGGGGCCTCTCGCGAAGGGCGGGCACGAAAGCGCGCCATACCGGCGAATTATACGGGCCGAGATGTCGCATTTCCAGCGTCGATCTCGGCCAGAGTGCTTTGAGAGGAGACATTTCTTCTGCCAGTGCAGAGCAAAATTACGCACCTTCCTCGGACGGGTTTCTCCTTAGACGACATGTCGGCGCGTCGTAGCTGCAACACCGCATCGATGTCGATTTTGTGATCGCTGTGCCCTCGACTCGCATGCGCGAGGATTTGGCGACGACCGGGTCCGGTCAGCCGATTCCGAACTGACGCAATTTCTTGTGCAGCCCCTCGCGGGTAATACCGAGCGTCTTGGCGGTGTTCGTCTTGTTGTTGTTGTGCTCGCGCAGCGCCTCGAGCAGGACGTATTTCTCCACGGCATCCATCATCTCGCGCAACGTGCCCTTGCTGGTGCGGGCGCGTTCGAGGATTCCCTCGACGTGGCGGATGCGCGGCGAGAGGTGCTCTTTGGTCACGAACCCGTTGGGATCGAGCTCGATGACGACGCGCTGCATTTCGTTTTGCAGCTCGCGTACGTTGCCGGGCCAATCGTAGGCCATGAGGAGCTCGGTCGCCTGCTGGGTCAGCCCGCCGGCCGGTTTTTGAAACTCCGTCGCGTAACGATCCAAGAACGCCGCGGCCAGCAGCGGGATGTCGTCGCGCCGCTCGCGCAGCGGTGGAACGCGCAGCGGAAAGACTTTGAGTCTGTAATAGAGATCCTCGCGAAAACGCCCCGCCGCCACCTCTTTTTCGAGGTTGCGATTCGACGCCGCGACGATGCGCACGCTGACGTGCTTCGGCTGGGTCGCGCCCACCGGGCGCACTTCGCCCTCTTGCAGCACGCGCAAGAGCTTCGACTGCAGCGAGAGAGGCATCTCCGTCACCTCGTCGAGAAAGAGCGTGCCCCCGTCGGCGATTTCGAAGAGCCCTTTCTTGTCGTCGGTGGCGCCGGTGAAAGCGCCGCGGCGATGGCCGAACAGCTCGCTCTCCAGGAGGTTCTCGGGAATGGCCGCGCAGTTCTGGGTGACGAAGAGCTTGTCACGCCGTTTCGAGCGGTAGTGGAGCGCGGACGCGATGAGCTCTTTGCCGGTGCCGGTCTCCCCCTCGATGAGAACGGTCACCCGGGTTTCGAGCACCTTTTCGAGTTGCCCGAGGACGGCCTGCATCGCCTGGCTCTTGCCTAAAATCGTCTTTTCGCCGTTCTGACGTTTGGCTTCGCGACTCTTGAGAAAGGCGTTCTCTTTGTGGAGGCGCTCTTCGGCGGCAACGAGGCGCCGGATGAGCCGCGAGCTCTCGATGGCGAGCGACGCATTGGCCGCAAGAACGGTGAGAACCTCGACGTCGTCCTGACTCAGCATCGCCGGCGCGTGACGGTTGTCCACCTGCAGCACGCCGAGGATGTCGTCGCCTTTCCAAAGAGGGACGCCGATGGTGCTGCGGATAGAAGCGCCCATGAGCGACTCGCTCTGACCGACATCGCGCGGCGCATCCGCCGCGAGCACCGCGGCACGCTCTCCTATCACCTTACGAAACACGCTGCGCGTCAGGGGAACCGAGCCGGCAGGGGACGTCCCTTCTCCCGTCGCGGCCCGGACGCGCGTCAGCATGGGCACGTACGCGCCGGCGGCCTCTTCGACATCACGCAGAACGACGGTGACGTGCGTCGCGTTGGCGACGAGAGAGAGGACCGCGTCGGCGACGGCCACCAACGTTTCGTCGAGGCCCGTGCTGGCCCCGATGCTTTTTTGCGCGCGGTAGAGAGCCGAGAGACTGCGCGGGTTCTGCTCGATTCCGGCCGTGATCCGCCCGAGATCCTCGATTTTCCGGACGGCGACGACACGCGCTTCGTCGCGATCCTCGGCGACGGATACGGCGATGGCGGTGATCGCATCGCCCGAGCCGAGCTCGATGACGTCACCGCTCTCGAGCGCGGCCTTGTCCCCCGCCCCTTCCCCGAGCACCGTCCGGGCGGAGCCGCGCACGACGGCGGTGCCGTTGGTGGAACGTAAATCCTCCAGCATGGGAGCGGCCGGGCCGAGCACGATGCGCGCGTGCTCGGCGGAGATCTGAGCATCCTCGATGACGAGGTCGTTGCTCGGCGCACGGCCGATGCGAACAACGTCCCCCACCGCCTCGAATGACCGCCCTTGGCTGGTGCCCGACCGAATGACGAGCCGAACCATTTTCGCGGGCTCTAGCGAGCGCGCAACCGATAAACGATCTCCTTTACCGGGGCGTCGGCCTGCATCATGTTGCGATCGCCTTTTTCTTTGTTCTCGTCGACGATCTTTTGCAGCGCGTCGGCGACGGGCGCCGGCTGAGCCTGCGTGAGATGGTCGATTGCCGATACGGCGGAGAAGCGCACGGCGGCGTTCTTCACCTTGGGCAGCTGCTTGACGATTTCCATGCTGGTGCCGGCGTTGCCGAGGATGGCGAGCATGTAAGCGGCCTTGATGCCCATGAACTGCGTTTTCTCTTCCTGCGCCATCGGCTCTTGGACCTTGGAGACGTAGCAGGCGACGTTGTCGCCGCAGCCGTTGACGACGTCGGTCGCCAGGTGGAGCGCGTCTTTTTCGATCTGCGTGCCTTCCTTGTCGACCGCTGCCTTGACGTCGCCAACTTGGCCCTTGTTCATGAGCTTGATGCCGGTGACGAGCGCCGCCAGTTGGACGGCGTCCTTGTCGTTGTCGCTGCCCTTGGCGCCTTTGATCTGCTTGAGGAGCCAGGGAACGATCTGCGGATCGTAAAAGTGCGACGCCGCTTCCATCAGCTGCGCGCGCGCATTCTGACCGCTCGGAGGCATGAGCGCGGCCGGCGCGATCTTCTCGAACGCGGCCATGAAGCCTTTCTCACTCTCGGGCGTGGAGGGAAGCTTGGTGAGCTCGCGCGCCACCACCGCTCGCGTCACGTCGTTGTCGGCGGCGTCGAGCGCCTGCACCATGGGACCGACCGCCTCGGGGCGGCCGATGGCGCCGAGAACGACGGCCGCCGCTTTGATGTAGGCCTTCGCTTCCTCGGGACTGGAGCCGGACGTCGTTTTTGCGTAGTCGATGACCTCTGCGTCTTTGCCGCCGATCACGTTGATGAGAAACGGGACCGACTCTTTGCCCATCTTGATGAGCGCCATCGAGGCCGTGCCGGCGACGTCCGCTTTGCTCGGCGACATGACGCATTTGAAAAGCGCTTTGACGGCGGCGGGATCTTTGAGCTCACCCGCGAGCTCGGCCGAGGTGGTCTGCCAGAAAAGCTCGTTCTGGTAGGCGGTCACCTTGGCGTTGTCGCCAGCGCCGGCGGGCTTGTCGATCTTGTGGTTGAGCCGCTCGACGATGATGCCCTTCCACTGGGGGCTGACGAGCAGCAGCATCGCGTCGTGCACGTTTTTGTAGGCTTGCGAGCCTTTTTGTGTGCCCGCCTCGAGCTTGATGAACGCCTGACCGAGCGCGGGGGCCGCTTCTTCGAGCTTGGCCGCTGCGACCGCGGGTGCGATCCAGCGAACGTCGTCTTCGGACGCTCCCTTGCTCTCGGCAAACCCGCTGAGCCCTTTGATCCACGCGTCTTTGGCGCGTGGGTCGCGCGCGTCGCTCAAGAATTTGATGAGCTCGATACGCGTGCGATCGTCGATTTGCGCCTCGACGTAGACCTTGGTGAGCGGCCCGATGATTTTATCGAGGAGCGCTTTGACGTTGGCGTCGGTGCGATCCTTGTTGGCGCGCGTCATCGCGTCTTCGAAAAACTGGATGAGCCGCTTGATGGCCGCCGGGCGCTGGATGGGGTCGTCGAGCTTCTTTACCCAAGTTTCAGCCGCATTTTCGTCGTTACATCCCACCATCCCCAACGTCGCCGCCGAAGCTGCCGCATAAGGAACGGACGTGAGCAAGAGAGCACGGAGCAGCGGAGCGATCGTTCGCGCAATTCGGATCATGGGATCACCTCCCCAAGGGGTGCGTGTAGGGACGACGCGAGCTCGCCAGGGAGGCGAGCCCAGTTCAGATCAGATCAGACGCAATGGAGCCGAAAAACTAAGGGATAAAAGAAGTTACGCTTCTTCTTCATGTGGTGTCAACGCGACTCGCGTAGCGCTCTGCCGAAAGGTCATGCGTGCGAAGGGCGGCGGCGGCGTTCGTCGTCGGACATACGCGCTCGTCGCGTCATTCTCGACAAAATCACGTGTCGCGTTGCTGCACGATGTCGAGCACGGCCTGGTGAAGCTTGCCGTTCGACGCGAGAAATCCCTTGATGTTGGGGAGCTCGGGCCCGGTGTAGTCGATGGCCTGGCCGCTCGCGTCCGTGCAAATCCCGCCCGCCGCGCTGACGATCGCTTCGGGCGCGCACGTGTCCCATCGTTTACCGGCTTGGTTCGGGTGGAGGTAGAAATCGGCCCGCCCCGAGGCGACATCGGTCGCTTTGAGCCCCGCGCTGCCGCGCGGCGTGGCCTTTTCGACGCCGAGACGCTCGATGAGCCGTTGCAGGCGCTGCGACGGGTGCGAGCGCGAGACGACGACGTTCGCACGTGCGAGTAGGGAGGTGTCGGTGACACGAATGGGCGTGCGTGCACCGTCCGGCGCGACTTCGTAGGCGCCGAGGGATTCAGCGCCGGCCCAGGCGACCCCCGAGGCTGGCGCTACGACGACGCCGGCCACCGGTCGCCCATTTTCGACGAGGCCGATCATCACCACGAAATCGCCGTTGCGCGCGACGAACTCGAGCGT
>DATHEQ010000442.1:0-2948 GCA_035318505.1 Polyangiaceae bacterium | reverse complement strand
TCTATCCCTTCCTGCTGATCGACGAAATGGGTCCTATCGTTTATCCACCCGGCCAAGCGCTAGGTGCGCCCGATCACCCGCATCGAGGATTCGAAACGGTGACCTACGTGCTCGAGGGCGGCGTGGAGCACGAGGACTCCGCCGGACATCGCGGTACGCTCGGTCCCGGCGATGTGCAATGGATGACGGCGGGGGGCGGCATCATCCACTCCGAAACGCCGACGTCGGCGCTGCTCGATCAGGGCGGCCGGATGCACGGGTTCCAGATCTGGATCAACTTGCCGGCACGATTGAAGATGACCACGCCGCGCTATCAAGAGGTGCAAGCGGCCAAGGTCCCGCGCGCACGGAGCGAAGATGGGCGCGCCGAAGTCAACGTCATCGCCGGTTCGGCGCTCGGCATTCGCGCCGTCATCGAGACGCACACGCCTATCGTGTTTCAAGATTGGAAACTGGAGAGCGGCGCCGACGTCACGGTCGAGGTAAAAGACGAGCAGCGCGCGCTCGTGTACGTCTTCGAAGGGACAGCTCAAGTGGGCGATGCGGGCGCCGAGGTGGGCGAGGGGAGAATGGGCATTCTCGGCGAAGGCGGCGCGGTTCGACTGCGGGCAGCGCCAGGACGCCGCGCACGTTTGCTCCTTCTCGCTGGCGTACCGCTCGCTGAGCCTGTCGCGCGCTACGGGCCCTTCGTCATGAACACCGAGCAAGAGCTCCTGCAGGCGTTCCAGGATTTCCGCTCGGGCAAAATGGGTGAGATCACGCGGACGGCGCAGATCCGGTGAGACGTCCATCCGACCTACGGCCCTCTCGGTCCGACGAACCGTCGATGTTTGCAGACGGGCGGGCGGGCGTTTTGTTTTTGGCGACCGGGCGCGGCGCCGTGCCTGGCGGCGAGCTAACATCTCGGCGTGATTCCCGGTGAGCCAGACGCATCGCGGCACCCGGGTCTCGACGGAGGCGGACCTGCAGCGGCTTACCCGCGCTTGCTCGAGCGGAGGCGATGGGCGGTCGGCCTCGCCGTTATGGCAGCCGGGCTCGTCATTCAAACGATTCCCGCCATCGTGAGCGGTCGCGACGGTTCGCGCATTTTTGGCATGGTCGTTTTCTGCGCGCTGGAGATGCCGGCCTTGATGGCGGCGCTCTCCATCGCATTCGAATGGGGCATGCGGCGGCGATGGGGTTCGACGCGCATGCTCCTCATGAGCGTCTCGGTGGCTGCCGCCATCGGTGTGCTTTTCGGTCTCGTCTTCTGCTTTATCGGTAAAGCGTTTCCCGCCGTGTCGGGGAGCTGGCACCATCCGCTCACGTATGGGCGGGCGTCCATGCTCGGTCTCGTGTTCGCGCTGTTTCACTGCGGTCTTTGGGCGCTCGCTTTCGTCTACCCTTACGCGGCGGACGACGCGCGAGACCGCGCTCTCGAAGCGGAAAGGCTTCGCACCGCGGCCGAGCTGACGCGGTTACGATCGCAACTCGAGCCGCACTTCATTCTCAACACGCTCAATGCCATTGCCGGCCTCATCACCCAAGAGCCGCGCAAAGCACGCCGTCTGCTGGCCTGCCTGGGCGATCTTTTACGCGACGTGCTCTCCGAAGCCGAGGAGATGCAGACGCTCGACGAGGAGATTGCCTGGCTGCGGCGCTACGCGGAGATCCTCGAATCGCGCCACGACGGGCACCTCGCCTTCCAATGGGACATCGACGAAGGTGCCCGCAATATCTTGATTCCTCGCTTGCTGCTGCAACCGCTCGTTGAAAACGCAGTCAAGCACGGAGCGCTGCAGCGCAGCCGTGACGGCAAGGTGGTGGTCCGCGCGTTCTTCGTGAAGACCCATGGCGGCCGCCCGGCGCGTCTCTCCTGCGTCGTGGAGGACAACGGTCCCGGCATGACGGCGAGCCCGCCCCGGTCGGGAGCCATCGGATTGAAATCGGTTCGCCGGCGCCTCGAGCTCAAATATACGGAAGCCGAGCTTCACTGTACCTCTTCACCGGAAGGAACCCGCTGGAGCGTCGAGCTTCCGCCCACCGTGCGCACGCAGAACACGCCGCGGGTAGAAGACCCCCGGAAGCTCGCATGAAGAACGCCGCCTCGTCGTCGCGCCTGCGCGTGCTCGTGGTCGAAGACGAGCTGCCCACCCGCAATTACCTGGTGGAGTTACTCCAGGGTTCCGGCCTCGCCGAGGTCGTGGGAGCGGTGGCGGCCCTCGACGATGCGCGACAGGCGCTGCAGGCTGCTAGCCACCACATCGATGCAGCTTTCGTCGACGTTCAGCTCGTCCACGACGATGAAGGCGGTCTCACGCTGGTGCGGTCTTTCGCCGGCACACCGTCGGCCCCGGTGTTCGTCCTGGCGACGGCTTTCAAGGAGCATGCGGTCGAGGCGTATAACCTCGGTGTGGCGGACTATCTCTTGAAACCTTTCAGCGAGGAGCGCGTGGAGCAATGCCTCCTTCGCCTGCTCGAGCGACGCCCCACCCCCGCGCCACCGTCCGCGCACCGCATCGTCGCCCGCCGCGGGCGCACGCTGGTCTTTCTCGAGCCGGACGAAGTGTGGGCTTTCGAAGCGTCGGAGCGGATGGCGTCCGTGCACAGCCCGCACGGGGTCTTCGATCTCGATCTCTCCCTGTCCGCCATCGAGCTTTCGCTCGGCCGCGGCTTCACGCGGGTGCATCGAAATTGGCTCGTGAACGCCGCCTTCATCAAGGAGCTCGGGCGCGAGGAGAACGAGACCAAAATCTTCGTCGGTTTGGGGCTCGGCCCCGATCAGCGCGGGCTGCGCGTTCCCGTGGCACGCGAGCGCGCCCAGGCGGTCCGGGAAATGCTGCTCGCTACGGCCACGGGTCTGCGCCGAGGCTGATGACGATGGCGCTTCGTTCGTCCTCGTCCCTTTTCTCCCTCGCATCTCGAAACGGCGCGGGGCGGGTCGCACTCGAAAGCATGGCTTCTGGGGA